>JBKQTR010000027.1:0-8604 GCA_052143095.1 Allostellaceae bacterium
GGGCGCAGCCCCCGGAGCGGCGCCAGGTGCAGCGCCGGGCGCGGCACCGGGCGGAGCGCCGGGCGCCGCTCCGGGCGCGGCGCCGGGCGCGGCGGCCAAGGAGACAGGAGGCGGAGGAAAAGGCAAAAGCTAAATGCGCCTCATCGTCGGGCTCGGCAATCCCGGGACCCGCTACGAGCGCAACCGGCACAATATCGGCTTCATGGCGGTGGACGAGATCGTCCACCGCCATGCCTTTGCCCCGTTCCGCAGCAAGTTCCAGGGCGCGATCGCCGAGGGTACGATCGGCGGCAAGCGAGTTTACGCACTGAAGCCGCAGACTTATATGAACGCCTCGGGCGACGCGGTCGGCGAGGCCGCGCGCTTCTACAAGGTCGCGCCGGAGGGGATCGCCGTTCTCTACGACGAGATCGACCTCGCGCCGGGCAAGCTGCGCGTCAAGCGCGGCGGCGGCGCGGCGGGGCATAACGGCATTCGCTCGATCGACGACGCCGTCGGCGAGGATTACTGGCGGGTACGGCTGGGCATCGGTCATCCCGGCGTCAAGGAGCTGGTGCAGCCCTACGTGCTACAGAACTTCGCCGCCGAGGAGATAACGTGGCTGAGCCCGCTTCTGGCCGCGGTGGCCGAGGCGCTGCCGCTGCTGGTCGCCGATGACGCGCCGGGCTTCATGACCAAGGTGGCGCTGATCCTAAAGCCGCCGCCGCCGAAGCCGCCGCGCGGCGGCGAGGAAAAGAAGGATTAAGCGCGGAGATGGGGTTCAATTGCGGCATCGTCGGGCTGCCCAATGTCGGCAAGTCGACGCTCTTCAACGCGCTTACCGCCACCGCGGCGGCGGAGGCGGCGAACTATCCCTTCTGCACCATCGAGCCCAATGTCGGCCGGGTGGCCGTGCCCGACGAGCGGCTCGAGGTCTGCGCCCGGCTCGGTAAATCCGCCAAGATCGTCGCGACCCAGCTCGAATTCGTCGACATTGCCGGGCTGGTGCGCGGCGCTTCGCGCGGCGAGGGGCTCGGCAACCAGGTCCTCGGCCATATCCGCGAGGTCGACGCCATCGCCCATGTGCTGCGCTGCTTCGAGGACGGCAACATCACTCACGTCGAGGGCTCGATCGACCCGATCCGCGACGCCGAGACGGTCGAGACCGAGCTGCTGCTCGCCGACCTCGACAGTATCGAGCGCCGCGTCGCGGCGACGCAGAAGAAGGCGCGCGGCGCCGACAAGGAGGCGGCGGCGCAGCTCGCGGTGATGGAGGCGGTGCTCGCCGCGCTGCGCGAGGGCAAGCCGGCGCGCGGCGTCGCCGTCACGCCGGAGCAGCGCCCGATCTTCAAGGGGCTGCAGCTGATCACCGCCAAGCCCGTGCTCTACGTCTGCAATGTCGAGGAAGCCGCTGCCGGCGGCGGCAATGCGCAAGCGGCGCGCGTCGCAGCGTTTGCCGAGGCGCGCGGCGCCGCCATGGTGGTCATCTCGGCCGCCATCGAGGCGGAGGTGGCGCAGCTCGCCGAGGAGGCGGAGAAGCGCGAATTCCTGTCGAGCCTCGGGCTGATCGAGCCCGGCCTCGCGCGCGTCATCCGCGCCGGCTATCGCCTGCTCGACCTCATCACCTTCTTCACCGTCGGGCCCAAGGAGGCGCATGCCTGGACGGTCGCGCAAGGCACCAAGGCGCCGCAAGCGGCGGGCGTCATCCACACCGATTTCGAGAAGGGCTTCATCCGCGCGGAGACCATCGCCTATGCCGACTTCGTTGCCTGCGGCGGCGAGCAGGGCGCCAAGGAGGCCGGCAAGATGCGGCTCGAAGGCGCCGAGTACCTGATCCAGGATGGCGATATCCTGCACTTCCGATTCAACCTGTAACGCCGGGCCGGCGCTGCTAGTCTGGGGCCTGCCGCGACGCGAGTTCCTCATGGCCGCTTCCGTCATTCGACCGGCTGTCGATGCCGATGTGCCAGCGATCGCGCATATCGTGCACGAGGCCTATGCCAGCTTCATCCCGCTGATCGGCCGCGCGCTGCAGCCGATGCTCGACGACTACCGCGCCTATGTCGCTGAGGGCGCGGTCTGGGTGGCGCTCGACGATGACGGCATCGCAGGCGCCGCGGTGCTGCTGGCGCGGGCGGATCACCTGCTCATGCGCACCCTTGCCGTGATGCCCTCGCGCCAGCGCGGCGGCCATGGCCGCGGCCTCGTCGGCTTTGCCGAGGCCGAAGCACGCCGGCGCGGCCTCCGGGAAATCCGCGCCGTCACCCATGTCTCCATGGCGGCAAGCATCCGCTTCTATCGCGGCCTCGGCTACGAGGAGTACCGGCGCGGCGGAGAGGCGGACTACTACCGCGTCTTGCTGCGCAAGCGGCTCGGCTGAACCGCCCGGCGCCGTATTGCTCTCGCTCCCCGCTCCTCTATGAGCGCCGGCAAAATCGCGAGAGAGGAGGACGGGTTACATGGGACAGAGCATCACGCTCACCGCCAAGGACGGCCACAAGCTCGGCGCCTACCGCGCCGATCCCACGGGCAAGCCGCGCGGCGCCATTGTCGTCATCCAGGAGATTTTCGGCGTCAACGGCCATATGCGCCGCATCACCGACGATTTCGCGAAGCAGGGCTACCTCGCGGTGTCGCCGGCCTTGTTCGATCGCGTCGAGGAGGGCATCGAGCTCGGCTATGACCCGAAGAGCATCGCGCGTCCCGGTCATCCTGCATTTCAGCGAGCATGACCAAAGCATCCCGATGAGCGATGTCGAGAAGGTGAAGCAGGCGCGGCCGGACGTGCCGGTCTACGTCTACAACGCCGGCCACGGCTTCAGCTGCGACGAGCGCGGCAGCTACAACGCCGAGGCCAGCAAAACCGCGCTCGACCGCACGCTCAAATTCTTCGCGGAAAAGATCGGCTGAACCCGTCGCGCGCCCAGCGAACGCGTCCGGCGGCACCGGGAGTGTGCCGCCGGCGCGTCCCCCGCGAAGGCGCCGCCGTCAGTGGCTGATCATCCACGGACGGCGGCCGGAGAAGCCTTTCGTCTTTCGCTGCGCGGGTTTGCTCTTGGCGCCGCCGCCGCCCGAGCAGCAGCCGCACCCCGCCCCGTGGCCGGAGGCGACGCGGCGCGGTGCATGGGCGCTACGCTCGTTGGTCGCATGGGCGGCGAGCTGCGCCTGGTCCATGCCGCCGAGGCTCGGCGCGGTGAGCAGGATGCGCGGCGCGCTGGCGCCGCATTCGGGACAGGCCAGCGGCTCCTCGTATTCCGCCATGGCGCGGAAGGCGGTGAAGGGTCCGCAGCGGTCGCAGCCATAATCGTAAAACGGCATGGCGGTCGCCTCACTTGTCCGGAGAGAGCGGCACGGCGATCTTGCCGTCGATGTGCTTCGTCGGCCCCGCCGCGCCGGGCTGGATGTCGAAATCGAAAATCTCGGTGGGCAGCCACAGCGTCGCGCAGGCGTTGGGGATGTCGACGACGCCGCTGATATGCCCCTGCACCGGCGCGGTGCCGAGGATGGCGTAGGCCTGCGCGCCCGAATAGCCGAACTTCTTGAGATACTCGATGGCGTTGAGGCAGGCCTGGCGGTAGGCGATGTGGACGTCGAGATAGTATTGCTGACCGCGCTCGTCGACCGAGATGCCCTCGAAAATGAGATAGTCCTTGTAGCTGGGCGTGATCGGGCTCGGCTTGAAGATCGGGTTCTTGATGCCGTACTTGGCCATGCCGTCCTTGATCAGGTCGACCTTGAGGTGCGTCCATCCCGCCATCTCGATGGCGCCGCAGAAGGTGATCTCGCCGTCGCCCTGGCTGAAATGCAGATCGCCGAGCGAGAGGCCGGCGCCCTTGACATAGACCGGGAAGAACACCCGCGCGCCGCGCGACAGGTCCTTGATGTCGCAATTGCCGCCGTGCTCGCGCGGCGGCACGGTCCGCGCGCCGGTGGCCGCCGCGGCCTTCTGTGCGTCGCCCTTCATCCGCCCCATATGCGCGGTGCCGGCAAATGGCGGGTTGGCCAGCGGCGGCACGCGCGTCGGGTTGGTGCCGATGAACGCCGTCTCGCGCGCGTTCCAGGTCTCGAGCAGCGATTTCGACGGCAGGCAGCCGATGAGCCCGGGATGGATGAGCCCGGCGAAGTTCACGCCGGGCACGTGGCGCGACTTCGTGAACATGCCGTGGATGTCCCAGATCGACTTCTGCGCCAGCGGGAAGTGGTCGGTGAGGAAGCCGCCGCCGTTCTTCTTCGAGAAGAACCCGTTGAAGCCCCAGAGGCTATCCGGCAGGGCGCCGATGTCGAGGATGTCGACCACCAAGAGATCGCCGGGCTCGGCGCCGGCGACGCCGATGGGGCCGCTGAGGAAGTGGACGGTGCTGAGATCGATGTCGCGGACGTCGTCGGCGCTGTCGTTGTTCTTGATGAAGCCGCCCGTCCAGTCGTAGGACTCGATGATGAACTCGTCGCCCGGCTTGACCGTGGCGACCATCGGGATGTCCGGGTGCCAGCGGTTGTGGATCATGTCGTTCTCGTAGGGAGACCCCGACAGGTCGACTTTGATCAGCGTATCAGCCATCTCCAGCTCCTCTCCTCCTCAAGGAATGAACGTGCGTCGATGCCTCGCCTCGATGCCTATACCGACAGGAACTTCGCGATCGTCGTCTCGTCGACATTGGTGCGCTTGTCTTCGTGCACGATGTCGCCGTTCTCCAGCACGAGAATGCGGTCGGCGATATCGAGCGCGAAGCTGAGAACCTGCTCGGAGACGAGGATGCTCAGGCCGCGCTGGTCGCGGATGCGCTTCAGCGTGCGCGCCATCTCGCGGATGATCGACGGCTGTATGCCTTCCGTCGGCTCGTCGAGCAGCAGCACCTTGGGGCGCGTCGCCAGTGCGCGCGCGATCGCCAGCTGCTGCTGCTGGCCGCCGGACAGGTTGCCGCCGCGCCGGGTCTTCATCTCGAGCAGAACCGGAAAGAGCTCGTAGATGTCGGCGGGCACCTCGCTCTCGCCGGAGGCGAAGAGCCCGGTCTCGATATTCTCCAGCACGGTCATCGTCGAGAAGATCATGCGCCCCTGCGGCACGTAGCCGACACCTTTGGTGACGCGCTCGAAGCTCCTAAGCGCGGTGATGTCGGCCTCGCCGACGCGAACCGCGCCGCTCCGGGTCGGGACGATGCCCATGAGCGACTTCATGAGCGTGGTCTTGCCCATCCCGTTGCGCCCCATGATGGCGACGATCTCGTTGGGCGCGACGGTGAAGTTCAGCCCGTGCAGCACCTCGCTCTGGCCATAGGCGACCCTGATATCCGCGACGTTCAGCATATGCGCCCCCTCAATGGCCGAGATAGACCTCGATCACCTTCGGATCGGCCTTGACCTTGGCCATGGGACCCTCGGATATGATCTTCCCCTGATGCAGCACCGTCACCTTGTGGGCGATGTCCTCGACGAACTTCATGTCGTGCTCGATGACGATCACCGATCGGTCGCGAATGATCTGGTGCAGGAGCTCTGCCGTCTTCTTGCGCTCGGCGACGCTCATGCCGGCGACCGGCTCGTCGAGCATGAGCAGCTCGGGATCCTGGATCAGCAGCATGCCGATCTCGAGCCATTGCTTCTGGCCGTGGCTCAGATATTCGGCGCGCGTCGCGAGATGGGCGGCGAGAAAGATCGTCTCGGCGATCTCTTCGACACGCTCGCGCACCACGGCGTCGCGCTTGAAGGCGAGCGAGCCGAACACCGACCGCCCGCGCGGGTAGGAGATCTCCAGATTCTCGAAGACGGTGAGATCCTCGTAGATCGATGGATTCTGGAACTTGCGGCCGATGCCGGCACGGACGATCTCGTGCTCCTTGAGGTCGGTCATCTCCTTGTTGTGGAACCGGATCGAGCCGGCCGTCGCCTTGGTGCGGCCGCAAATGAGATCGAGAACCGTGGTCTTGCCGGCGCCGTTCGGCCCGATGATCACGCGAATCTCGTTCTCGTCGATGTAGAAGGAAAGGTCGTCGACCGCCTTGAAACCGTCGAAGGAGACCGTGAGGTTCTCGACGGCAAGGAGGAAATCGGTGTTGGACGGCATGGTCAGACCTCCCTCACTCCGACCGCGGCGCGGCGCGCGCCGCCATCATCTCCGGCGGCTGCCGCCCGGACCTGCCGGAGAGCAGGCCGAGGAGGCGCTCGACACGGGGCTCCAGATAGGCCTGGTAGAGACCGGCGAGACCGTCGGGGAAGGCGAGCACCACGCCGATGAACAGCGCGCCCATGGCGAAGAGCCAGAGCTGCGGGAAATCCTCGGAGAAGGTGGTCTTGGCGGCGTTGACGAGGAGCGTGCCGTAGACCGCGCCGAGCAGCGACAGCCGGCCGCCCACCGCACAGTAGATGACCATCTCGATCGACGGCACGATGCCGACGAAGGAGGGCGACATGAAGCCCACCTGCAGCGTGAACATCGCCCCGCCGATAGCGGCCAGCGCCGCGGCGAAGCAGAAGACGAAGATCTTGAAGTTGGCGACGTCGTAGCCGGAGAACCGGACGCGATCCTCCCGCTCGCGCATCGCCACGAGGATGCGGCCGAGCTTGGTGCGCCGCACGTACTGGCAGAGCACGATGCTGCCGAGCAGCAGGCCGGCATTGACGAAGTAGAGAATGTATTTCGCGTGGTCGGAACGGATGTCCCAGCCCCTAAGCGTGCGCAGGTCGGTGATGCCGTTGATGCCGCCGGTGAAGCCCTGCTGTCCGACGATGAGGATCGTCAGGATGGCGGCCATGGCCTGGGTGATGATGGCGAAATAGACGCCGCCCACCCGTCGCTTGAACATGGCGATGCCGATGATGAAGGTGACCAGCACGGGGGCGGCGATGATGGCAAAGAGCGTGAAGGTGAGGCTGTGAAACGGCTCCCAGAACCAGGGCAGCGCCGTGATCTGGTTCCAATCCATGAAGTCGGGAATGCCCGGCGTCGACTGGATCTTGGTCGCCTCCGGGCTCGACGCCTCGAGCTTCAGGAACATGGCCATGCAGTAGCCGCCAAGGCCGAAGAACACGCCCTGGCCGAGGCTCAGGATCCCGGCGTCGCCCCAGCACAGCACCAAGCCGAGAGCGACGAAGGCGTAGGTCAGGTACTTGCCGATCAGGTTGAGCCGGAAGATGTCGAACGCGAGGGGCAGCACCACCACGATCAGCAGGCCCAGCACCAGGATGCCGATGATGTCTTTGCGGTTGAGGAACGCGGCGCCGGTCATTGGGTCACTCCTTAGCGGCGGACCTTGAGGACGAAGAGGCCCTGCGGCCGCAGCATCAGGATGCCGACCACCGCCAGGAGCGCGAGCACCTTGGCCATCGAGCCGCTCAGGAAGAACTCCATGGTCGACTGCGCCTGCGAGATGGTGAAGGCGGAGGCGATCGTGCCGAGCAGGCTCTGCGCGCCGCCGAACACGACGACGAGGAAAGTGTCGACGATGTAGAGCTGACCGGCAGTCGGTCCGGTCGAGCCGATCATGGTGAAGGCGCTGCCGGCGATGCCGGCGATGCCGCAGCCGATGCCGAAGGTGTAGCGGTCGATCTTCTCGGTGTTGATGCCGACCGCACCGGCCATCACCCGGTTCTGCATGACGGCGCGCACCTGGCAGCCCCAGCGCGAGCGGAAGATCAGCAGGTAGACCGCGGCGGTGATGAGGACGGTGAGCACCATGACGAAGATGCCGTTGATCGGAATCTGGATGGTGTCGCTGAGATTGGTCGAGCCCATCATCCAGTCGGGCAGCTCGACGCCGACCTCGCGCGCGCCGAAGATCGAGCGGTAGGCCTGCTGCAGGATGAGGCTCAGCCCCCAGGTCGCCAGCAGCGTGTCGAGCGGGCGCCGGTAGAGCTGGCGGATGAGCGCCCACTCGACCAGCAGGCCGAGCGCGCCCGAGGCGATAAAGGCGACGATCATCGCGACGAAGAAGTAGACGGGATAGAGAATCGGCAGGTAGGCGGCGAAGAGATGCGAGCACAGATAGGTCATATAGGCGCCGAGGATCATGAACTCGCCATGCGCCATGTTGATGACGCCCATCTGGCCGAAGATGATCGCCAGCCCGAGCGCCATCAGCAGGAAGACAGAGAACAGGATGAGGCCGGCGAAGGCCTGCATCGCGAAGATCGAGCCAAGCTCACCTAAAGAATATCCCAGCATCATGCCGCTCCGCGCAGAAGAAGCCGGCGGGCCGCGCCGCGAAGCGGGGCCCGCCGGCAAGGGATCATTGATAGCCTTTGGGGAAAGGATTGGGCTCGACGAGATCGGCGGTTTCGAAGATCACGTCGTACTGGCCGTCGGTCCGGGCGCGGCCGATGCGCGTCTTGCTCCAGAGATGATGGTTCTCGTGGATGCGGACATAGCCCTCGGGCGCGTTCGTCATCTCGATGCCGGGCGACGCGGCGATGACCTTGTCGGTGTCGAAGCTTCCCGCCTTCTCGACCGCGAGCTTCCACAGCCACGGACCTTCATAGGCGGCCTGCGTCACGTCGCCGATGACGCTCTTTTCGCCCCACATGTCCTTGAACGCCTTGACGAAGGCCTTGTTGTTCGGATTGTCGAGGCTCTGGAAGTATTTCATCGCCGCATAGGCGCCGACGATATTCTCGCCGCCGATGCCGAGGATC
>JBKQTR010000028.1:0-5303 GCA_052143095.1 Allostellaceae bacterium
GCGGCCAGCTCAAATCCGCCAGCGTCAAGCAGCGCAAGAGCGAGCGGCTGAAAGAGCCGAGCGCGGCGTGAGCCGGCGGCCGGCAGCTCGAGAGAGGCGCAGCGCGCCTAGAGCAGGTTTCCGCTGGATCGCCTCAGTGCGTCCTTCGACTGCTCGCTACGCTCGCGCTCAGGATGAGGTAATTTTCTTTGTGCCATCAATAACTTTCCTCATCCTGAGCTGGCGCGCGAAGCGCGCCTGTCGAAGGACGCACCTTGTCGATCCAGCAGAAACTTGCTCGTTTAATGAACACCGCATAGTCGTGCAGCCGCCCCTTCCCCACCCTGGATCCGCCCCATGCCCTTCGCAAGCGCCGCCGGCCATCGCCTGGAATACGAGCGGATTCCGGGAAAGCCCGGGGCGCCGACGCTGATCCTGCTGCATGAGGGGCTGGGCTCGGTGGCGCTGTGGCGCGACTTCCCGGCGAAGCTGGCGCAAGCGACGGGCTGCCCGCTGGTGGTCTATTCGCGCTACGGCTACGGCCGCTCCGATCCCATTAGCGCGCCGCACGGGCCGCGCTACATGCATGACGAGGCACTGGTGGCACTGCCGGAGCTGCGCCAGGCGCTCGGCCTCGACGACGTCATTCTGATCGGCCATAGCGACGGCGCCTCGATCGCCCTCATCCATGCCGGCAGCGGCCGGTTTCCGGTGCGCGCGCTGATCCTCGAGGCGCCGCATGTCTTCGTCGAGGAGGTCTCGGTCAACAGCATCGCCGAAGCGCGCGACGCCTATGCGACCACCGATCTGCGCCAGCGGCTGGCGCGCTATCACGCCGATGTCGACAGCGCCTTCCGCGGCTGGAACGACGCCTGGCTCGACCCTGCCTTCCGCAACTGGAGCATCGCGGAGTATCTCGCCGGCGTGACCTGCCCGGTGCTGGCGATCCAGGGCGAGGGCGACGAGTACGGCACGCTGGCGCAGCTCGCGGCGATCGAGCGCGGGGTCAAAGGGAATTTCGCGAAGCTGGTGCTGCGCCACTGCCGCCATTCGCCGCATCGCGACCAGGAGAATGCGGTGCTCGAGGCGATGGCGGAGTTTATCGCGCGGGTGTGATGTGGGCCGCCACCCTCAGAACTTGACCTGGGGCGGCTGCTGCGCTTGCTCAGAGATGGCGAAGGTCTCGCGCAGCTTGGCATCGGGGTAGAGCCAGGCGGCGACCCATTTGTCGGGGATCGTCCGGAGCGTGGTGTTGTAGGCCTGCACCGCGGCGATGTAGTCGCGCCGCGCAACGGCGATGCGGTTCTCGGTGCCTTCGAGCTGCGACTGCAGCGCCAGGAAGTTCTGATCCGATTTGAGCTGGGGATACTGCTCGCTCACCGCCAGCAGCCGGCCGAGCGCGCCGCCCAGCGCCGCCTGGCCCTGCTCGAACTGCTTGAACGCCTCGGGATTGGACAGGATATCCGCCGGCAGCTGCATCTGCGTCGCCTTGGCGCGCGCCTCCGTCACCTGCGTCAGCACCTGCTGCTCCTGGCGGGCATAGCCTTTCACCGTCTCCACCAGGTTGGGGATGAGATCGGCGCGGCGCTGATACTGGTTCAGCACCTGGCTCCAGGCGGCCTTCACCGCCTCATCCTGGCGCGGCACCTTGTTGACGTCGCAGGCGGAGAGGCCGACGAGCACGGCCAACAGGATTGCGACGCGAAGCGCGGTGCGGGGAAGGCGCAGCTGCATGGCAAGAGTCCTTCGATGCCGAGGGGAGGATGATACAAGCCGGCGTGGCGTGTGTCAGGCGCCGGGCGTGGGCGCCCCAACCGGGCAATGCGTTTCGAGCACCGTGCCGCAAGCCTCCGTGGCGGCGACGAAACCGTCGGCCAGGCGACCCGCCGCCACCGCTGAGACGAAATCGGCGACGATCCGCTCCCAGGTGCCGGCGGGGACCGCGGCATGGATGCCGCGATCGGCAATCACCTCGACATAGCGCTCGCCGAGCGAGACGAAGAACAGCACGCCGTTGCGATGCGCGGCATTGGCCAGGATGCGGGCGGCGAATTCGTGATGGGCGAGCTGGCGCGCGTGTGCGTGCTTGACGCGCTTGGGCACGAGCATCAGCCGCAGCTTCCGCAACTCCAGCAGCAGGGCCAGCGCCGCGAACAACAATGCCTCTACGGCAAAGCCCGTGCCGAGGGGCAGCGTCGGCCGCAGCACCGCCAGGAGGCCGGTGGCGAGGAGCGCAAGCGCCGCGCCCCAGACGATCGGATACAAGGCGTAGCGGTCGCTCGCCGGCACGATGACCAGGGCGAAGGTAGAGCTGGTGCGTTGCTCGACCGCCGCCGTCGCGGCGCTGATGCGCTCATGCTCGGCTTGCGTCAGGGGGGATTTCGCCATCACCATCCGCCCGAAGCGCCGCCGCCGCCGAAAGAGCCGCCGCCGCCGGAAAAGCCGCCGCCCGAGAAGCCGCCGCCGCGGGACCAGCCGCCCGACGATCCCCCCATGTACCAGATCCCCGAATGCCGCACGCCGCCGCGACCGATAGCCCAGAACGCGCGGAAGATCACCAGGCCGATGATCAGCATCCAGATCAGCGCGCCCAGTCCCGACAGGTCGAGCGGCGCCTCGCGCGGCGCCGTCGCCGCTGCACCGACGGCCGGCACCGGCGAGCCGCCGAGCGCCGCCAGCATCGCCGCCACCCCGTCGCGGACGCCGCCATCGACATCGCCGCGGCGCAACGCCGGCAGAATGGCCTGCTCGATGATGCCGCGGCTGATCGCGTCGGTCAGCCGATCCTCGAGGCCGTAGCCAACCTCTATGCGCACCTTATGCTCGTTGGGCGCGACGATGAGGAGAGCCCCGGTGTCGCGGCCTTTCTCGCCGATGCCCCAGAAACGGCCGAGGCGATAGCCGTAATCCTCGATGGTATCGCCCTGCAGCGAGGTGAGGGTGACGACGACGACCTGCTGCCGGGTCTGCTGCTCGTGCTGTGCGAGCTGCGCGGTCAGCGCGTCACGGGTCGCGGCCGAGAGGATGCCGGCCTGATCGACGACGCGGCCGGTGAGCGGCGGGAAGCTCGGCTCCACGGCAAGCGCCACCGCCGCGAGCAGCACCGCGACGATCGCGCCCAAGAGCCCGCGTGCTATTCCCGATTTCATCGCCGGCGCGATGCTACTCCGGCGCCCGGCACCGCACCAGCGCCGTCACGCGCCGGGCAGCACCAGCTCGGGCGCCGCCGGCTCCGCGTGCAGCCGCTCGACCAGCGCCGCGCGGTTGGTCAGCACGGCGCGCTGGTTGATGTAGCCCTTGTCGGTGATCTCGCCCTTGTCGATCGAGGGCGGCTGGTCCAGCAGCAGCGCGCGGGCGATGCGGTGCGAGCTGCCGCCGGCGCCGGCATTGTGGCGGGCGAGCGCCGCCGCCAGCGCGTCGGCCACCACCTTCTCCCGGACCAAGGCGGCGAGCGGCGCGTCCTGCGGCAGGTGCGGGCACAACCCGCGGCAGCCGGCGAGGCTGGGGAAGACCAGCAACCCGATCTCGTCGCGGTCATGGCCGGTGACCACGGCATCCTCGATCACCGGCGCGCAGGCGGCGATGAGCGCCACGCGCAGCGCGCCGACGCTGACCCAGGTGCCGGACGAGAGCTTGAAGTTCTCGCCGATGCGGCCGTCGAAGACGATGCCGCGCCGGGGGTGGGCGGGATCCTCGAGCCGCGCCGCGTCGCCCGGACGATAAAACCCCTCGGCGTCGAAGGCGGCGGCGGTGAGGTCGGGCCGCTTCCAATAACCCGGCGTGATGTTGGGGCCGCGCTCCCGCAGCTCGAGCTTGTCGCCCTCGGGCACCAGCTTCACCTCGCAGCCCGGCGCCGGCAGGCCGATATTGCCGGCGCGCGCGATGGGATAATGCACCAGGGTCGCGAGCGGCGCGGTCTCGGTCGTGCCCCAGGCGGAGACCATCACCACCTTGTGCCCGACGGTGGCGAGCGACAGCGCCTCGAGCCGCGCCCAGAGGCTCTGCGGCAGTGCGGCGCCGGCATAGAGGACGAGGTCGAGCTCGCGGAAGAAATTCTGTGCAAGAGCCGGCTCGCGCTCGAGATGGTCCAGCATCATGGCGAAGCCGCGCGGCACGTTGAGATAGATCGTCGGCGCGACCTCGCGCAGATTGGCGACGCTCTTCTCGATCAGGCCAGGCACCGGGCGGCCCTCGTCGATATAGAGCGTGCCGCCGTTGCGCAGGATCATGTTGAAGTCGGAATTGCCGCCGAAGGTGTGATTCCAGGGCAGCCAGTCCAGGATCACCGGCGGCCGCGCCTCGAGGAACGGCCAGGCGCGGGCATAGCTCTCCTGGTTCGAGGTCAGCATGCGCTGGGTGTTGATCACCCCCTTGGGCTCGCCGGTCGAGCCCGAGGTGAAGAGGATCTTCGCCACCGTGTCGGGGCCGACCGCGGCAAAGGCGCGGTCCACCGCCGCAGTCGGATTGGTGCCGGCGAGCGCGGCAAACGCCGTGGCGGCAACGCCCTTGGGCGGGTTGGATGTCACGACGAGCTCGGCATCGCCGAGGCGCAGCGCCGCGATCGCCGCGGCGTAGCGCTCGCCGTCATCGGCGAAGATCAGGCCCGGGGCGATGACGCCGTGGACATAGCGCAGCTTGGCGAAATCCTGCGACAGGCGCGAATAGGCGGTCGAGACCGGCGTCACGGGAACGCCGACATGCATGGCGCCGAGCGCCAGCAGCGCGTGCTCGATGCCGTTGTCGCTGAGGATCATCACCGGCCGGTCGGGGCCGAGGCCGCGGTCGAGCAGCGCCTCGCCGATGGCGCGCGCGGCGGCCAGCGCCTCGCCATAGGTGACGCGCCGCCAGGCGCCCGCCGCATCGCGCTGCGCCAGGAACACCCGGGCGGGATCGCGGCGGGCCCAGCCCTCGAGCAGCAGGCCCAACGAGCGCGGGATCTCGCCCAGCGCGTAAGGCGAGCGCAGGATCATGCCGCCGCCGGGCAAGGGCTCGGCGATGACGTCAGCCGGGGCAAAAAGCTCGCGGCGCGGCCGCGGGGCGCCATCTTGCGCCATTTTTTCCTCCCTTATCGCCAGGAAAGATTAACCACAGAGGCACGGAGATCACGGAGAAGCGAAGAATGGCGCGCTTGGAGCGTGTTTCAGCTGGATTGACTCCGTGCGTCCTTCGACTGCTCGCTTCGCTCGCGCTCAGGATGAGGCGATTTTCTTTGTGCCATCAATAATCTACCTCATCCTGGCCAACCCGGCCGACCGCTTCGCGGTCGGCCCCGGAGGGTTCGATCGCAGAGCGATCGAACGGGTTGGCGGCGCGCGCAGCGCGCC
>JBKQTR010000029.1:0-7509 GCA_052143095.1 Allostellaceae bacterium
CGCGCCGCCACCAGACCGACCGTTCGCGCCGCCCCACCCTTTACGCATAAGCAATGGCGCGTTGCCTCGGACGGCTTTATCGTTGAGGGCACGCAGCGACGCTGCCGCACCCTCGCTTCGACCGCCGCCGGCAGGACTGCGGCGGGCGGGCGGGGCGGCAAGCCGGCGTCGCGCGCAACGGCTTCGGTCCGCACCTTGATTCCCGGCGTTGTGCAACCCTGGAAAGGAGGAGGCCATGCCCTTCGACGGCAAAGGAATGGAGATCCAGCTCGACACGCTCGACAAGATCGACCGGGTCATCGATCTGCTGGATCGGCCGGAGAAATGGTGCAAGGGAGTGCTGAAATCGAGCGACGGCCGGCTCTGCGTGCTCGGCGCCGTGCTCGAGGCGCATGCGGACAAGGTGCTGAAGGTGCCGCTGCTCGCCGCCATCGAGCAGGTCACCGGCCGCTCCTATCCGCGGATCGAGACGTTCAACGATCACCGCACGACGACGCATGCGGTGGTCATGCAGGTGCTGCGGCAGGCGCGCCGCAACATCCTCGCCGGCGAGCATCTCGCCCCGGCGCGGACTGTCGCGCCGGGCCTGTGGCGGCGGTTCGCCGCCTTGTTCTAGCGATGCTTTGAGCGACGTGCAGCGGGTTTCGCTCCGGCGCCGGCTCTAAGGTCCGCCGGAAGCCGGGCCGGGTTCCGGCGGCGCACGGGAGAAGCCGCATGACCGAGATCACGCGCTACGACGTCGTCATCATCGGCGGCGGCCAGGCGGGGGCCGTGCAAAGCGCCGCGGCGGCGGTGGCCGACTGAGGCGCCGCGCCGGCGCGATAACCGTCGCCGCCGCTACGGCGCCAGGTCGGTGATCCACTCGCCCTGCGGGCCCCGCCGGTAGCCGGCGCGGCGCGCGTAATCCTCGGCAAAGGCGCCGAGCGCCTCCCGCTTCGATGGCTCGAGCAGCTCCGCCAGCAGCGGCCGGGCGAGCGGGAGGTAGAACATGGTCATGTGGGCGAGCGGGGAGATCCGTGTCATGGGCGATCCTTCGGCGCCGGACGGCGCCTCTTTGTTGCCTCTGCACATGGGCTCGGCCGCCGTTCTGCGCTTGTGACCGTGGTCACAGCCGCGGCGGCCTTGTCGCGGGCGTCGCGCCGGCGGAGACTGGCGTCCGGGAGAAACGCCATGCTGATCGTCGATGCGCAGATTCATCTCTGGTCCAAGGGCACGACCCTGCCGCCGCACCGGGCCGAGCCCTATAGCCAGGAGCAGGCGCTGGCCGATATGGATGCCGCCGGCGTCGATCGCGCGGTGATCCATCCGCCCAGCTGGGATCCCGAATCCAACGAGCTGGCGGTCGAGGCGGCGCGCGCCCATCCCGACCGCTTCGCCATTCTCGGCCGCCTCGCGCTCGACCGGCCGGAGAGCCGCGCGCTGGTCGAGGGCTGGAAGCGGCGTCCGGGCATGCTGGGCTTCCGCTTCACCTTCCTGCAGCCGCAGCAAAAGAGCTGGCCGACCGACGGGACCATGGATTGGCTGTGGCCGGCGGCCGAGCGCGCGGGGCTGCCGGTGGCGCTGCTCGCCGGCGAGTTCCTGCCGCTCGTCGGCGACATCGCCCAGCGCCATCCCGGGCTCAAGCTCATCGTCGATCACATGGCGGCGGTGCGCAACCGCACGGGAGCTGCTGCGTTCGAGACCATGCCGGAGCTGGTGGCGCTGGCGCGCCATCCCAATATCGCGGTGAAGGCGACGGGCGGGCCGAGCTATGCTACGGACGCCTACCCCTTCCGCAGCCTCCACCCGCAGTATCGCCGGCTCTACGATGCCTTTGGTCCCGAGCGGATGTTCTGGGGCACCGACATCACGCGCATGCCCTGCAGCTGGCGGCAATGCGTCACCGCCTTCACCGAGGAGATGCCGTTCCTCTCCGAGCGCGACAAGGAGCTGATCATGGGGCGCGCGCTGTGTGACTGGATCGGCTGGGCCTAGGCAAACGCGCCCGCCGGGTTAGCACGTGTGGGCGAGGCGGGCGATCAGCGCCTCGGCCGCTGCCGGTGCGCGCTCCTTGGCGCCGTTGATGAAATAGACGAAGCCGTCCCGCCTGCCGGCCGCGACCCAGCCGCGGCAGCGCTCCGCCCAGGCATCGAGCGCCGCCGGCGGATAGCCTGTGGCTTCGTCGGGCGCCGAGCGGCGCAGCCGGGCGTAGAAGAAATCGGCGGTGGCGTCGGTGAGCAGCGCATGGCGGTCGGAATCGACGATCGCGGCGGCGACGCCGAAATCGCGCAGCAGCGCGAGATAGGCATCGTCGGCGAAGCTGGCATGGCCGCCCTCGATCACGTGCCGGATGGTCCGGCCGCCATGCTGCGGCGGCAGCACGGCGAGGAAAGCGGCGAGATTGTCCTTGTCGAAGCGCGTTGTCGGCGGCAATTGCCAAAGGATCGGCCCAAGCTTCGCGCCGAGCTCGAGCACGCCGCTGGCGAGGAAGCGCTCGACCGACGCGCCGGCGTCGCCCAGCGCCCGGCGATGCGTCGCATAGCGCGGGCCCTTCAACGCGAAGACGAAATCCTCGGGCGTATCGGCCTGCCAGCGGCGAAAGCTCGCCGGCTTCTGCGCGCCATAGAACGTACCGTTGATCTCGATCGAGGTGACGCGCCCGCTGGCATAGGCGAGCTCGCGCGCCTGCGCCAGGCCGGGCGGGTAGAACGTGCCGCGCCAGGGCGGGTACACCCAGCCGCCGATGCCGACCCTGATCGACATGCCGGCCTCCTCGCTCGTGTTGCGTTCGCGCCACAAAGTTAACACGCCGCCGCATGTCTTGCGCAGATTTCCCTTCCTTGCCATCGACACCGGGAACAATGCCGGGTTAACACTGTTTCCTGGGGCAACACCGTGCGTTGGGAGGGCGCGCGTGCGTTGTTTCGCTCGATCGGGGGAAAGATTTCGCCCCTTTATGGCACTTGAATGCCACGAACGTCCGGGTGTTTCTCACACCCGACCAAGTTTTGCCATGTCGGCGCTGTAGCGTTCCATACGCCTGCCCGTCGCGATGCGGGCCGCTATCGGCGGACCGCCAACCCCAGAGCCCCTAGGGAGAAAAGCCAGATGAACCACAGGAACCTTATCGCCACTTCGGTCGCGCTGCTCGGCATTGCCGCGCTCGCGGGCTGCTCGAGCTGGTCATCCTCGCCGCCGATGCGCGGCAACCCCGTCCTCATGCCGCTCAACCTGCCGGCAGCGCAGAAAGGCGAGCCGAAGGCCGCGGCCAATTTCAACGAGGCGCTGGGCCGCGAATATGCCGGGCTCGCCACCAACCTGGCGGACCAGGAGCATGATTGGGCCGATGCCGACTATTTCTCGCGCAAAGGCCTCGCTGCCGATCACGGCCAGGTGGTGGTGCCGGAGGAGAACAGCAATTGGCTGGTGCCGCTCGAAGTGCCGCTGCAGACGCGCGACGAGCTCGCGAACGGCCGTCGCCGGCTCGTCGCCGTGCTCGATGGCGGCGCGCGCGACCGCCAGCCGGCGCTCGCGGCGAAGGCGCAGGAGCGCTATGACTGCTGGGTCGAGCGCATGGAGGATGATTGGCGCACCGCGATCGCCGGCCCGTGCCATGCCGAGTTCGTCGCCGCGCTCAACGACCTCGAGCACGGCACGGTGCAGCCCGCCGCCGCACCGCAGCCGGCGCCGGCCCCCGCGACGCGGCAATACAACGTCTATTTCGATTGGAACAAGTCGGTCCTGACGGAGGATGCGAAAAAGATCATCGATCAGGTGGCGAGCCAAGTGAAGCAGGATAACGCTCATGTGGCGATCACCGGCAAGGCCGATCTCTCCGGCACGGACGCCTACAACATGGTGTTGTCGCATCGCCGCGCCGACGCCGTGCGCGAGGCGCTGCAAGCCGGCGGCGTGCCGGCCGACCACGTCGACGAGCGCTGGGTCGGCATGCGCGAGCCGCCGGTGCCGACGGCTCCCGGCGTGCGTGAGCCGCGCAACCGCGTGGTGGAGATCAACTTCCGCTGACGCGTTGGCCTAGGTCGAGGCAGATGGCGCCGGGGCGACCCGGCGCCATTTTGCGTCTCATTGCTCAACGCCGCGGCGGCGCGGGCGGATCGTCGTCGCGGAAGAACCACGACAGGCCAAAGCCGAGGAAGCGTATGGCGGCGGCGAAGCGCGCCGGCGGCATGCGCCGCGCGCCGGTCTCATAGCGCCGCACCGTCTCGGCGCTGACGCCGATCGCCTTGCCGAGCTGTCCCCGGCTTGCGCCGAGGAGGCGGCGGGCTTGGCGCAGCCGCCGGCCGATCGCGGCATCGACCTGCCGCGCCGCCGGGCCGGGACGATAAGGCGGCGGCCGTCGCGTCCGCAAGAAGCCGCGTGCCGCAGCGCCGGTTCCGGCCGCGCCGGCAAACCCGTAGATCATCGCTCGCCGCCGAAGAAGGAGGTCTCAGCGAGGTTCGAACAAAACAGGAACAAAGTCAAGCCGCAGCGTCGCCCCCCGGCAGCCGCGACGACGGCGCGCGCCGCGAGCGGCTAAGCCCGCGCGCCCGAGAGCGGCGCGTCGCCGAACATGCCGAGCTTGACGCTGCCGGAGAGGCTGTCGCCGGCGATGGCGGCGGTGAAATCGAGGGTGAGCGACATCGGCTGGGTGATGTCGACCTTGAATGATACCTGGTCGCCGCTGACCTTGCCGTCATAGATGTCGATCGAGCCGGCCTCGCCCGCCATCGTGCCGCTCAGCGCGCCGCCGCTCGATGACAGCGTGAGCGTCGCGTTGCGCGTGCCCATCGGCGTCTCCATCGCAATCTTCCACATGCCGTCGACCGCCATCTTCCATTCCTCCTTGGTGCAGGAAACCCTTTGTCCCCGTCAGCCCGCCGCCGCGGCGCGGGTCAGCAGCCGATCGAGCCGCACGATGGCACGGCCGTGCCGCCCCTTCATCAGCACGCGCCCACCCTGGCGCACCTCGACCTTGAAGAGGATGCGCCTGCCCTCGACCGCGACCACGGTGGCGTCGGCGACGACCGGACGGCCGGGCAGCGCTGCGGCGAGGTGATCGACCTCGATGCGCGTGCCCACCGTCACCTCGCCGGCCTCGCAGAACGGCAGGATGGCCCGATGCGCCGCGATCTCGAGATAGCCCACGAGAAACGGCGTGCCGATGACCTCGACGCCGACATTGCCGACGGCGGCGGCGGTGTGGCTCGCATCGGGGACGATCTCATGGCGGTTGGCAAGGCCGAGCGGCACGGGCTTCATCGCGCGCCAAGCTAGGCCGCGGCCGGTCCCGATGCAACGGCAGGCGCCGGATAAACCCTCCTGTGTCGGTCGGGGCCGACAAACGCCGAGATGTTTACCGAGAATTAACCATGTCCGGGGTCCAATGGGCCCTGCCGCACATTTACGCCGTTGCCAGCACATTCCTTTCGGTGCCCTCGCCCCGTCGTAGAGACCAGCGGAGACGTGTGATGGACGCCTTGTTAATGATTGTCGCCTGGGCCGCCGGGATCGTCAGCCTGTTCCTTGTCGCCGACATGATCGCGGCCGATCTCGCCAACCGCCGCGCCGAGCGCATCGCCGCGCGGTGCCGGCCCGATATGCCGCCGGAGCATCGGCACCGGGCTCAGGAGCCGCAGTGACGGCGCAGGTGGTCAGCTTCAGCGCGATGCGCACAGCGTCGATGCTCCGCCGCAACGCGCCGCCCGCCTGGATCGACACCTTTCTGACGCAGATGACCAGCATGGCGCGCGAGCGGCGCGATGCCGGACGCGAGGCGTATTGGCGCGAGGTGGCGGCTTTGCTCGATCGCGCGGCGCCGGTCCCCCCAGCGGCCCTGTTGGGCCGCGTTGAACCCCGCAGCGGCCCTGTTGGGCCGCGTTGAACCCGTCAGCGGCCCTACTGGGCCGCGTTGAACCCCCCAGCGGCCCTACTGGGCCGCGTTGAACATCGCGTCGATCTGGCTCTGGCTGTTGCTCTTCGGCTCGGACGTGTCGGCGGCGGCGGGTTTTTCGACGGGCTTGTCGACCGGCTTCTCGGCGGTCTTCTCGGTGGCCTTGCCGAGCTGCTCGAACAGCGCATCGACATCCGCCTGGCTCGGCCCGCCATCGGCGGCGGGGCCGTTCAGGAGATGCGCGTCCGGCCGGCGATCCTCGGCCGACTCCGACTCCGGCGGCGGCGGGACCGGGTGCGTGCCATCGACGCCCCAGATCTCGATCATCGAGTTCACGCGCTGCTCGAGATAGCGCAGCGTGTTGACGACCTTGGTGGTGCGCTGCCCGGTGATGTCCTGGAACGAGCAGGCCATCAGCACCTCGGTCACCTGCGCCTGGATCTCCTCGGCGATGGGGGCGACCTCGCCGGTCTTCGGCAGCTTGAGGGCGAGCTCGTTGATGCGCTCGACGCCGTTGAGGATCTCGGAGGTGGCGCGCTCGGTGGCGGAGACGATGGCGTCGAGCTCGCCGGTGGCCGCCATGATGCGGTTGGAGCCGGCGTCGGCCGGCCGCAGCGCCGCGATCTCGCGGCGCGTCTGGTGGATATAGGCGCTCATCTCGCGCAGCTCTTCGCGCAGGATGCGCAGATGCGTGTCGTCTTTCTTCTCGACGGGCGCCTCGACGGGCGCCTTGTGCGCGCTTTCCTTCAGCTCGCGCGCGAGCTTGCGCACCTCGTTCACCGCGACCAGGCGGGAGCGCTGGTCGCGCATGCGCAGGAAGCTGCGGCCCCGAGCGTTGCTGGCGAGCGCTTCCTCGATATCGAGGTATTCTTCCTCACTCAGCTCGGGCCGGCGCTGAGAAGACATTGGCTCAGAGCTCCCCTAGAACCGCCTCGATCTTCTTCTTGAGCGTGTCGGCGTTGAAGGGTTTGACGATGTAGTTGCTGACGCCGGCCTCCTTCGCCGCGACGACGTTCTCGGTCTTGCTCTCGGCGGTGATCATGATGAAGGGCATGTCCTTCAACGCGCCGTCCGCGCGCACCTCCTTGAGGAACTCGAGGCCAGACATCGGCGCCATGTTCCAGTCGGAGATGACGAGGCCGAAAGGCCGCTCGCGCAGCTTGCGCAAGCCGGTGGAGCCGTCCTCCGCCTCGTCGACGTTGGTGAAGCCGATCTGCGACAGCAGGTTGCGCAAGATGCGCCGCATCGTGTTGTAGTCGTCGACTACCAACACATGTTTTTCGAGTTTTCCCAAAGCGCGTACTCCAGGTCGATCGGGTGGGGCGGGGCGCCGATCGCTGCCGCCGCGATGCCGGAGAAAAATACCGCGCATCAGTTGAGCGCTAGTTAACGCACGGCAACCGTCGCGCTGCGAAATCGTCTCAAATCACCGACGACATGGTTAATTCGCGACAAGGAATGAAGACCCGGGCGCCGCCGAGTCGCTGGGCGGGAAGAATTGACCACGGAGACACGGAGGACACGGAGAAGAAGAAACCGTGGAAACGTCTCCGTCGCCCCGGCGAAAGCCGGGGCCCAGGAGCAACCGCGCGGCGCTCGCCCTGGGTCCCTGCTTGCGCGGGGACGGCGGTGGTTGGTGG
>JBKQTR010000030.1:0-14562 GCA_052143095.1 Allostellaceae bacterium
TGCTCGATGAGCCGACCGAAGGCCTGATGCCGCGCATGGTCTCGCAGATTAGGCAGATCATCGACGCTCTCCACCGCGACGGCGTGGCGATCCCGCTGGTCGAGCAGAACGTGCCGCTGACGCTCGCGGCGAGCAAGCGGGTCTATTTCATGGAAAGGGGCGAGGTCCGGCATCATGCGGTGGCGTCGGGGCTCGGCGTGAACGATCCCGTCATCCACCAGTTCCTGGGCGTCTGACCCATGACCATCCCCTGGGACCTGATCGTGATCCAGACGGTGAACGGCATCGTCACCGGCATGATCCTGGCGCTGGTGGCGTCCGGCCTGACGCTGATCTTCGGCATCCTCGACGTGGTCAACTTCGCCCATGGCGAGCTCTTCATGCTGGGCGCGTACATCGGCGTTCTCGTGCTGGCGGCGACCGGCAGCTTCTCGCTGGCGCTCGTCGCCGCGACGCTCATCGTGGCACTCCTCGGCGCCGCGCTGCAGATCGTCACACTCCGCCCGCTGGTCGGGCGCGATCCCCTGACGACGATTCTCGCGACCTTCGGCATCTCGCTGGTGCTGCAGAACTACGCGCTGTGGCAGTTCGGCCCGGTGGCACGCAAGATCCAGGAGCCCATCACCGGCCACTTCACCCTCTTCTATCTCGAATACCCGTGGTACCGGCTGGTGATCGCGCTGCTCTCGGCGGCGATCATCGGCGGGTTCTGGCTGTTCCTCAAATTCGGCAAATACGGCATCTGGATCCGCGCCACGACGCAGGACCGCGTGATGGCGGAGGCGATGGGCATCCCGGTGCCCTGGGTCCACACCGCGGTCTTCGCCATCGGCGCCGGCATGGCTGCGGCCAGTGGCGTGCTGTTCGGCCCGCTCGTCGGCGTCGAGCATTCGATGGGCCTAGCCTGGGTGCTGAAGGCCTTCATCGTCGTCGTCGTCGGCGGCATGGGCAATCTCGGCGGATCGATCGCCGCCGCCATCTTCATCAGCCTGCTCGAGTCCTACGCATCGATCTGGGTCAGTCCCTCACAGGCGGTCATCGTGTCCTTCGTCGTCCTGATCCTGACGCTATTGTTCCGGCCCACCGGTCTGTTCGTGCCGACGCCAAAATGACCGGGCGCCACGCCACCGTCTTCTGGAGCGGGTTCGCCGTCATCCTGGCGCTGCTCATCGCGGCGCCGCTGGTGCTGCCGCCGTTCTGGGAGCGCTTCTTGACGGAGATCCTGATCTGGGGCCTGCTCGCCATGTCGTCCGACATCTTGATCGGCTACACCGGCATGATCTCGTTCGGCCATTCGGCGTTCTTCGGTCTCGGCATCTACGGTGCGGCGGCGGCGCTGCTGCTGGTCGATCCCCCCAACCTTGTCCTGGCGATCCTGTTCGGCCTCGTCGCCTCCGGCCTGGTCGCCGCGGTCGTGGCCTATTTCTCGACGCGGCTGCGCGACATCTATTTTGCCATTACGACGCTGATCTTTTCGCAGATCTTCTACGTTGTCATCTTTACCTGGACGAGCGTGACGGGCGGCGAGAACGGGCTCACCTTCACGCGGCCCGGGATCGGCATCCCCGGACTCTATGTCGTCCGCTTTACGCCCGAGACGATGCATTGGTTCGTGCTCGCCGTGGTCGCCGGCTCCTATCTCCTGTTGCGGCGCATCACCCAATCCCCCTTCGGCACGGTGCTGCAATCGATCCGCGAGAACGAGGCGCGGACCCGCGCCATCGGCTACCACGTCGAGCACTACAAGATCGTGTCGGTGATGCTCTCCGGCCTGTTCGCGGGACTCGCCGGCGTCCTTTACGCGCTGCAAAACCAATTCGCAGCGCCGGATTTCGTCTTCTTCCTCGTTTCCGGCGAAACGGTGATCTTCAACGTCATGGGCGGCATCGGCACGCTGGTCGGGCCGATCGTCGGCGCCGGGTTCTTCCTGTTGCTGCGCGAGGCGTTGTCGCGCTACTTCACCGAGTACTACCTCATCCCGGTGGGCATCATCTTCATCGCCATGGTCATCTTCATGCCGCAGGGGCTGCTCGGGTTCATGCGGCGCTGGCTCAACCGGTAGCTTCGAAGTGGCGCTGCGCGGACCAAACAAGTTCACTCCGCAAAGCTACTCTGCGCGTTTGCGAGCAAATGCGCCAACGAGGCCCACGTAGGCCGCGAATGATCTGTAGGCGTCCAATTCATCATCCAGACGCGACGCCAGCGTTGTTGGATCGCCCAACCTGTCCAGCGGCAGCCGGAGCGCCTCAGCGCGCGCCCATACGGCTAGAAGCAGGTCATGGAGTAAACCACGAAATTCGGGACTATCGCCTATAGGCAGCTCGACGCGCAGCTGAGGCGGTGTCAGGTTGGCTGCCATGAATCCCTGGTAGACTGGCAGCTCCATTTCGGTGCTCGCCCCACCTGCTAGAAAAGTGTCGCGCACCAGTGTCGTGACGGCCGTCCGCAACGGCAAGTGCGACGTATAGGCAAGCCAGATTTTCCAGCTCGGCTCTTGAAGTGCCATGATCCCCCCCGGCCGCAGCAGTCCGCACAATCGGCTGATGGTCGCAGCCGGATCTGGCAGGAACTGGAGGACCAGCCGTCCGACGATTGCATCGAAGGGCTCAACGTCCGTAAAGGTTGAGACGTCCGCTCGATGGAACGTCGTGTTATCGAGCCCTACAGCTAACGCGCGCTTCTGAGCAGTCTCGATGGAGGCCTGCTGCAGATCTATGGAGACGACCCTGCCTGCAGGACCCACGAGCTGTGCAACGAGCATCGTCACGTCGCCCATACCGCAGCCGATGTCCAGCACGCGCATTCCCGACACAATTCCCGCATCGCGAAGGAACCGCTCCGCAGCAGGCGCCAACACCCGAGCCTGCCGAATCAGCCGGAGCTGCTCGCGATCCGTATGGCCGAGAACGTAATCTGATTGGTTCAATGCCATGATTGTCTACCCGTCGCGCCTTCCTGTTGACGGAGGCTTGGGTCTCCAGGCTCGGGGCCAAGCGTCATGTGTCGAACCCAAGGAACCCAACAGCCGACAATTATAATCCGGCGCTTGCTGCTGCCTGCGATCCTATGGACGCGTGCGACTTTCCGGAATGGGTCACTTCCGGTAGATGGAGACAGCCCAGAATGTCCACATTCCATCCATCTCAGTCATTCGCGGTAGCGTTTGCTGATTGAGTTCCCGCTCTAAACCGTACCCACCGGCGTCGCCGGCGAGCCGACGGCGCCGGGCAGACGCAGCGGCGGGGCGGTGAGCAGAAAGCGGTTGCGGCCCTGCGCCCGCAGATGATCGGCGAGCTCGGAGAGATACCAGAGCTCGCCGAGATTGACGCCGAGCTTGAACAGGCAATGCGCGTGCAGCGGCAGTGCTGCGCAGTGATCCTCCTCGCAGGGGCGCGACGGCGAGGCCTCGACCGCGTAATTGTCGGCGATGAGCGAGACGAGCCCGCTCTTGGTGATCCAAGTGAGCAGGCGCTCGTCGCGGCCGTCGAGCACGGCGCAGCTGCCGTGCAGCTTCTTCTCGTCGGGATCGCGCTTCATCTCCAGCATCAGCCGATCGAAGCCGGTGCGGATGCACACCATGTCGCCCGGCTCGACCTCGACCTTGTCCTGGGCAAGGATGGCCATCAGCTCGTCATAGCCGACCAGCTGGCGCTCGCGGCCGTAATGCGCCTCGAGGTCGATCATCACGGCGCGGCCCTGGATCGCCTTCACCGCCATGTTCTCGACGCCGAGCGCGCGGGCACCGATATGGGCCTTGGCTTCCGTGCCGGTCGCCCAATCCAAGGGGCCGATGATGTCCACGCCGGCGCGATAGCCGTTGTAGAACACCATCTCCGGCGTGCCGTCGCCGTCGGCGTCGAACATCTGCCCGACATGGGCGAGCGTGTCCCATTGGGTCGAGTATTGCAGCGTCAGCAGCACGACGTCATCGCAAACGACATCGGTGAATTTCGCGTTGTCGCGCGAGACGGGATAGTTGAAATTGGGCTTGCCACCGCGCACGGTCGGCCGGAGCTCCGGCGGGTGGCGGCGCGGGTTGAGCTTGTTGCCGCCGGGATAGTCCAACGGCAGCGACAGGCAAAAGCTCCTGCCCTCCTTCACTTCGGCGATCCCCTGCAGCACCTTCTCCGGGGTGATCAGGTTCAGACGGCCAAGCTGATCATCGGCGCCGAAATCGCCCCAGGTCGAGCCGGGCGGGCGGCGTTTCCAGCGCTTGTTCTCGGTCATGCGGCTTCCTCCCTCGGCGCAGCTTCGTCAACCCGAGGCGATCGTGCAAGGGGCCGACGCCGCGACATGGACATGGCCTGCCGGTGCCGGCCCCCTCCCCGGCTCTCCAGGGCCATCGCATATAGGGTTCACCACGGAGGCACGGAGGGCACGGAGAAGAAGAAACCGTGGAAACGTCTCCATCGCTTTCGCGGGGACGGCGGTGGTTGGTGGGGGTGGGGTGCCTGGTACATGCGCCAAGCGCGCCTGCGCGAAGCCGAGCTTCGCTTCGGCAAAGGCAGGCGACAGCGCACCAGTCTCCCCTTCTCCGTGCCCTCCGTGCCTCCGTGCCTCCGTGGTGAACCCGCTATACGCATATGCGATTGCCCCCCGGCTCCCCAGCTCTTTGCGGCGGAGATCCGGCGTCGGCCGTTTCCTTGAATCTGCGCAGCGCCGGCCGCTAGTGTCGGTCGGCGCGGGGCGCATCTTTTCCCGACACTGTGGCGCTGCATCCCTCAAACCGCAGCTTATCGCCGGCACAAGGTCTCCACAATTCATGGGCGATATACGTTGAGTCTCGTTAAACCAAGGTGCAGGCGAGTTGCGCTGCTGCCGTGGCTGATCGCCGGTCTCGTCCTCGCCCAGACGGCGGGCACCGCGGCGGCGGCAGTCGCTTATAAGACCGAGATCACGCTGCAGGGGCTCGACGATGCCAAGCTCAGCGGGGCAATCGACTCAGCCTCGCAATTGGTGGCGCTGCAGGAGAAGCCGCCGGCGAGCCCGGCCGGGCTGCGCCGCCGGATCGATGACGACCTGCCGCGGCTCGCCGAGATCATGCACGCGGCCGGCTACTGGACGCCGAAGGTCCGCTACAAGCTCGATCTCGAGCAGAAGCCGGCGCCGGTGACGGTGACCATCGATCCCGGCCCGCTCTTCCATCTCGCCAGCGTCAGCTTCCGCACCCCCGAGGGCGGCGCACCGCCGCTGCTCGGCGACGGCGGACCCGCGGCCGTAGGGCTGGAGATCGGGTCGCCGGCACGCTCGGCGCCGGTCGCCGAGGCCGAGGCGAAGATCGTCGAGGAATTCGCGCGCAACGGCCGTCCCTTCGCCACGGTGACCGACCGCAAGGCGGTGGTCGACATCGCCAAGGACACGATGAGCGTGACCTACACCGTCGAGCCCGGTCCGACGGCGAGATTCGGCGCCTTCGTGATTGAAGGTCTCGACCGCGTCGACCGCGACTTCGTCGCGCGTCGCATCCTATGGAAGCAGGGAGCGCCCTACGACAGCCGCGCGGTGGAGAGTACGCGGCAGGCGCTGATCAAGACCGGGCTGTTCAGCGCCGTGCGGATCAGCCATGCCGACGCGCCGGATGCGACAGGCGAGGTGGCGATGACGCTGGCACTGGTGGAGGGGCCGCCGCGCTCGATCGGCGCCGGCGCCTCCTACAACACCAATCTCGGCTTGGGCGGGCAGGCCTTCTGGGAGCATCGCGACCTCTTCGGCGAGGGCGAGCGGCTGCGCGCCACCGCCGGCGTGGCGCAGCGCCAGTTCGCTGTCGGCCTCGATTTCCGCAAGCCCGATTTCCTCGAGCAAAACCAGGATCTGCTCGCCAATGCCGGCCTGCTCCAGCAGACCACCGACGCCTATAACAGCCGGCGCGCGCAGATCTTCACCGGCGTCCAGCGGACGCTCATCCCCTCGCTCATCCTGGTTACCGGCGTTGATCTCGAGCGTGCGACGGTGCATGACAACGAGCAGGGCGAGAGCAACGAGAACTATACGCTGATCGGCCTGCCGGTGGTGCTGCGTCACGACACCACCGACAATTTGCTCGACCCCACCGTGGGCGCGCGCCAGACGCTGACGCTCACGCCCTATCACGCCATCGCCGGGCCGAGCCTCGACTTCCTGACCTCGCGGGTGGAGCTGCGCGGGTATCAGCGGCTCGACGATGGCGGGCGACTGGTGCTGGCCGGATTCGGCGCGCTCGGCTCGATCGTCGGCGCGAGCCTCGACAACATCCCCGCCGACAAACGGCTCTACGCCGGCGGCGCCGGCTCGGTGCGGGGCTACGCCTATCAGCATGCGGGGCCGCTCGATGCCGCGGGCGTGCCGGAGGGCGGCATTTCAAGCGTGGAGGTGGGCGGCGAGTTCCGCTACCGCATCACCGAGACGATCGGCATCGCTCCTTTCGTCGAAGGCGGCAATGTCTATCCCACCAGCTTCCCCAACAGCGCCAGCCTCTATTGGGGCGCGGGGATCGGGCTGCGCTACTACACGGTGATCGGGCCCGTCCGTCTCGATCTCGCCACGCCGTTCACGCATCGTCCCGGCGACAAGCCGATCGAGGTCTATGTGAGTATCGGTCAGGCGTTCTAGCCCGCCTTGCCGTGACCGGCTCGAGATTAGAGCGAGTTTCAGCTGGATTGCCTCAGTGCGTCCTTCGACTGCTCGCTACGCTCGCGCTCAGGATGAGGAAATTTTCTTTGTGCCATCAATAACTTTCCTCATCCTGAGCTGGCGCGCGCAGCGCGCCTGTCGAAGGACGCACCGGCGTCGATGCAGCGGAAACACGCTATAGCGCTTCATCTGACGATGATCGTTCCCGTCATATGCGGGTGGACCGAGCAGTAGTAGGAATAGGTTCCCGGCTCCTTGAAGACGAAGGAGAATTTGTCGCTGGTGTCGAGCGCCGGCGATTTGAACAGCTTCGCGTCGCCGCTATAGACGACGGTGTGCGGCTCGTCGTCCTGGTTGATCCAAACCACGTCGGTGCCGGCGGCGACGGTAAGCGTCTTGGGTTCGAAGGCGAAATTGTCGATGACGACCTCGTTCGCCGCGACGGCGACCTCCTCCATGGCGTGGCTCATCGCCGCCTCGCCCATCCCATGATGGGCCATCGCCGGCCCGATCGAATGAGCGGTGGATGAGAGCCACGCGATCGCGCCGGCCGCGGCGACAACCAAGGCCGCGGCTGTCGCGAGGCGGACCGCCGTGATGTGACTTGCGGGCTGCGTCGGCATTTTCATGGCTCCTCAAGCGCCAAGCGTCGCGTCGCTGATCGTCATCGTCGCCTTCTCGCGAATGAAGTCGATGCGGCGGATGCCGAGCGTGGATTTCAGCCGATCGGCCGGTACTTTGAGCGGGCCGGGGCCGGGGCCCTCGCCGGGGGCGGGCTGCGGGAAGGCGGTCGATCGGGCGGTCTGGAAGGTGACGGTGCCTTCGACCTTCTGCATCACCTGATGGATGTGCCCATTGAGCACGGTGACGGAGCCGAAGCGCTTGAGCGAGGAAAGCGCCTGCGCCGCGTCATCGGTTCCCCAGCCCCATTGCGGATAGAGCGACCACAGCGGCATATGGGCAAGGACGACGATGGGGGTGCTGGCGCTGCGGTCCCGCAGATCATCGGCGAGCCATTGAAGCTGTTCCGCGCCGAGATATCCCAGCCCGCCCGCTTTGAGGTTCAGCACGTTGACCAGCGCGATGAAATGCACGCCGCCGTGATCGAAGCTGTACCAGCCGCCGGTTTTCGACTCCGTGGCGAAACGCTGGAAGAAGGCGCTGCCCTCGTCGTTCAGCACGTCGTGCTCGCCGGGAACGTAGTGGGTCTCGAGCCCGGCGGTCTTGATGATCTGATCGGCGGTGTCGAATTGCTCGGGCTTGGCGAGATGGGTCACGTCGCCGGTGTGCAGCAGCAGCGCGGGACGGCTGGGCAGCTGCGCGATGCGGCCCAGCGCCTCGCGCAAGGTCGCCGCGGGATCGGGATTGGGATCGGCCTTGAAGCCGATATGGCTGTCGCTGATCTGCATGAAGGTGAAATCGCCGGTCGCCGCCAGGGCCTCGCCGGCGCCGAGGCGGATCGCCCGCGGCACGCCGCCGCTGACCGTCCACAGCACGCCCGCCCCGGCATAAGCCATGCAGGTGAGCAGGCGCCGGCGGGTCGTTCCCGGCTGCCGGTCCGCGGCCTCGTCCAGCGCAATCCTTCTATCGTCCATGATCGTCCTCCACCGATGGCGTCGAGTCAGGGATGGTGATCGCAGCCCGGCGGCTTTTATTCGCGGCCGGGCAAAATTATGTCGGGAATAAAATCGCCACGGCGCCGATCCTCATAGGCTGAGCAGGCCTCGCGCGGCCGGTGTATGGTGCAGGGGTTGAAAGGGATTGCGGATAACGGATCGGCATGGCGTTCCCATCGGGCCAGGACCCCTTCGCGGCGGCCGTCCTGCCGCATCTCGACGCCGCCTTTAACCTGGCGCGGTGGCTCATGCGCAACGCCCAGGACGCCGAAGACGTGGTGCAGGAGGCAATGCTGCGTGCGCTCACCTATTTCCCCGGGTTTCGCGGCGAGAACCCGCGCGGCTGGCTGTTGCAGATCGTGCGCAACGCGGCCTATGCCTCGATGAAGCTCAATCGCGGCGTCACGCTGGTGAGCGCCGAGGACGATGCCGCGCTTCCCGAGATCGCCGATCCCGGCGACGATCCCGAAGCGACGCTGATGAAAGAGCGGGATCGCGGACGCATCGCCCGGCTCTTGGCCGCCCTGCCGGTCGAGCTGCGCGAGACGCTGGTGCTGCGCGAGCTCGAAGAGATGTCCTACAAGGAGATCGCGGAGGTCACCGCGGCGCCGATCGGCACCGTGATGTCGCGGTTGTGGCGCGCGCGGCGCTTGCTGGCCGCAGCGGCCAAGGCCGGGGAGTGCACGCGATGACGACCACGGCGAGCTGCAAGATGGTGTTGCTGGCCCAGGCCGATTTCGACGGCGAGCTGGACGCGGCACAAGCCGCGGAGATGGAGGCGCATCGCGCCGGCTGCGCGGTTTGCGAAGCGGCTTATGCCGAGCTGAAGCGCACCCGCGAGGCATTGCGTGAAGGCGATCTCTACCGGCGCGCGCCCGCGGATCTGCGCCGGAGGCTTGCGACGCTGCAGGGTGCGGCGCCGGTGGCTTCGCCGCGGCCGCAGGTTCAGTGGTGGCGCCGGCCGGCGGCAAATTTCGGCTTGGGCGCGGCGGTCGCCGCGGTGCTCGTCTTCTTTATCCTGTCGCCCGGACAGCAAGGCATGGTCGATCAGGTCGTCGCCAGCCATGTGCGGGCGCTGCAACCCGGGCATCTCGAGGACGTCGTCTCCACCGACCAGCACACGGTGAAGCCGTGGTTCGACGGCAAGCTCGATTTCGCGCCGCCGGTGAAGGATCTCGCGGATAAGGGCTTCCCGCTCAAAGGCGGAAGACTGGATTACATCAACGGCCGGGCCGTGGCCGCCCTGGTCTACGAACACGGCAAGCACCCGATCAATCTTTTCGCCTGGCCAAGCGCCGGCGACGCGGACAGGGGTCCCGCCTTCGATGAGCATAGCGGCTACACTCTGATCCATTGGGTCCAGAACGGGATGACGATCTGGGTCATTTCGGATCTCGAAAAGGCCGAACTCGGCAATTTCGTCCAGCTCTGGCGCGCGGCTTTCTAGGACGGCCATGGGCAAAGGGCGAAGCGCGCTGAAGCTCGCAGGCGGCGGTCTCATAGGGCTGCTGCTGCTCTCGGCGCTCGCCTTCGGACTGGCGCAGACGCCGCCGGGCAGAAGCTTCGTTGCCGCGACGCTGGGCCGCGCGCTGGCCGACCCCGACGAGCGCATCACCATCACCGGTCTCGCCGGCCTCATTCCGTTCGACATGACCGTCGAAGAGATCGAGATCGCCGATGCGCGAGGCGCCCGCATCGTCATCGCGCAGGCGGCGCTGGCGGTGGCGCCGGCCGATCTGCTCACGGGGCGGCTGACGCTCCGACGCCTCAGGGCGCGCGAGGTCGATATCAGGCGCCCGGCGGAGGGCAGCAGCCACACCAACCTGCTGGCGCTGCTGCATCCGCCGCTTGCGATCCGCCTCGAGCACGGCGAGATCGAGCGGCTGGTGCTGGGCGCGGCTTTCACCGGCGAGCCCATCGCCGCAACGCTCAGCGCCAGCGGCACGCTCGACGGCGGCGAGGCGGCGGCCGATCTCGACCTGCACCGGATCGACGCCACGCCCGGCGAAGCCAAGCTCCATCTCGCGCTCGCCGGCACGCCGCCGCGCCTGGCGCTGAACGGCGACATCGAGGAGCCGACCGGCCGCCTGCTCGCCGGACTCTCCGGCCAGACGCAGCCCCTGCCGCTGGCGGTGCATCTCGCCGGCGAAGGCGCGCTGTCGGACTGGCATGGCAGCCTCGCCGCCCGCGCCGGCGCGACGGCGGCGCTCGATGCCGAGGTCGCCATTGCCGGCGATCGTGTCAGCGCGAGCGGCAGCGCGCGGCTTGCCGATGTGCTACCGCCGCCGCTGCGCACGCTGCTGGGAGAGACGGTGACGTTCTCCGGCGCGCTCAACCTCGCGGGCAACCGGTTCCGGCTGGACGCAATCAGCCTGGCCACGCGCGACGTCACGCTCGGCGCCAGCGGAGAGTTCGACCGCGCGACGCAGACGCTTGCCGGCGAAGGCAAGATCGAGCTTGCCGACCTCGCCGCTCTCGCGCCGCTGCTGGGGGCGGAGAGCCGCGGCAGGGGCAGCGCGTCGCTGACGCTCGGCGGCACGTTGCGTGCGCCGGCGGCGCGCCTGACGCTCGCCGGCGAGCAGCTCGCGCTCGGCCAAGACAGCATCGCCGCCGCCCATGCGACGATCGATCTCCGCGTGGCGGGCGACGTCCTCGACGCGGCAAGTCCGATCGACGTTTCGGCCAGCGGCGACGCCGCTGGCATCGCGCTCGCGGCGGCAAGCCTGCCCAACGGGCTCGGCGACCGGGTCGACTGGCGGCTGGCAGGGCGGCTCAACCGCGCGCTGCGCCGGATCGACCTCCAGGAGCTGGCCGTGACCGATGGCGGCGCGAGCCTCGTCGCGCAGGCGGGCGGTACCGGCGGCAGCATCGACGGCGAGGCGATGCTGACGGTGCCGGATATCGCGCCGCTCGCCGGCGCGGAGCGCCACGGCGCGGTAGCGCTCGCCGGCGATTTTCACGCCGCAGCGGATGGCAGCGCCACCGCCGTGCTGCACGGCACGCTCGCGGAGCCGCGCAGCGGCACCGCCCTGCTCGACCGGCTGCTCGGCACCAAGACCGACCTCGCCGCCACGCTGCGGCGCAGCCCCGACGGCGCGCTGAGCGCGAGCGAGGTCAGCATCGACGGCGCCGATGTCGCGCTGAGCGGCGCGTCACAGCGGACGGCGGAGGGTCGCCTCAGCGCCGATTACCGGCTGGCGCTGCCGCGGCTCGCGGCGCTGGCGCCGGACATCGAAGGCAGTGCCGTCGTCACCGGCCGGGCGAGCGGATCGCTGGATGCGCTCTCGGCGAGTGCGACGCTCAGCGCCGACGCGCTCCGCGCCGGCGCGGCACGGCTCGATCATGTCGAGGCGCAGCTCGAGCTGCCCGATCTCGCCCGGCGCGTGGCACGACTCGACGCTAAATTCCGCGGCGCCGGTCTCGACGGCACCGCCTCGGCCGAAGGGCGGCTCGAGGCCGATACGCTGCATCTCAGCGGGATCCGGCTTGCCGCGGCGGGGACAAGCCTCGCGGGCGATATCACCCTGCGGCTCGACCGGCTCGCGCTCGACGGCACGCTCCACGCCACCGCGCCCGACCTCAAGCCCTGGTCGACGCTAGCCGGCGCGCCGCTCGCCGGCAGCGCCGATCTCGAGGCGCGGTTTGCCGCCGGCAAGGGGCAGGATCTCGAGCTGCACCTCGACGGCCGGGCACTGCGCCTCGGCGAGGCCTCGTTGCAGCGGCTGCACGCGACGGCGACACTCGCCGATATGCCGGCGCAACCGACTGGCCGGGCCGAGCTGCAGATCGACACGGCGGCGTTCGGGCCGGCGTCGCTGGCAAGCCTGCGGCTCAGCGGCGAGCTCAGCCGGCTGCAGCGGCTCTCGCTCAGCGCCGAGGCGCATGGCCGGATCGGCGAGGAATTCACCCTCGCCGCCAGCGCCGATGGCGGCCTCGACGCGCGCGGCAGCGAGCTGCGGCTGACGCGGCTTGCCGGCACGCTCGGCAAGCTGCCGGTGAGCCTGCGCCAGCCGATGCTGCTGACCCGGCGCGGCGCGGCGCTCGGCTTTGCCGATCTCGATCTCGGCGTCGGCAGCGGCCGCGTCATCGGCGCGGGATCGCTCAGCGACGCGGCGCTGACGCTTCATCTCCAAGCCAAGGAGCTGCCGGTTCGCGATCTCGCCGCGCTCGCCGGCCAAGCCGATATGAGCGGCGTGCTCGGCTTCGAGGCGACGCTGGGCGGCAGCCGCGTCCAGCCCGAGGGAGAGCTCGTCATCGACGGCGAGGGGCTGCAGCTTGCGGCGACGAGCCGGCCCGACCTGCCGCCGCTCGGGCTCGTCGTCTCGGCGCAGTGGCGCCGGGGTGAGGCGCGCTTCCAGGGCCGTCTAGCCGGGCCGCAGAACGCGGCGCTGGGCTTCAGCGGGAGCGCGCCGCTGACGCTCGATCCGCAGCGGCTGGTCGTGCACCTGCCGCCGCAAGGCGCGCTGGCGCTCCGCCTCGAGGGCGATGGCGAGCTGGCCAACTTCGCCGATCTTCTGCCGCTGGGCGAGGATCGGCTCGGCGGTCGCATCACCATCGACGTGTCGGTCGGCGGCACGGTCGCCTCGCCCGCGGCAAGCGGCCGGCTGACTTTGCGTGACGGGCGCTATGAGAGCCTGTTCTGGGGCACCGCGCTCGACGGCATCGCCTTCGATCTCGTCGGCGACCGCGATCGCCTGGTGCTGCAGAATTTTCACGCCGGCGACGGCGCCAAAGGCAACCTCACGCTCGCGGGCTCGGTCGACCTCGCCGCCGCGGACGGGCCGGCGTTCAATCTCGCCGGCAAATTTGGGAGCTTCCGCGTGGTGCAGCGCGACGAGGCGACGGCGACGATGAGCGGTGACGTCAGCCTCGCCGGCAACATTGCCGCGCCGCGGCTCGGCGCCACGCTGCGCATCGAGCAGGCGGAGCTGCGCGTGCCGGAGCGGCTGCCGCAGACCCTACAGCCCATCGCCGTCACCATGATCGACAGCGCCACGGGCCAGGTGTTCGCCGCGCCCGAGCAGAGCCGGCAGAGCGCGGCGCTGCTGTCGCTGGCGCTCGATGTCGATGTCGACATGCCGGGCCAGGTCTTCGTGCGTGGCCACGGCCTCGACAGCGAATGGAGCGGCAAACTGAGCGTCACCGGTACGACGGCGCAGCCGGTGATCGCCGGCGCGCTCGACGTGGTGCGCGGGACCTACGACTTCCTCGGCAAGAGCGCGGTGCTGAACCGCGGCAGCATCACCTTCCTCGGCGGCAGGCGGATCGATCCCGACATCAACATCGAGGCGCAGGCAAGCTCGACCGACGTGGTTGCCGTCATCGACATCACGGGCACGGCGACGCAACCCACCATCAAGCTTTCCTCGCAGCCGGCGCTGCCGCAGGACGAGATCCTGGCGCGCGTTCTCTTCGGCACCAGCGTCAGCCAGATCAGCGCCGCGCAAGGGATCGAGATCGCCCAGGCCGCCGCCGCTCTCGCCACCGGCGGCGGCCCCGGCGTGATCGATCGCATCCGCCAGAGCCTCGGTCTCGACCGTCTCAGCTTCGGCTCGGCGACGGCGACGGCGACGCTCGGCGGCGTCTCCCTGCCGTCGACACCGACGGGCGTGCCAAGCGCCTTCCCGACCGCCGGAATCGGCAGTTCGCCGGTGCCGGTGGGCGCCGCCACCAGCACGGGCGCGGGCGCGGCGGGCGCGGTGAGCGCCGGCAAATATGTCGCCAACGGCGTCTATGTCGGCGTGACCCAAGGGCTTGACGCGAGCTCGAGCAGCGTCGACGTGCAGATCGACGTGACGCGGCATATCAGCATCGACACCAGCGCCGGCGAGAGCACCGGCACGGGCATCGGCGTCAATTGGAAGCTCGACTACTGAGAGCTCACGCGATGGTGACGGGCGGCGATGCGGCTGCCATCTCCCCAGCGGTGGGACTGCCGGCGATGCTGGGCCCTCTGTTCAACTCAGGGGGACCCCGCCATGGACGGCTTCGACCAGGTCAAGAGCCTCACGCCGCGCACCGATTTCTCGCGCCGCGGCTTCGTCATCACCAGCCTGACCGCCGGCTTCGCGCTGGCGGCGCAGCCGGTCTCGGCCGAGACCATCACCACCGACAGCAACGGCCTCGTCGCCGGCGAGGTGAAGATTCCGGTGACCGACGGCGAGATCCCCGCCTATCGCGCCATGCCGGCAGCGGGCGGCCCGTTCCCGACGCTGATCGTCATCCAGGAAATCTTCGGCGTGCACGAGCACATCAAGGATGTCTGCCGCCGTCTCGCCAAGCTCGGCTATTTCGCGGTGGCGCCGGCGCTCTATGCGCGCCAAGGCGACACATCGAC
>JBKQTR010000031.1:0-3588 GCA_052143095.1 Allostellaceae bacterium
GCCGTATTGACGCCGATGACGTTGCCCTCGACGTCGAAAGTCGGGCCGCCGGAATTGCCCTTGTTGACCGGGGCGTCGATCTGGATGAAGTCGTCGTAGGGGCCGGCGCCGATGTCGCGGCCGCGAGCCGAGACGATGCCGGCGGTCACGGTGCCGCCGAGACCGAACGGATTGCCGACCGCAAGGACCCAGTCGCCGACGCGCGGTGCGCCGTCGGCAAGCTTCACATAGGGAAAGTCGTTGCCGTCGACCTTGATTAGAGCGAGGTCGGTGCGCGGATCGGTGCCGATGACTTTGGCGCTGTGGGTTTTGCCGTCGTCGGTCGTGACCTGCACGTTCTCGGCGTTCTGCACCACGTGATTGTTGGTCACCGCGTAGCCGTCGGCAGTGATGAAGAAGCCGGAGCCCTGGCCGGTGATGACCTGGTGGCCGCCATCGCCATTGTTGGGCATACCGAAGCGTCGGAAGAAATGCTCGAAGGGTGAGCCGGGCGGGAACGGGAGGTCGTTATTGCTCAGCCCACTATGGACCGGCCGCTCCATCTTGACGCGCACCGAGATCACCGCCGGTTTGACCTTGGCGACGATGTCGGCGAAGCCGACGGGATGCTGTGGAAGTTGTCGGGCCTCTTGCGACAGGTTCTGCGCATGCGCAGCATCGGCGAACAGGAATTCAGCTTTCGGCGCCATGGAGGGCGCTAAAACCGCCGCGGCGCCAAAGCCGACAATCGTCGTGGCCAGAAGCGCGAGACGCCGCGCGGACAGGTCGCGGCGTGAGGGTGGTGTACTGCCGTTCATAACGTCTCCAAATCTGTTGTCCGCCTTACGACGGAAGGTGCCCCGAGGCCCCGCGTTTGCCCCGCAATGTGAGGAAACGCGCCTTACGGCGTGCTGTCGGCGGGATTAAAAGTTGGTAATGTGCTGGCGAGGGAACTCTGCAGCGAGGTTACCGGTTCAGCCTTCTTCGCGCATGAGATTGGCGAGGCGGGCTTCTTCGGCGGCGGAGAGGTTGGCGGTTTCGGTAAGCGGGGCGGCGCGGCGGCGGCGCAGCACGACGACGATGGTGGCGATGCCGAGGACGAGGAGCGCGGGGGGCAGGCCCCAGAGCGCCGCGGTGTGCCAGGACAAGGGCGGCTTGAGCAGCACGAATTCGCCGTAGCGGGCGACCAGGAAGTCGAGCACCTGGGCGTTGCTGTCGCCGGCCTTGAGCCGCTCGCGCACCAGCACGCGCAGATCGTGCGCCAGCGGTGCGTCGGAATCGTCGATCGACTGGTTCTGGCAGACCATGCAGCGCAATTCCTTGGACAGCGTGCGGGCGCGGGCTTCCAGGATCGGGTTGGCCAGCATCTCTCTGGGCTCGACCGCGCGCAGCGGCGCCACCGCCGCGAGCAGCAAGACGAGCGCCACGGCGAGCGTCGCCGGCAGCAGGAGGCGCAGGCACGCGGCGGCCACGGCGCTCACTCCGCCGCCTGCAGCGCCGCCGCGTGCGCTTTCGCCCGCCGCGGCGCGCCGACCCGCAGCCGCCGGTCGGACAGCGATAGCGCCCCGCCGGCAAACATGAACAGGGCGCCGAGCCAGATCAGCAGCACCTGCGGCTTGAAGTAGAGCCGCACCGCGACCGAGCCGTCCGGGTTGGGATCGCCGAGCGACAGATAGAGCTGGCTGAACCGCCGGCTCATCAGCGCCGCCTCGGTGGTCGCCATGTTGCGGGCCGGGAAGGTGCGCCGGCTCGGCTCCATGGCGCCGAGCAACTCGCCGCTCATGCGCCGCACGGTAAAATGGCCGACCAGTTCGTGATAGTTGGCGCCGGGGCGCTCGAACAGGCCGTCGAAGGTGAGCCGGTAATGCGCGATCTCGACGGTGTCTCCCGGCTTGATCGCGGCGATGCGCTCACTGCCCCAGGCGGTCACCGCGACGATGCCGAGAAGCGTGACGCCGATGCCGAAATGCGCCAGCGCCGTGCCCCAGGCCGAGCGCGGCAGCCCGGCCGCCCGCCGCAGCGCCGCGCCGAACGGCACCCGCAGGATCATGGTGCGCTCGGCCAGATCGATGAGCGCCCCGGCCATGACGAAGATCGCCAGCCCCACCCCGAACGGCGCCAGCACCGGGCCGCCGCGTTGCAGCGCAAACGAAGCGGCCATGGCGACGGCGGCAATGAGCGCCGCCGCCAAAAGCCGTTGCGCCGCGGCGAGGAGGTCGCCGCGCTTCCAGCCGAGCAGCGGCCCGAACGGCATCGCCAGCAGCAGCGGCACGAACAGCGGGCCGAAGGTTAAGTTGAAGAACGGCGGCCCGACCGAAATCTTGGCCCCGGTCAAGGCTTCCAGCGCCAGCGGATAGAGCGTGCCGACGAACACCGTGGCGCAGGCCGAGGTCAGGAACAGATTGTTGAACACCAGCGCGCCTTCGCGCGAGATCGGCGCGAACAGCCCGCCCTGCTTGAGCAGCGGCGCCCGGGCGGCATAGAGCGCCAAGGCGCCGCCGATGAAGATCGCCAGGATCGCCAGGATGAAGACGCCGCGCGTCGGATCGGTGGCAAAAGAATGCACCGAGGTGAGCACGCCCGAGCGCACCAGGAAGGTGCCGATCAGCGACAGCGAGAACGCCAGGATCGCCAACAGGATGGTCCAGACCTTGAGCGCGCCGCGCTTCTCCATCACCACCGCGGAATGCAAAAGCGCCGTGCCGGCCAGCCACGGCATCAGCGAGGCGTTCTCCACCGGGTCCCAGAACCAGTAGCCGCCCCAGCCCAGCTCGTAATAGGCCCAGTACGAGCCGCCGGCGATGCCGAGCGTCAGGCACATCCAGGCGCCGAGCACCCACGGCCGCACCCAGCGCGCCCAGGCGGCGTCGATGCGGCCCTCCAGCAGCGCCGCAATGGCGAACGAAAACGCGATCGAGAAGCCGACATAGCCGAGATAGAGCATCGGCGGATGGAAGGCCAAGCCAGGATCCTGCAGGATCGGATTGAGGTCGCGGCCCTCCAACGGCGCGTTCGCAATGCGCAGAAACGGGTTCGACGTGATCAGGATGAACAGATCGAAGGCCGCCGCAATCCAGGCCTGCACCGCCAGCGAATTGGCCTTCAGCTTGACCGGCAGATTGTTGCCGAACACCGCCACCAGCGCGCCGAAGAACGTCAGAATGAACACCCACAGCATCATCGAGCCTTCGTGGTTGCCCCAGATGCTGGTCAGCCGGTAGATCAGCGGCATCGCCGAGTTCGAGTTCTCGTAGACGTTGAGCACGGAAAAGTCGGAGGTGACGTAGCACACCGCCAGCGCCGCGAACGAAAGCGCCACGAAGAAAAATTGCGCCAGCGCCGCCGGCGTCGCCATGCGCATCAGCACCGCATCGTTGCTGCGCGCGCCAACAAGCGGCATCGTGCCCTGGATCAGCGCCAGGCCCAGCGCCAGCATCAGCGCGTAATGCCCGAGTTCAGCAATCACTTGCCCCCTCCCGCAACCGGCACCGCCGCCTTCTTGGCGTAATCGTCCTGCCAATGCCCGCTCTTCTTCAAGGCGGCGGCCACCTCCTTCGGCATGTAGGTCTCGTCGTGCTTGGCCAGCACCGTGTCGGCCTCAAACACGCC
>JBKQTR010000032.1:0-18310 GCA_052143095.1 Allostellaceae bacterium
CACGATCTCCCCGCTATCGCCAGCGCCTGATCCCGCGCCTCTCGTCACCAAAAATGTAGTGCCGACTTTTCGGCTAAGATATTGATTCCATTGATTCGCGATACCGATTCTGCGCAAGTTGGGCTAAACCGCGTTGGCTCGACCGCGCGGCGCCTGCTTCTAGTAGCCGGAGCTCGGGCCTTGGCCGGGAAGGACCGTGCCCGTCTTCGGGTCCACCGCTTGCCCTTGGCCGTTGCGAACGGAATTCGCGGTCGCGTCCGGCGGCTTGGTGCAGCCGCTGACAAGTGACGCGGCGGTGCCAATCGCCAGCGCCGCCAGCATAGCGCGCTTGATCATCGTCGTGCCTCCGAGCGGAACGACTGTGCCTGTGATGATATCCAGGATGCGTTTTGTCGTCTCCATCGCAGACGCGCTTGCGCGGTAACTTTGCTGTTATCAGCTTGGTCCCGGGGCCGTCAGATTAGCGTGTTAAGTGATTGCGCGGCGGCCCAGAACGTTCCTTTTGCGTGCGTCGGCGCTCTTGCGAGTGCGCGCCTACTCCCTGCGCCTAACCGTGCGCGAGAGGTGCCGTCGCACCGGGAAAAGCTGTAAGTGGAAGCGGGCGGCGATCCAGCCCCAGATGCCGTCGCGGGCATAGAGCATGAAGAACACGGCGACGCAGCCCATGATGATGAGATACCAGCTGCCGTAATCCGCCAGCAGCTGGCGCAGCGCGAAATAGATGATGAGGCCGAGGATCGGGCCCTCGATCGTGCCGATGCCGCCGATCACCACCATGAAGATGGCGACCACCGTCCAATCCTGGAGCGAGAAGCCGCTCTCGGGCGAGATGCGCAGCTTCTGCAGGAAGATGAGGCCGCCCACCGCGCCGGTGCAGAAGGCGACGATGACATAGGTGAGGAGCTTGGTGCGGAAGGTGTCGACGCCGACGCTGCGCGAGGCGGGCTCGCTGTCGCGGATCGCGGTGAGCGCCAGGCCGAGCCGCGAGCGCAGCAGTGCATAGACCAGCGCCAGCACGGCAAGCCCGGCCGCCAGCGAGCATTCGTAGAAGATCGTCTCGCGCGCGGGCCGCGAGGCGGCGATGGCGCGCACCACCGAGGCGGTGAGGCTCTGGCCGGAGCCGCTGCCGAGCGACGGCACCTGGGCGATGATGAGCTGGCAGACCTCGGCCACCACCCAGGTGCCGACGGCGAATTGCGCACCGCGCAGGCGGAAGACGATCAGCGCGATCGGCAGCGACAGCGCCGCCGCCACCGCGCCGGCGAGCGGGATCGCCAGGAGCGGCGGCACGCCGAGCGAGCCGCAGAGCACGAAGAGCGCGTAGCCGCCGAGACCGACATAGGCCTGCTGCCCGACCGAGACCAGCCCGGCATAGCCGGCGAGCAGGTTCCAGAGCTGCGCCAAAGCGAGGTAATAGGCCATCTCGCCGGCAAGCCGCGTGACGCCGCTATCGGCCCAGAGCGGCAGGCTCGCCAGCAGCGCGACGAGGGCGAGCGCGACGGCGCTGAAGACGCGGCTCGCGGCGGTGCCGCGCTCGACGCGGAAGGCGGCGCCGGTCATCTCAATCCCGCGTCCGCTGGAAGAGGCCGTTGGGACGCAGCACCAGGATGACCAGGAAGGTGATGTCGCCGGCGAGGATCTGCCATTCCGGCTTCAGCGCTGAGCCGACCGACTGGGCGATGCCGAGGATGACCGCGCCGGCGAGCGTGCCCCAGAGGCTGCCGAGCCCGCCGATGATCACCGCCTCGAAGGCGAAGATCAGCCTTCCCGGGCCGATCGACGGGTCGAAATTGCTGCGGATGGCGAGGAAGACGCCGGCAAGCCCGGTCACCGCCAGCGCGATCGCCATGGCGAGCGCGTAGAGATGGCGGTTGTCGGCGCCCATCAGCTCGGCGGTCGCGGCATCGTCGGAGGTGGCGCGGAAGGCGCGGCCGAGCGATGTTCGGTAGAACAGCAGCTGCAGCGCGGCGATGACCGCGACCGCAACGGTGAAGATCAGCAGCGGAAAGACGCCGATGGCGATGCCGCCGGGCAGCACCAAGCTGTCGGTCTCGAGCGCGCCGACATGGAGGCGGCGCGTGTCGGCGCCGAACAGCTGCAGCAGCACGTTCTCGATGATCACCGACATCCCGAAGGTGACCAGCAGCGGCGGCAGGATGCACTCGCCGAGCGTGCGGTTGAGCACGCCGCGCTGCAGCAGATATCCCAGCACGAACATCGCGGGGACGACGAGGACGAGGCTCACCAGCGGATGGAGCCCGAGACCCTGCACGATGATGAGGGCGATGAAGGCGGCGAGCACGATGAGGTCGCCATGGCCGATATTGACCAGCCGCATGATGCCGAAGGTCAGCGACAAGCCGATGGCGAAGAGCGCGTAGAGCCCGCCGAGCAAGGTGCCTTGGACGATGACGGAGAGCCACGCCATCTAGGGCATGTCCCGGGCGGCACGAAGCAGACGCGGACGCGCGTCCCTCTCCGTGCGTAGCGGAGCTGTCGCCTTTGCGCATCGCCCCTCCCCCCTTGAGGGCAGGGCTATCGCAGATGCGCATAGAGGTTCACCACGGAGGCACGGAGGGCACGGAGAAGAGGTGTTTGGGCGCGCTGTCGCCTGCCTTCGCCCTGCCCTCCGCACGGTTTCGGGAGGCGGGCGAAGCGAAGCCGCTTCGGCTTCGCGCAGGCAGGCGCGCTTGGCGCATGTTCCAAGCGTCGCGCCACCACCAACCACCGCCGTCCCCGCGCAAGCGGGGACCCAGGGCGAGCGCCGCGCGGTTGCTCCTGGGCCCCGGCTTTCGCCGGGGCGACGGAGACGTTTCCACGGTTTCTTCTCCGTGTCCTCCGTGTCTCCGTGGTCCATCTTTCTCACCCAGCGGCTTGACGGCATATGCGATTCCCCCGCCTCAAAGGGGGGAGGGGCTGCGAGATTTGCGCTTTGCAAAACAGCCCATGCTAGACGCCGAAATAGGCGGCGGTGACGGCGGCGCGGTCGAAGCCTTTGGCGGCGCCGGTGAGCGAGACGCGGCCCTCCTGGAAGCAGTAGAAGCGATCGGACGCCGCCAGCGCCTGGTTGATGTCCTGCTCGACGATCACCAAGGTCGCGCCCTCGGCGGCGATCTCGGCAAGCCGCGCATAGATGTCCTTGATCACCGCCGGCGCGAGGCCGAGGCTGAGCTCGTCGCACAGCATCAGGCGCGGATTGGACATCAAGGCGCGGCCGATCGCCACCATCTGCTGCTGCCCGCCGGAAAGCGAGGTCGCCGGCGCGTGGCGCTTTTCCGCCAGCACCGGGAAAAGCTCGTAAACGCGCTTCAGGCTCCAGCCGCCGCGGCGGCCGGAATAGGCCCCCATGCGCAGATTCTCCTCGACGCTGAGGCTCGGGAAGAGCTTGCGGCCCTCGGGCACCAGGCTGATGCCGGCGCAGACGATCTCATGCGCCGGCCGGCCGCCGATCGGCCTGCCCTCGAACACGACCTCGCCGCCGGCGCCGGCGATGAGGCCGATGACCGCCTTGAGAAACGTCGTCTTGCCGGCGCCGTTGGCGCCGATGATCGCCACCGTCTCGCCCGCGGCGATGGTGAAGTCGATGCCGAAGAGCGCCTGGAAATCGCCGTAGCAGGCGCTAAGCCCGCGTGTCTCCAACAGGCTCATGCGGTGGGGATGCCCATATAGACCTCGCGCACGCGCGGATCGGCCATGACGGCATGCGGCTCGCCCTCGGCGAGCTTGTGGCCGAAATTGATCACCACCAGCCGGTCGACCACCGACAGCAGCGCATGAACGATGTGCTCGATCCAGACGATGGCGGTGCCGGCGGCGCGGATGGCGCGGATGGTCTCGACCAGCGCCTGCGTCTCGTGCTCGGTGAGGCCGCCGCCGATCTCGTCGAGCAGCAGCAGGCGCGGCGCGGTGGCGAGCGCGCGGGCGAGCTCGAGCCGCTTGCGCTCGAGCAGCGTGAGCGTGCCCGCCGGGACGTTCGCCTTCTCGGCAAGGCCGGTCAAATCGAGCACCTCGCCGCAGCGCTGGTAGCTCTCGCGCTCGGCGCGGCGCGCGCCATAGATGGCGGCAACCAGCAGATTCTCGAACACCGTCATCTTGGCGAAGGGATGCGGGATCTGATAGGAGCGGCCGATCCCCATGCGGCAGCGCAGATGCGGCGCCAGCGCCGTGACATCGCCCCCGGCGAAGCGGATCGCGCCCGCTTCCGGCCGGACGTCGCCGGTGATCAGGTTGAACATGGTGCTCTTGCCGGCGCCGTTGGGGCCGATCACGCCCAGCGCCTCGCCGGCATCGACGGCGAGGCTGAGCTTGTCGGCCACGGTCACGGCGCCGTAGCGCTTCGTCACCTCGACGAGCTCGAGCAGCGGCGGCGTCATGGCAGGCCCGGCAGCGCGGCGGCGGGACAATCGCCCCGCCGCCGGCAGATCGACGCGATCAAGACGGTATCGGCTCGAACTTGCTGTCCAGCGGGATGAAATCCGCCGTCTGGTTGTTGACGATGTTGAGGTCGTATTTGTTCTTCGTGCCGTGCTTCCACTGGCCGCCGACCAGCGGCGTGGTGGCGATGCCGGGCACCGGGCCCTTCTTGAAATTGACGGGTCCGACGATCGAGGCGTAGTCGGTCTCGCGGATCGCCGCCTGGATTGCCGCGGGATCGTCGATGTTCTTGGTGCGGCGCAGCGCATCGAGCGCGACCTCGATGACCGCGTGCTTGAAGCCGATCGGCTGCGTCCATTGCCGGCCGGTCGATTTGGTGTAGGCGTCGCAGAATTGCTGCGCCGTCTGGCCGGTCAGCCCCGATTTGAACGGGTGATGCGGCGACCACCAGACCTCGGTGGAGAGGCCGACGCCGCGATCGCCCAGCGCCTCGACCGCCGAGGGGAAGAGCAGCGCCTTGGCCGGGGTCGCGATCTTCGGCCGGAAGCCCTGCTGCGCCGCCTGGGTCCAGAAGGTGGCGAAGGCGGGCGGCACGAAGACGCCGGTGACGATGTCGACCTTGGCCTCCTTGAAGGCGTTGATCTGCGCCGAGAAGTCGTCGCTCATCGTGGGATAGAAGCCAAGATCGACCAGCTCGAAGCCGCGCGCCTTCACGGCCGGCGGGAAGCCGTGCTGGGCGTCGCTGAGCGCGGCGCCGTCGGGATCGTTCGACCACAGCGCGCCCACCTTCTTGTTGGTGTCGAGCGACAGCCAGAGATTGGTGAAGACGGCGGTGATCGCCTCGACCCCCCAGAAGAAATGGCTGGTCCATTCGAAGCCCTTCTTCGGATCGCCCTTGCGGCCGAAGAACCAGGCCTGCCACGGCGTGTCGGTGCAGATGCAGGGCACGGCGTTGAGCTCGCATTGATCGGCCACCGGCACGGTGGTGTCCGACGTGCTGGAGCCGAGCACGATGTCGACCTTGTCGGAATTGATCAGCTCCGCCGTCACCTCGGCGGCGCGGTTCGGGTTCGACTGGCTGTCCTTGCGCACGATGGTCACGGGATGCTGGACGCCGTTGACGCTGACGCCGGTGGCGAGGATGTCGTGCAATCCCGTCAGCACGAACTCGTCGGCTTCGCCGAAAGCGGCGATCGGCCCGGTCTCGGGGCTGACGAAGCCCAGCTTGATCGGCCTGCCGGCGGCGCGCGCCGTCGGGCTCAGAATGGCGGGCGCGGCAACCGCGCCCATGCCGGCGGCAAGGCCGCGCAGCACCGTGCGCCGGCTCGCGCCGTCAAGCGCGCGGTCGCGGAACGATCTTTCCTTCATCTCACTTCCTCCCTGTCGCTATGGTTGTTGGCGTCGGTGATCGCCGCCGCTCAGATCAGCGGCGTGTTCGGCTTCAGCCCCAGCAGGATGCGGCCATACATCTCCTGGTTGGTCTGCAGGTTGAGCAGCCCGTGCATGTTGATGGCGTGGACGTCGCGCCAGGCGCGCTGCGTCGGGTTGGCCTCGGCGATGCCGGAGCCGCCCGAGGCGAGATAGAGCGTCTCGACCGCTTCGAGGCATTGGCGCACCGCATGGGCGCAATCCATGCGCACCCGCGCGCGCTTGGTGAAGTCCATCTCGGCGCCGCGCTCGGCCGCCGCCTGGATCTCGTCGGCGCAGCGATAGAGCAGCAGGCGCGCGACGTCGATCTTGGTCGCGGCCTCGGCGATTTGCAGATGTGTCACCGGCATCTCTATCTGCACCTCGCGCTGGGTATAGGCGACCTCGCGGCCGGGGAGCTTTTTCGTGAAGGTGTCGAAGGCGAGCTGCGCCGCGCCGAGCGCGGCCGGGGTGATGGCCAGCGCCAGCACCGGCACCGCCGCCGATTTGTAGAGCCAGCCGTCATGCAGCTCGACGCCGGGCGCGCGGCCGCCGATGGCGCCGGGCAGCGACAGGTAGCGATGCCGCGGCACGAACACATCCTTGGCGACGATGCTGCAGCTGCCGGTGCCGCGCAGGCCGGTAACGTGCCAATCGTCCCTAATGGTGATGTCGGCGACCGGCACCAGCAGATCGGCCTCGTCGACGGGTTCGCCCGCCTCGTTCTCGATCGCGGCGCCGAGGAACAGCCAGCCGGCATGCTGCGAGCCCGAGCCGAACGGCCAGAAGCCGTTCAGCACATAGCCGCCGGCAACCGCGCGCGCCTTGCCGCGCGGCGCGATCACCGCCGAGATCAGCGTGTCGGGATCGCTGCCGAAAGTGTCCTGCTGCGCCGCTTCCGGGAAGAGGCCCATCAGCCAGCTATGGGCGTGGATGACGCCGACGCACCACGCGGTCGAGGTGCAGCCACGCGCGATCTCGGCGACGACGTCGATATGCGTGCGCAGCGACGCCTGATATCCGCCGTAGCGGCGCGCCTGCAGCACCTTGAAGAGCCCGGCCTGGCGCAGTGCCGCGACATTGGCGTCGGGCACGCGGCGCAGCCGGTCGGCCTCGCCGACGCGCTCGGCAAGTTGCGGCACCAGCGCGGCGGCGCGCGCTACCAGCTCGTCATGCGGGACGCTTGCGGCGGCGCTGCCCGCCGCTGGCCGCCCTGGCTGTGCCATGATCATCCTCCCTTGGTTTTGCCTCGGCTTTGGCGAGGCGCTCGTAGCCCTCGAGCACGATGGCGGTGGTGCGCGCGAAATGCGCCGCGACCAGCGCGCAGGAGCGTTCGGCGTCGCGGGCGAGCACCGCCTCCATGAGGCGCCGATGCTCGACGACGACGTCGCGCGGCGCCGGGGCATAGGTCACCGACAGGCGCCGGTAGCGGCTGGTCTGCTCCGCCAGCACGTTGCGGAAATGCAAAAGCCAGGGCGAGCCGCAGGCCGAGACCAGCGCCAAATGAAACTCCTGATGCAGCGTCTCCCAGGCGTCGTCGAGCGCCTTGCCGTCATCGGCGGCGGTCTTGCTCAGCCGCGCCAGGCGGTGATGCGCCGAGACGATGCGCGCCTCCCACTCGACATCGCCCTTGGCGATCGACTCGCTGAGCGCCCAGCCTTCGATCCGCTGCCGGACACGGGTGAGATCGAGCAGCTCCTCGCGCGAGACCGGCGCGACGCGGAAGCCCTTCTGATCCTCGAGCACGACCAGGCTGGTGGCGGCAAGCCGCGCCAGCGCCTCGCGCAGCGGGTTGATGCCGCTGCCATAGCGGAAGCTCAGCTCGCCGAGTTTCAGCTTCTTGCCCGGCGCGAAGGCGCCGCCGACGATATCGGCGCGGAGCCTGTCGACGAGCATCGAGGCGAGCGTGCGCGGCCCTGCCGCCGCCACGCCTGCGCCCACCGTCTCCACCGTGCCGCGCCCGCGTTGCACGATCGGCCTCCCCGCCCTTATATTTTGCCGAACCATAACATATAGATTCCGGTTGAATATCGTTTTTAGCGCGCCGTGGGCGAAAAAGCCGCATTCGACCTGCGTTCGGGGCAAGCGCCGCGCTATGGTCTAGTTTTCATTGTCGGCGAAGGAGGTCGAGATGCGGTTCGCGCCGTTCAATTTCCAGCGCTGGCTTGCCGACAACGCATCGCTGCTCAAGCCGCCGGTGAGCAATAGGCTGGTGTTCGAGAACACCGGGATGGTGGTGCAGGTGATCGGCGGGCCCAACCAGCGCGTCGACTTCCATGACGACCCCGTCGAGGAGTTCTTCTATCAACTCAAAGGCGACATGGTGCTGAAGATCGCCGAGGATGGCCGCATCATCGACGTGCCGATCCGTGAGGGCGAGGTGCTGCTGATCCCGCCGCACACGCGGCATTCGCCGCAGCGGCCGGTGCCGGGCTCGCTCGGGCTGGTGGTCGAGAGCGCGCGGCGCCCGGGCGAGCTCGACGCCTTCGAATGGTTCTGCTTCGGCTGCGGCGGGCTGGTGCACCGCGTCGAGGTGACGGTGACCAACATCGTCACCGATTTGCCGCCGCTGTTCGCCGCCTTCTATGCCGACACGGCAGCACGGACCTGCGGCGCCTGCGGCGCCATCCATCCCGGCAAGGAGCCGCCGCCCGGCTGGGTTAAGCTCTAAGCCGGGGAGCGACCTACGCCGGGGGTGTACACCCCCGACTAAAAATCTTTGTACGCCGATGACGTAGCCCGTGGCCAAAGAGCGGCCCGGGACCGATGATAGATCTGCCCCCCTCCGCCGCCAAGGCTTGCGGCCCCTGCTCAGCAACCGGCAAGGAAGCCGGCCGGCATTTGAGTGAGCGGCGCCTTCTGGGGTAAAAGACCGCTCCTTGCGACGGCAGCAGGCGGAAAGTCAGGCTCTATGGCGTCTCCCAACACCTATCGTAGCGGCCCCGACGAGCGCGGGCGGTTCGGCGCCTATGGCGGCCGCTATGTCGCGGAGACGCTGATGCCGCTGGTGCTGGAGCTGGAGCAGGCCTATGACGCGGCCAAGGCGGATCCGAGCTTTGCCGCCGAGCTCGCCTATTACCTCGAGCATTATGTCGGCCGGCCGAGCCCGCTGTTCCTCGCCGAGCGGCTGACGCGGCACTGCGGCGGCGCCAAGATCTACTTGAAGCGCGAGGACCTGAACCATACCGGCGCGCACAAGATCAACAACACCATCGGGCAGATCCTGCTGGCGCGCCGCATGGGCAAGCGGCGCATCATCGCCGAGACCGGCGCCGGCCAGCACGGCGTCGCCACCGCCACGGTCTGCGCCCTCTTCGACATGCCCTGCGTCGTCTATATGGGCGCCACCGACATCGAGCGGCAGAAGCCCAACGTCTTCCGCATGAAGCTGCTGGGCGCCGAGGTGCGGCCGGTGCATTCCGGCACCGCCACCTTGAAGGATGCGTTGAACGACGCGCTGCGCGACTGGGTCGCGCATGTCGACGACACTTTCTACATCATCGGCACGGTGGCGGGCCCGCACCCCTACCCCGCCATGGTGCGCGACTTCCAATGCGTCATCGGCGAGGAGGTGCGCCAGCAGATGCTGCAGGCCGAAGGCCGGCTGCCCGACACGCTCATCGCCTGCATCGGCGGCGGCTCCAACGCCATGGGCCTGTTCCATCCCTTCCTCGACGAGGCGAGCGTGCGCCTCATCGGCGTCGAGGCGGCGGGGCTCGGCCTCGAGACCGGCAAGCACGCGGCCTCGCTCACCGGCGGCTCGCCCGGCGTGCTGCACGGCAACAAGACTTACCTGCTGCAGACCGCGGACGGCCAGATCGTCGACGCGCATTCGATCTCGGCCGGGCTCGACTATCCCGGCATCGGCCCGGAGCATGCCTGGCTCCACGACCAGAAGCGGGTCGAGTACGTCGCGGTCACCGACCAGGCAGCGCTCGTCGCCTTCCAGCGCTGCACCCGGCTCGAAGGCATCATCCCGGCGCTGGAATCGGCGCATGCGCTGGCGCATGCGGCGGAGCTCGCGCCGCGCCTGCCCAAGGACAATCTGCTCGTCGTCAACCTCTCCGGCCGCGGCGACAAGGACATCGACAGCGTCGCCCAGTTGCTGGGGATGGCGCTGTGAGCGGCCGCATCGCGCGCCGCTTCGCCGCGCTGAGAAAAGCCGACCGCGCCGCGCTCATCCCCTATCTCACCTGCGGCGACCCAGATGCCGACACCTTCGCGCGGATGCTGGCGGCGCTGCCGGCGGCCGGCGCCGATCTCATCGAGATCGGCATGCCGTTCTCCGATCCGATGGCGGACGGGCCGTCGATCCAGGCGGCGGGGCTGCGCGCGCTCAGATCCGGCATGAGCCTCGAGCGGACGCTGGCGATCGTGCGCGGGTTCCGCGCCGGGGACGCGGCGACGCCGATCGTGCTGATGGGCTATTACAATCCGATCTTCATCTATGGCGTCGAGCGCTTCCTCGCCGACGCGCTATCGGCCGGGGTCGACGGGCTGATCGTCGTCGACCTGCCGCCGGAGCATGACGAAGAGCTGTGCCTGCCAGCGCTGGCGGCCGGCATCGATTTCATCCGGCTGGCGACGCCGACCACCGACGATCGGCGCCTGCCGACGGTGCTGAAGCACAGCGCCGGCTTCGTCTATTACGTCTCGATCGCCGGCGTCACCGGCACCAAGACCGCCGACGCGCCGGGGATCGCCGCCGCCGTGGCGCGGATCCGGCGCCAGTCGAGCCTGCCGGTGGCGGTGGGCTTCGGCATCCGCTCGCCGGAGCAGGCGCAAGCGGTGGCGCGCGTCGCCGACGCCGCGGTGGTCGGCTCGGCGCTGGTCGACGAGGTCGCCGGCCATCTCGACGCCGAAGGCAAGGCGCGGCCCGAGCTCGCCGCCGCCGTGCTCGCCCGCGTGCGCGCGCTGGCCGACGGCGTGCGCGGCGCGCGCCGCGTCGAGGCATGAGGCGGCGATGAACTGGCTGACCAATTTCGTCCTGCCGAAGATCCGCGCCGTCGTCGCCAAGAAGGACGTGCCGGACAATCTCTGGCACAAATGCCCGAATTGCGGGCAGATGCTGTTCCACCGCGACCTCGAGGCGAGCCTCTTCGTCTGCGGCAGCTGCGGCCATCACCTGCGCCTGCCGCCGGAGCGGCGGCTGGCGATGCTGTTCGACGACGGCCGCTATACGCCGATCGAGCTGCCCAAGACCGTGGTCGACCCGCTCAAATTCCGCGACCGGCGGCGCTACACCGAGCGGCTCAAGGAGGCCCAGGCCAAGAGCGGCGGGCAGCGCGACGCGCTGGTGGTGGCGCATGGCACGCTGGCCGGCCTGCCCACCGTCATCGCCGTCTTCGACTTCGATTTCATGGGCGGCTCGATGGGGGTCGCAGTCGGCGAAGGGCTGCTCGCCGCGGCGCGGCTCGCGGTGCTGCAGGAGGCGGCGCTGCTGGTGGTGCCGGCCTCGGGGGGTGCGCGCATGCAGGAAGGCATCCTCTCTTTGATGCAGATGTCGCGCACCACGCTCGCGGTCGAGATGGTGAAGGAGAAGGGGCTGCCCTATGTTGTGCTGCTGAGCGATCCCACCACCGGCGGCGTCTCCGCCTCCTTCGCCATGCTCGGCGACATCACGCTGGCGGAGCCCGGCGCGGTCATCGGCTTCACCGGCGCTCGGGTGATCGAGGAGACGATCCGCGAGAAGCTGCCGGAAGGCTTCCAGCGCGCCGAATACCTGCTCGAGCACGGCATGATCGACATGGTGGTGCCGCGCCGCGATCTCAGCGACACGCTGGCGCGGCTGCTGAGATTGCTGCGCCGCCCGGAGCCGCCGGCGCAGGTGGTGCCGCTGAGGAGTTAGCGCATGTCCCGTTCAGCAGGAATCACCGGGCTAATGCCCCTTCCCGTGTGCAGCTTCTATGGCATTCACACATATCGTAGCCCCTCCCCCCTTGAGGGGGAGGGTGCCCGAGGCCAAAGGCCTCGGGCAGGTGGGGGGTCACGCGCGAAGCGCGTCAAGAATAGCCAGCAACACATTCTCCGCGTTGCCAAGCACCTCGTTGTGCCGGAAACGGATGACACGATAGAAGCGCGCTTCGAGCCAGCGCGTGCGGACGACATCGCTTGCGCTCTGCGCACGCTGCCCGCCATCGATCTGGACGATCAGCGTCGCGTCGGCCATGCCGTGCGGCGATCTCAGTATGCGGCGGAGCCTGCGGCCACCCCCCACCCGGCAGCGCTTGCGCGCTGCCGACCTCCCCCTCAAGGGGGGAGGGGGATGCGATGTATAAGTGCGCTAGGCGCGCAGGCGGGCCGAGAGAGCTCCGGTTGGCTGCGTTTTGCAAAATGGGACATGCTCTAGACGTGGCCAAGACAAAAGATAACCCGCGCCGTGCGGCTCTCGCGGTTGCACAGCAACCGCTGCCGCCGCCCCCGACGAGCGCAGGCGCTCGCGGGGAGGTTGACTCGATCCTGCAGCGGCTGCTGCGGCTGCATCCGAAGCTGATCGACCTCTCGCTCGAGCGCGTGCGGCGGCTGCTGGCGGCGCTGGGCGAGCCGCAGCAGCACCTGCCGCCGGTGATCCATGTCGCCGGCACCAACGGCAAGGGCTCGACCATCGCCTTCCTGCGTGCCTGCCTCGAAGCGGCGGGGCTCAGCGTCCACGCCTTCACCAAGCCGCATCTCATCCGCTTCAACGAGCGCATCCGGCTCGCCGGAGGGCTGATCGACGATGACACGCTGGTGGCGCTGCTGGAGGAATGCGAGCACGCCAATGGCGGCGAGCCCATCACCTATTTCGAGATCACCACCGCCGCCGCCTTCCTCGCCTTTGCGCGCCATCCCGCCGATATCCTGCTGCTCGAGACCGGGCTTGGCGGGCGCTTCGACGCGACCAACGTGATCGAGCGCCCGGCGGTCGCCGCGGTCACGCCGATCTCGCTCGACCACCAGCATTTCCTCGGCGAGACGGTGGCGGCGATCGCCGGCGAGAAGGCCGGCATCCTCAAGCCCGGCCGCCCGGCGGTGCTGGCGCCACAGCCGGAAGCGGCGCTGCGTGTGCTGGCGGCGCGGGCGCAGGCGCTGGGTGCGCCGCTCTTCGCCGCCGGCAGCGACTGGCGGGCGACGGCGACACCGCAGGGCTTGCGCTACGAGGGACGCCGCTGGCCGCTGCTCGATTTGCCGAAACCGGGGCTGATCGGCCCGCACCAGATCGAGAATGCCGGCACCGCGCTGGCCTGCCTCGACCAGCTCGAGGGGCTGGCGATCGACCCGCCGGCGCTGGCGCGCGGGCTCGAGTCCGTCGCCTGGCCGGCGCGGCTGCAGCGGCTGAGCCAGGGCCGGCTCGCGGCGCTGCTGCCGCCGGGCGCGGAGCTGTGGCTCGATGGCGGACATAATGCGGGCGGCGGCGCGGCGCTGGCGGCGATGGCGCGGGCGTGGCGGGAGAAGCCGCTGCATCTCGTCTTCGGCATGCTGGCCAGTCATGACGCGCACGCCTTCCTCGCGCCGCTGGCGCCGTTCGCCGCCTCGCTTACCGCCCTCGCCATCCCCGGCGAGGCAAACGCGGTCCCCGCCGAGGCGGCCGCGGCGGCGGCGCGCGCGCTGGGCATCGCCGCCGAGCCTGCCGCCGGCATCGCCGCGGCCGTCGCGCGCGCCGGCAGTCACGCGCCACCGGTCCGCGTGCTGATCTGCGGCTCGCTCTATCTCGCTGGCCGCGTGCTCGCCGAGAACGGCGCGCAGCTCACGGATTAAGGGGAAATACCTAGGACGTCAGAGAACTGATTCGACCCATTCGACCAGCTTGCTCTTTTGCAGCGCGCCGATCTTGGTCGCCGCTACCTGGCCGTTCTTGAACAGGATCAGCGTCGGGATGCCGCGCACGCCGTATTTCATCGGCGTCTGCGGGTTCTCGTCGATGTTGATCTTGGCCACGGTCACCTTGCCCTCCATGTCGCCGGCAAGCTGCTCGAGGAAAGGCGCGATCATCTTGCAGGGCCCGCACCACTCCGCCCAGAAATCGACGAGCACCGGTCCCGGGGCACGCAACACGTCGGCGTCGAAGGAGGAATCGGTGACCTTGGTGGGAATGCTCATGAGCGTCTCCTGCAGCGGGCGCGGGCGGAACATTAGGGGATGGCGGAAACGAGCGTCAAGGCGCTGCCTCGGCCGGCGGCGCAAGGCTGACCGGCAGGGCGCGGGGCTTGACGGGACGCCGGGCCGGGGATTGCCGGCCAGGAGAGGCTGCGGCCCCCGGGGTACCCTCGGCGGGGGCGCGCTTTCGTTTTGACTCGATCCGCGCCGCACCCATAATCAGCCCGCGGCGATCGGCTGGAAACCAGGGGTTTGGGGGGAATGTCGCGATCTCACGGCCTGATGTTGCGCCTGGCGGCGGCCCGATGACCCCCGCCGGAGCGGCAGAGCCCCAGGCGGTGACCGCGCCGCTGACGCGCGCGGCGATCTTTCTGATCGTGACGGTGAACCCCGGCGACGACAGCGGCGCGGCGGTGCGGTCGCTCGGCGGCGACCTCGCGGCGCTGGTGCGCGCGGTCGGATTCCGCGATGTCGAGGGCAACCTCTCCTGCGTGATGGGGATCGGCTCCGAGGCGTGGGACCGGCTGATCGGGCCGCAGCGGCCGGCGGAGCTGCATCCCTTCCGCGAGATCCGCGCCGGCCCGCGCCATGCCGTCGCGACGCCCGGCGACCTGCTCTTCCACATCCGCGCCAAGCGCATGGATCTCTGCTTCGAGCTGGCGACGCAGATCATGGCGCGGCTCGGCGACGCGGTCGCGCCCGCGGACGAGGTGCACGGCTTTCGCTACTTCGACGACCGCGACCTCATGGGCTTCGTCGACGGCACGGAGAATCCCACCGGCCAGCAGGCGACCGACGCCGTCCTGATCGGCGAGGAGGACGCCGCCTTCGCCGGCGGCAGCTACGCCATCGTGCAGAAATACCTCCACGACCTCACGGCGTGGAATGCGCTGTCGACGGAGGCGCAAGAGCGCGTCATCGGCCGCACCAAGCTCTCCGACATCGAGCTGGACGATGCGGTCAAGCCGGACTCCGCGCACAACGCGCTGACCACGATCGTCGAGGACGGCAAAGAGGTGAAGATCCTGCGCGACAACATGCCCTTCGGCCGCGCGGCGCATGGCGAGTTCGGCACCTATTTCATGGGCTATGCCCGCTCGCCGCGGACGATCGAGCAGATGCTGACCAACATGTTCGTGGGCAGGCCGCCGGGCAATTACGATCGCATTCTCGATTTCAGCCGCGCCGTCACCGGCACGCTCTTCTTCGTGCCCGCCGCGACGTTCCTCGACGGTCTGGCAGGCGACGAGCCCGCGGCGCCACCGCTTCCCGCCGCGGCCGCGGCCGCGCCTGCCACGCCGTCGGTGCGCGACGGCTCCCTCGGCATCGGCTCCCTCAAAGGAGAACCCAAGCCATGAACAATTTGCACCGCGAGCTTGCCCCGGTCTCCGAGGCGGCATGGGCCCAGATCGAGGAGGAGGCGTCGCGGACGCTGAAGCGCTACCTCGCCGCCAGGCGCGTGGTCGATGTGGCCGCGCCGGGCGGCACCGCGCTCACCGCCATCGGCACTGGCCATCAGCGCAGCATCCAAGCCCCGGGCGACGGCATCGCCGCCCGCCAGCGCGAGGTCAAGGCGCTGGTCGAGCTGCGCGTGCCCTTCGAGCTCGATCGCCAGCAGATCGACGACGTCGAGCGCGGCGCCGACGATTCCGACTGGCAGCCGCTGAAGGACGCGTCGCGGCGGATCGCCTTTGCCGAGGACCGCGCCATTTTCGACGGCTACGCCGCCGCCGGCATCCAGGGCATCCGGCAGGGGACCAGCAACCCGGTGATGGCGCTGCCCGCCGATGTCCGCGAGTATCCCGGCGCCATCGCCCAGGCGCTGACCCAATTACGCCTCGCCGGCGTCAACGGGCCTTATTCGGTGGTGCTGGGCGCCGACGCCTATACTGCCATCGACGCCGCCGGCGATCACGGCTATCCCGTGCTGAAGCACCTGAAGCTGCTGGTCAGCGAGGAGATCATCTGGGCACCGGCGATCGCCGGCGCCTTCGTCCTCACCACTCGCGGCGGCGATTTCGCCCTCCATCTCGGTCAGGACGTCTCCATCGGCTATTCGAGCCATACCGATGCCGCCGTCAAACTTTACCTGCAGGAGACTTTCACCTTCCTGCTGCTGACCACGGAAGCCTCGGTGGCACTGACGCCGCGGTGAGAGGGAGCGGCGCACAAGGCTGGAGCATCGTCGCGCGCAACTTTTACCGCATTCGCAATTCTCGCGGCCCCTCCCCCCTTGAGGGGGTGGAGAGCGAAAAAAGCTGAGGCTTTCCAAGGGTTCGAGGGCGATCCGACAAGGCCAGTGTAGCGGGTTTGTGTAGCGTTTTGAAGTGAAAACAACGGGTGATTGGGCGACGCTACTCGCCGTAGTCCACCATCACGCCGCGGAGGCGGACGCGCTGGGCCAGCTTCTGGCGTTCTGCTTCTTCTGCCTTGGCTCGTTGTAAATCGCGGTCACGTGGGGAGAGCTGCACTCGCTTGGTCGCCTCGGCGCGCCGAAGCCGACGCTGCTCCGCTCGCAGTCGCCTTTGAAGGGCACGCGACATTGCGGGGACCGCCTTCCGCCGTCTTCGCGCTCTATCCCGGCGGCGCATCTTTATAAGAGTCAGAAGAGACTGGACCAGTTGCAGCAGCGCCCGCAACGCGGCGGGATCGCGGATGCGCGCCAATTTTCGCTCGATATGATTGATAAGGCGTTTGCGCTTGGTCATGAGCTATCGTCGCGCCCTGGCGTGAACTTGGCAAGCGTCAGGCGGCGGTAAAAATCAGGATGATTGAAAAGCAGCGCGTGGTTGAGCTGATCGACGCCGAACTCGCCCACGCCGCCGTTGATCTCCAGCGGCACCGGCATAACGTCGCCGACTACCTGGACCGGGAAGACTGGCACGGCGTGTGGGATTTCGGCGTCCAGGCCGAATTTGCCCGTTTCGTCGAAAAAAGGTGAAGCTGCCCTGCCGGCGGCATTTGCCGTCTGCTCGAGAAGCGGGCGTAGCTGTTTGGCGAATTCGTTGGCAGTGGTCGGAATGCCCTCCACAATGACCTCGGAAAAGTGAAACTGATCTCGGTCAAGTGTGCCCGCTTCGTCCTCAAACAGAACGTTGCCGGTCGCAGGGAAGGTCTGAGAGCCCCCAGTGTGCGACGCATTTGTTCAAGCTGTTTGGATATGAGACGCTCGTTGCTTAGGGGAGGAAGACATAAATGGAATGGATTTTCATCGTCGTCCTGGCGGCGCTGGCCGCCGGCGGCGTAGTAATTTATCTCATGAAAGGCATGAGCAATCCTGAAAAATACATTCCACATGCGCACTTCAGCGTAGCATTCGCGACGCTGCTGCTTGTGATTGTCGGAATTTGGGGCGTCATTGAGACCAGAGGCGCATTGGAGTCGACACAACGCGCATGGATTTCCCCTCTTGGCGCTCAACTTGCGGTCGCGTTGGAGCTTAAACAAGGTATCCATATCACGATCGCCTTTATAAACAGCGGACGAGAACCTGCCACCGACGTGAGTGTAAAGATACGGAATGACACGATAGATGCGTTCGATCCGCAATTTGCCGACCTGAGCAAAATTCAATTTCCAAATAATGTCTCATGCGACGATACCTCCCCTGTGAAAGACCAAGCAATTATTGCTCCGTCGTCTCCAGGCATCGGGACTGGATGGAACGTCGACAGTTTGCATGGCGAGCCGACGATGGTGGTCACTCAGGACATAATCGATGGCAAGAAGTTTTACGTCTTCACTGGTTGCGTTGCGTATCGCACCTACGAAGCGACGCACAAGGCATCGTTCTGCTACGTCATGGAATACAACACATCCATACCTTCAGCGCTTCCGCCCAATATTGTGATTGCTCCGGCAGCTAGCCCGACAGCTAGAACGGAACAGCCCGGTTCTGCTCCAGGCCAAACCGTCAGCCCTAAACCGACGACGATGCACTCGTATGTTTTCGCAACATGCGCTCACGGATTCAGCGCCAATTAGACGGACAATTCATTCACGCCGAGCAAGCGGTTGAAAATCGTCCTCAGCTCACCATAGGCTTGGGCCAGTTTCGTGTGGCCCTCGGACAGATGCAGGGTTGCACGGCTCAACGCTTGCAGGTCGGCGAGTTCGATCTGGTCACCGATCGGCACCCAGGAAGCGTTTCGATTCTCCAACTGGCCGAGCATGTCGATGAGATTTTCCCGGAAGGCCGCGATGATCTCTTGTTCGGTCGGCGGCAGAAGGTCTTCGATGGTGCCGCCCTCTTCCATGATCCGCTGGAGGCCCTGCGGATCGCGTAGGGTGCGTTCTAGTGAGCGACCATCGTTGTCGGCGGGGGAGGGGCAGATTGAGTCTGAACCGGATACATATCGGACGGACTAGACCGGCGACATACGGTCGCGGTAGGGAACCGGGTTACCCCGGTCCCCCCGCACAGATCCCACCGTGCGGCTTTTCCGCAGTGGGC
>JBKQTR010000033.1:0-4181 GCA_052143095.1 Allostellaceae bacterium
AGCTGGCGCGCGCAGCGCGCCTGTCGAAGGACGCACTGACTCGGTCCAGCGGAGGCTTGCTTTAGCCCCGGTGAGCGCGCCGAGCGGCACCGCCCGCCTCAGTGCGGATGACACGACCTGATGCCGCCGGCCGGGCTTTCACTGCCGGGGCGTGGGCGCTACACTCGCGGTCCGCCGCCGGCAGACACCAGGGCCGCCGGCAGACAATTGAAAGCAGCGAGCTCATGGCTTTCCCGCCCGGGTTCCTCGACGAGTTGCGCGCGCGCGTGTCGCTCGCCGCTGTCGTCGGCCGTCGCGTGGCGCTGGTCAAGCGTGGCCGCGAGTACATCGGCCTCTGCCCCTTCCACAAGGAGAAGACGCCGTCCTTCAGCGTCGTCGAGGACAAGGGCTTCTATCACTGCTTCGGCTGCGGCGCCCATGGCGACGTCATCGGCTTTGCCATGCAGAAGGAGAACCTCGCCTTCCCCGAGGCGGTGGAGCAACTCGCCCGCCAGGCCGGGCTCGAGGTGCCGCGCCAGACCAGCGAGGAGCGCGAGAAGGCCGAGCGCCAGGCGACCATCCAGGGCGCGGTCGAGGCCGCCTGCGCCTTCTTCGAGGAGACGCTGCACGGTCCGCAAGGCCGCGAGGCGCGGCTTTATCTCGAGCGCCGCGGGCTCGACCTCGCGACCCTGCGCCGCTTTCGCCTCGGCTATGCAAGCGACGCGCGCGACGGGTTGAAGCGGGCGCTGGCCAAATCCTTCCCCGAGCCGCTGCTGATCGAGGCCGGGCTGCTGCGCCGCGCCGAGTCCGGCGACAGCTACGATTATTTCCGCAACCGCGTCATCTTCCCGATCGGCGACCGGCAGGGGCGCGTCATCGCCTTCGGCGGCCGCGTGCTTGGCGAGGGCCAGCCGAAATATCTCAACTCGCCCGAGACGCCGCTCTTCCAGAAGGGGCGCGTGCTCTATGGCTGGGCGCAGGCACGCGCGGGGCTGAGCGGCGGCGGCGCGGCGCAGCCCGGGGTGGGCGGGCCCTCGGCGATCGTCGCCGAGGGCTATATGGATGTGATCGCGCTGCACCGCGCTGGCTTTACCACGGCGGTGGCACCGCTCGGCACGGCGCTCACCGAGATGCAGATCGAGGAGCTGTGGCGGCTCGCGCCCGAGCCGGTGCTGTGCTTCGACGGCGACGCCGCGGGGCTGCGTGCGGCGGGCCGCGCGCTCGAGCGCGCGCTGCCGCTGCTGAAGCCCGGGCACAGCCTCCGCTTCGCCACGCTGCCGGCGGGCGAGGATCCCGATACGCTCGTCCTCAATCGCGGTCGCGAGGCCATGCAGGAGGTGCTGGCCCGCGCCAAGCCGCTTGCCGAGGTGCTGTGGGAGATCGAGACGGCGCGGCCGGTCGACACGCCCGAGCGCCGCGCCGCGCTGGAGCAGCGGCTCCAGGACCGGGTGCGAACGGTCGCCGACCGTACCGTCCAGGGGCATTACCGCAGCTTCTTCCGCGAGCGGCTGTTCACGATGCTCCGCCCCCGGAAGGGCAAAGGCAAGGCCCGGGGCCGTTGGGCGGCGGGTCCGCCCTTGAGCCCAAATCCGGGGATCGCGCTCAAATCCGCGCCGGCTTTTGACGGCAAGCCGCTGAGCGAGCCCGCCTATTTGCGCGGCCGCAGGCAGGAGGTCCTCTTGGCCATCCTGCTCAACCACCCCTTCCTTTTGGACGAGGTGGCGGAGGATGTGGCGGCGCTGCACCTGCCGGCCCCCCGTCTTGACAAGCTCCGCCACGAAATCTTAAGACTTCACGCCCTAAATCCGGATCTTGACGCTGCGACGCTCAAGCTCCACCTGACTGGGAGTGAGTACGCTGGGATCGTGCAGGGGGTGCTGTCGCCACAGGTGCTGAAACATGCCGCTTTCGCGCGGCCTGAGGCGGATGCCGAGACGGCCCGGAGGGGTTGGACCGATACCAGGGACCAGCTACAACAACGGCATTTGACGCAACAGGTGGCGGAAGCCGAGCGGGACTTCGTCGAGGATGTCAGCGACGAGACGTGGGGACGGTTGCAGCAGACGGTGCTGGAAACTAAAAAGGACGATGACGGCGCGACGGGAGGGGGAGTCCGTTGACCAACGGCCCAGCGACCGAGAGCCGGTACAGCGGAGGGATTTCCGACGGAGCGGGACGGGCGGGCTGGGCGCCGTACGGCGCCCCGCTGTCGCGTTTGTAGCGTCATTGACGGGCGGGATCACAGATGGCGAGTAAGTCGGCGAATGCGGCGGAGGCGCCCGAGGCGCGGGAGGAAGCGGCGGAGGCGCCGCTTCTCGATACCATCGCGGCGGCGATCAAGAAGATGGTCGCGCGCGGCAAGGAGCGTGGCTACGTCACCTATGACGAGGTGAACGCGGCGCTGCCGACCGAGCAGGTCTCGTCCGAGCAGATCGAGGACACCTTGGCGATGCTCTCGGAGCAGGGCATCAACGTCGTCGAGAGCGAGGAGAGCGACGACGCGGCGGCGGCGAGCGAGGATAGCGACGGCGAGCCCCGTGCGGGCGGCAATCTCGACGACGAGGATATCGGCCGCACCGACGATCCCGTGCGCATGTATCTGCGCGAGATGGGCTCGGTCGAGCTGCTGTCGCGCGAAGGCGAGATCGCCATCGCCAAGCGCATCGAGGCGGGCCGCGAGATGATGATCGGCGGGCTCTGCGAGAGCCCGCTCACCATGCGCGCGCTGATCCTTTGGCGCGACGCGCTCAACGAAGGCAAGATGCTGTTGCGCGACGTCATCGATCTCGACGCCACCTATGGCAGCGCCTTTGCCGAGGAGCCGGCGGCCGAGGAGGAGGAGGCGCCGCTCGCCGTCGCCGAGGGCGAGGAGCCCCCCGCGGGCGAGGCGCCGCTGCCCGAAGGCGCGGTGCCGGGCGAGGAGGGCGAGGAGGGCGAAGACGCCTCGATCTCGCTCGCGGCGATGGAAGCGGAGCTGAAGCCCAGCGTGCTCGCCACGCTCGACACCATCGCGCAGCTCTACAAGAAGCTGCACAAGCTCCAGGAACAGCGCCTCGCCACCATGCAGGTAGGCGAGGAGATCAACAAGCAGTCCGAGCGGAAATACGAGAAGCTCAAGGCGCAGATGATCGAGGCGATGAAGAGCGTCCGCCTCAACAACGCGCGCATCGAGCATCTCGTCGATCAGCTCTACACGCTGAACCGCCGCATGGTCGCCGCCGAGGGCAGGCTGCTGCGGCTCGCCGAGGCCTGCGGCGTCAAGCGCCAGGACTTCCTCAACCACCATATGGGCCAGGAGCTCGCGCCCGACTGGTCGGGGCGGGTGAAGCGGCTGCACGGCAAGGGCTGGGGCTCGCTGGTCAACAAGCATGGCGGCGAGGTCAAGAACCTGCGCGGCGAGCTCGCCAACGTCTCCGAGGAGGCCGGGCTCTCGCCGCTCGAGTTCCGCCGCGTCGTCTCGACCGTGCAGCGCGGCGAGCGCGAGGCTGGCCGCGCCAAGAAGGAGATGGTCGAGGCCAATCTCCGCCTCGTCATCTCGATCGCCAAGAAGTACACCAACCGCGGCCTGCAGTTCCTCGACCTCATCCAGGAAGGCAACATCGGGCTGATGAAGGCGGTCGACAAGTTCGAGTACCGCCGCGGCTACAAATTCTCGACCTACGCCACCTGGTGGATCCGCCAGGCGATCACCCGCTCGATCGCCGACCAGGCGCGCACCATCCGCATTCCCGTGCACATGATCGAGACCATCAACAAGCTGGTGCGGACCTCGCGCCAGATGCTGCACGAGATCGGCCGCGAGCCGACGCCGGAGGAGCTCGCCGAGAAGCTCGCCATGCCGCTGGAGAAGGTGCGCAAGGTCCTGAAGATCGCCAAGGAGCCGATCAGCCTGGAGACGCCGATCGGCGACGAGGAGGATTCGCATCTCGGCGATTTCATCGAGGACAAGAACGCGGTGCTGCCGCTCGACGCCGCGATCCAGGCCAATCTGCGCGAGACGACGACGCGCGTGCTCGCCTCGCTGACGCCGCGCGAGGAGCGCGTGCTGCGCATGCGCTTCGGCATCGGCATGAACACCGACCACACCCTCGAGGAGGTCGGCCAGCAATTCTCGGTGACGCGCGAGCGCATCCGCCAGATCGAGGCGAAGGCGCTGCGCAAGCTCAAGCACCCCAGCCGCTCGCGCAAGCTCCGCAGCTTCC
>JBKQTR010000034.1:0-4053 GCA_052143095.1 Allostellaceae bacterium
GAACACCAGTCAACCATCTCCCCGGCCTTTACACCCTGGGGGCGGAGAGGAGAAGATCATGGCGCGTTCCCGACGATGGGCGCATCTCTTCAAAAGACAAGGTAATCTTTCCGGCCGCCGGTTTGAAGACGCCATCACCCCTGCCACTCCGCACGCACGGCGGCGTCGCTCTCGCGCGGCAGATGCGCCGCGCTGAGCGCCGCGACGGCGGGCGCGTCGGCAAGCCGCCGCAGCGCCCAGACGGCCATCGCCCGCACCAGGGGGGAGGGATCGTCGAGCAGCGTCTCCGCCGTGGCCTGCAGGCTGCGCTCGCCGCTGTTGCCGATGGCGATGAGCACGTTGCGCAGGAAGCGGTCGCGGCCGATGCGCTTGACCGGTGAGCCCCTGAACAGCGCGCGGAAGCCGGCATCGTCGAGGCGGGCGAGCGCCGCGAGCCGCGGTGCGGCCAGCGCGTCGCGCGGGCGGAAGCCCGGCTCGGCGGTGGCGCGGGCGAATTTGTTCCAGGGACAGACGGCGAGGCAGTCGTCGCAGCCATAGATGCGGTTGCCGATGAGCGGGCGCAGCTCGGCGGCGATATGTCCTTTGTGCTCGATGGTGAGATAGGAGATGCAGCGTCGCGCCTCCAGCCGGTAGGGCGCGGGAAAGGCGCCCGTCGGGCAGGCGTCGAGACAGCGCCGGCAGGCGCCGCAATGATCCGCCTCGGCAGCGTCGGGCGGCAGCGCCAAGGCGAGATAGATCTCGCCGAGGAAGAGCCAGGAGCCGAACGCGCGCGACACCAGGTTGGTGTGCTTGCCCTGCCAGCCCAGCCCGGCCGCCGCGGCGAGCGGCTTCTCCATCACCGACGCGGTGTCGACGAAGAACCTGAGCGCGCCGGGCCAGCGCCCGTCGATCCAGCGCGCCAGTGTCTTCAGCCGCGCCTTCACGATGTCGTGGTAATCGCGTCCCTGCGCATAGACGGAGATCGCGCCGCGATCGCGCCGCGCCAACGCCGCCAGCGGGTCGGCTTCGGGCGCGTAATTGACGCCGAGCACGACGACGCTGCGCGCCTCGGGCCAGAGCGCCTGCGGCTCGCCGCGCTCATCGGCGCGCGCGGCGAGCCAGCCCATATCGCCGTGATATCCGCGTGCCAGGAACTCCGCGAGATGCGCCCGCGCCTCGGGCGCGAGATGCGGCGGGGCGAAGCCCACGGCGTCGAAGCCGAGCCGCAGCGCCTCGTCGCGGATGGCCGATTTGATCGCGGCGGTCATGGCGGCGCCGACGCTCCTCTCGCTCCCTCACCCTCGCCCGCGATAGGGCGCCACGCCCTGCTCCGGCAGCCACAGCCCGCGCGGCGGCGTGCCGGTCTGGTAGAAGACGTCGATCGGCATGCCGCCGCGCGGATACCAATAACCGCCGATGCGCAGCCAGCGCGGCGCCAGCAGCCGCACCAGCCGGCGCGCGATCGCCAGCGTGCAATCCTCGTGGAAGGCGCCGTGGTTGCGGAACGAGCCGAGATAGAGCTTCAGCGACTTGCTCTCCACCAGCCAGCGCCGCGGCACGTAGTCGATGACGAGATGGGCGAAATCCGGCTGGCCGGTGATCGGGCAGAGCGCGGTGAATTCCGGGCAGGTGAAGCGTACGAGATATGGGACGCGCGGATGCGGGTTCGCCACCCGCTCCAGCAGCGCCTTTTCCGGCGACGCCGGCAGCACGCTGCGTCGGCCGAGCTGCTTCAGGGACGTCGCCATGATCGGCTCTTAAAGAGGCGGAATATCGCCTTCCTCCTGTCGGGCCGCGATGCCGGCGGCGAGATCCTCGACGCGGCCACTCTCGATCGCGCCGCGCAGCGCCGCCATCAGATCCGCATAGTAGCGGAGATTGTGTGCGGTCAACAGCATCGGCGCGAGGATCTCCTGGGCGCGGACGAGGTGATGGAGATAGGCGCGGCTGTAGTGCCGGCAGGCGCCGCAGGCGCACCCGGCGTCGAGCGGGCGGGGATCTGCGGCGTGGCGCGCATTGCGCAGATTGACCGTGCCGCGCCGGGTGAAGGCCTGCGCCGTGCGCCCCGAGCGCGTCGGCAGCACGCAGTCGAAGAGGTCGATGCCGCGCCTGACCGCGCCGATGATGTCGTCGGGCTTGCCGACACCCATGAGATAGTGCGGGGCGGACTCCGGCAGCGCCGGCACGGTCGCGTCAAGCACCGCGAACATGCGCTCCCGCCCCTCGCCGACGGCAAGCCCGCCCACGGCATAGCCGTCGAAGCCGATCTCGGCGAGCGCCGCCGCCGAGCGCTGGCGCAGCGCCGGATAGATGCTGCCCTGGACGATGCCGAACAGCGCATGGCCCGGCCGCGGGCGGTAGGTCGATCTGGAGCGGCCGGCCCAGCGCATCGAGAGCTCCATCGAGCGCCGCGCCTCTTCCTCCGCGGCGGGAAACGGCGTGCACTCGTCGAACGCCATGGTGATGTCGGCGCCGAGCAGGTGCTGGATCTCGATCGAGCGCTCGGGCGTCAGCGTGTAGCGCGCGCCGTCGAGATGCGAGCGGAAGGTGACGCCCTCTTCGTCGATCTCGCGCAGCTTCGCCAGCGACATGACCTGATAGCCGCCGCTGTCGGTGAGGATCGGCCCCGGCCAGTTCATGAAGCGGTGCAGCCCGCCCAGCGCGGCGATCCGCTCGGCGCTGGGCCGCAGCATCAGATGATAGGTGTTGGCGAGGATAATCTCGGCGCCGGTGGCTGCTACGTCCTCGGGCCGCATCGCCTTCACCGTGGCGGCGGTGCCGCACGGCATGAAGGCCGGCGTCTCCACCGTGCCATGCGCCGTGGTCAGCCGGCCGCGCCGCGCCGCGCCGTCCCGCGCCAGCAGGCTGAAGGCGAATTCCCCGGTCATCCCTGCGGATATAGCAAACTGGCGTCGCCGTAGGAAAAGAAGCGATAGCCCGAAGCCGCCGCATGGGCATAGGCCGCCTTCATCCGCTCCAGCCCGGCGAAGCCGGCGACCAGCATGAACAAGGTCGAGCGCGGCAGGTGGAAATTGGTCAGCAGCAGGTCGACGGTGCGGAAGCGATAGCCGGGCGTGATGAAGAGCGCGGTCTCGCCGGCGAAGGGCGCCACCCGGCCGCGCGCATCGGCGGCGCTTTCGAGGAGGCGCAGGCTGGTGGTGCCAACCGCGACAATGCGGCCGCCGGCGGCGCGTGCCGCGGCGATGCGCTCGGCCGCCTCGGCGTCGATCATGCCCCATTCGCTGTGCATCCTGTGGTCGCGCGTATCCTCGGCCTTGACCGGCAGGAAAGTGCCGGCGCCGACATGCAGCGTGACGCTCGCCCGCGCGATCCCGGCGGCGTCGAGCGCCGCCAGCAGCCGCTCGGTGAAATGCAGCCCGGCGGTCGGCGCGGCGACGGCGCCTTCCTTGGCCGCGAAGATCGTCTGGTAGTCGCTGCGGTCGCGCGCCTCGCCGCCGCCCGGGCGCTTGATGTAGGGCGGCAGCGGCATGCTGCCGAAGCGCTCGAGCGCTTTGCGCAGCGCGTCCTCCGCGCGGTCGAAGCGCAACGTGAGGTCGCCCTCGTCGTGCTTGGCTGCGACCTCGGCGGCGAAGCCCTCGGCGAAATCGATCCGGTCGCCCGGCTTCAGTCGCTTGGCGCCCTTGGCGAAGGCGCGCCAGTGCCCGCCCGAGAGATCGCGGTGCAGCGTCACCTCGACCCGCGCCGCGCCGCGCCGGCCGCTGAGCCGCGCCGGGATGACGCGGGTGTCGTTGACGACGAGGAGATCGCCCCGCCGCAGCAGCGACGGCAGGTCGAGCATGCGGCGGTCGCTCAAGCCGCGCGCGACCACCAGCAGCCGCGCCGCGTCGCGCGGCTCGACCGGATGGTCGGCGATGAGATCTCGTGGCAGCTCGAAATCGAAGGCGTCGACGCGCATGGCGCGGCGCTCTAGCACAGGCAACCTCGCGAAGCGAGGTCGTCCGCGGCGGCAATAGCGCTGCGCGTCTTCCCCTCTCCGCCCCAGTGGGGCGGAGAGGCCGGGTGAGGTGGGGCTGGCAATGCCTTTGAGCGCGAGAACGCAGGTCGTAGGGAATT
>JBKQTR010000035.1:0-7780 GCA_052143095.1 Allostellaceae bacterium
GGCGAAGTCGGCGAGGCTTAGCACGTCTGGATCGTCAAGGCAGAACATGTCGCGATCGGCATCGGCAGTCGCGACGGTCTCAGTGGTCGCGCCCGTATGTCCTTGAGCATAGATCATTCGCACCTGCTTCTTGCCAAGCGAGCGACGAAGAATAGCCCGATATCCCTTCTTGAACGTCGGTTTGTGGACATAGAACTCGTCCGGGTCGGCCCGACCCTGAACGATGCTCTCGCCGAGGCCATAGGCACCGGTGATGAACACAACGTCGCGGAAGCCCGATTCGGTGTCGAGCGTAAAGATCACTCCGCTTGCGGCGAGGTCGGAGCGGACCATCTTCATTACACCCACCGAGAGTGCAACCTTGAAATGGTCGAAGCCGTTATCAAGGCGATAGACGATCGCCCGGTCGGTGAAGATCGAGGCGAAACAGCGCCGGCAGGCCTCGAACACATCGTTCTCGCCTCGGATGTTGACGAAGCTCTCGTGCTGTCCGGCAAAGCTGGCGGTAGGAAGGTCTTCGGCGGTCGCGGAGCTGCGGACGGCGACGGCGACGTCACGACCGTACTGCTCCTCCAAGGCGCGATAGGACGCGGCGATCTGCCGACGCAGCTCGTCACCGCCGGTTGCGGCATAGACGATCCGGCGTGCGTCGTCTGCGCGCTTCGCTAGAGCCTCGACGTCGGTCTTGTCGATCCCGTCAAGGAGCCGATGGAGGTTGCTTGCCGCATCAGCCTCGGCCAAAGCATCGCGATAGGCCTGTGCGGTGAGGGCAAACCCGTTCGGCACCCTGACGCCTTCCGACGCGAGGGTGGAATAGAGTTCGCCGAGGGAAGCGTTCTTGCCGCCGACGAGCGGCACATTCTCAAGCCGAATTTCACGAAACCACCGGACGTATTTTTGCGCCGACATGTGTTTCCTCGCGCATTGAGCAGCGAGGTTAATCGCTCTCGCTCACCAGGCATTGACATAAATCAAATGTCGGACAGAGCCTGGCCTCAGTCTTCGCGGTCGTCTCACCAGCGGATTTCGCCGTGGCACGGTTCGGAGGTGAGCGGCGACTTCTCGGCAAGGAGTGACGCCAAGCCGAGAAAGGCTAGGCCCATCGCGTCGAGAAAGGTGCGTTTTGTGTCGATGGAGAGCGCATGGCGCGCTCCCCAGACATCATGGTAATAGGGCTCGATACTGGCCTGGGCTGCATCGAGCAGGCTCGGCATGCTCATGGATCGAGGCTCGACGGTACCCGGCTTCCGCCAAGGCGGCAGCAAAACAGCAAGAAGGATCGCGGTTCGACCGTATAGACAGAACCCGCCTCGAAGGAGGCCCCGTCACCGAGGCCGGACTCGCTCGCGGTGTCGACGAGCCGTACCCATGGTGCTGGAGGCGACGTGCTCGGCAGCAAATAACGGGCCACTTCGCTGTCGGCGTTGAGGATGACGAGAAAGCTGTCGTCCGACTCCAGCTTGCCGGAAGTCGAATGATGGATGGTGCCCGCTTGCCCGCTCACGACATAGCTCAGGAACCGAGCGTGGGGGGCGTGCCAATCCTCATCGCCGTTCTCTCGGCCTTCAGGCGTCAGCCAGACGATATCTTTGATTGCGGTGCCAGGGATCACCCGGCCATGAAAGAAATGGCGCCGCCGAAAAACCATGTGATCGCTACGCAGTTGAATAAGCGCACGCACGAATTCCCGAAGCGCGCGCGCCTCTTCGCTCTCCAGGAGCGTCCAGTCGCACCAACCGATCTCGTTGTCCTGACAATATGCGTTGTTGTTGCCGTGTTGGCTGCGGCCAGCCTCATCGCCGGCGAGGAGCATGGGCACGCCCACCGAGAGCAGCAGCGTTGCCAACATGTTGCGTTTTTGTTGCCGCCGCAGCTTGCGTATGCCGGGGTCTCCGGTCGCGCCTTCGACACCATAGTTCGCGCTGTAGTTCTCGGCGTGGCCGTCGAGGTTGTCTTCGCCGTTCGCATCATTATGCCTGTCGCGGTAGCTGACGAGGTCCTCAAGCGTGAAGCCATCATGCGCCGTGAGGTAATTGACGCTGGCCCAAGGCCGCCTGCCGCGTTGTTCGAAGATGTCGCGCGACCCAGTAACGCGCGAGGCGAGCTCGGCCGCCACCCCTTCCTCGCCACGCCAGAATCGGCGCACGACGTCACGGTAGCGATCGTTCCATTCCGACCAGCCCGGCGGAAACTGACCGAGCCGATAGCCTTGCTCGCCGAGGTCCCACGGCTCGGCGATAAGCTTGACCTCGGCGAGCACGGGATCTTGTTGGATCGCGTCAAGAAAACCCGAATGCCGGTCGAAAACCTCGTCCTCACCGCGGGCAAGGGTCGTCGCGAGATCGATGCGGAAGCCGTCCACATGGATTTCTGCAACCCAATAGCGTAGCGCGTCCATCACCAGTTGCATGACGCGAGGGTGATGGAGGTTGAGGCTGTTGCCACAGCCCGTAAAGTCGCGGTAGCGCCGCCCGTCCTTGTGATCGAGCCGGTAATAGCTCGCGTTGTCGATCCCTCGAAAACTCAAGGTCGGCCCGAGCGGACCGCCTTCAGCCGTGTGGTTGAAGACGACATCCAGAATCACTTCGAGACCGGCGTCATGCAAGCGATGCACGGCCGTCCTAACCTCATGCAGAGTCTGCTCGGCGAGGTAGCGGGGCTCGGGCGCGAAGAATGCGATCGGGTTATAGCCCCAGAAATTCCGGAGTCCGCGCTTGATGAGCGGCAACTCCTCGAGGAAGGCCTGGACGGGCATGAGTTCGAGGGCGGTCACCCCAAGCTTGCCGAGGTATCCGATGATCGCCGGATTCGCCAGCCCCGCAAAAGTCCCGCGCCGCGGCACGGCGATTTCCGGGTGCCGCATGGTGAAACCCCGCACATGGAGCTCATAAATCACCGTGTCGTGCCATGGCCGGCGCGGCGGTCGGTCATCGCCCCAGGTGAAGGCCGGGTCGACGACGCGGCATTTCGGCACGAAAGGCGCGCTGTCGCGCGTATCGAATGACAGATCTGCATCCGGACTCCTGGTGTCATAACCGAAAACGGCGTCGTTCCACTGAAACCGCCCATGCAGCATCCGGGCATAAGGATCGACTAGCAGCTTGTGGTGGTTGAACCGGTGGCCTCGCTCGGGCGCATAGGGCCCGAAGACGCGATAGCCGTAGAGCTGTCCCGGAGCAATGTCCGGTAAATAGCCATGCCAGACGCCGTTCGTGTGCTCGGGCAGTTCTATGCGGTCGAGCTCGGTTGCCCCGGACCGATCAAAAAGGCACAACTCCACCCGCTCGGCATTCTCCGAGAAGAGAGCAAAATTCACACCCTTGCCGGTCCAGTGCGCGCCGAGCGGAAAGGGCGCTCCCGGCCACACACGAATCCGAGGCGCACTCGTCATGTATCGCCTATCCGCGCTCGGGTTGGAGCAGGAGGACGGCCAGCGGCGGGAGCGTCAAGGCATGCGAATAGGGCCGGCCATGCCACGGCACAGGCGCCGCCGCGACGCCTCCCGCATTGCCGACCCCGCTCCCAGTCGGTATTCAGAATCTCGCGGTGACGGCCGCCGGACGGAACGCCGATGCGGTAATTCCGCCGCACCACCGGGGTGAAGTTGCACAGCTGAGACCGCACCACGTAACCCTAGGCGCTCGGCTCTGTTTCAAACATATTTCAACATAAAGACTTCTGGACCAGGAGCGCCTTGCGCTGGATCAAGGCGCAAAACTGTGACCATGGCCGCGGCGCGTTCGTCTCGTGACCGGTGCATGTGCCCTTGACCTGAATCAATGCTCCATACGGCTGGTCGGCGGAACCTCCCCTCAGGTGGTCGGCGGAACATGTCAAAAGATACCCCGCAGCTTCGCGCGTCGTAAAGAAAAGGCTTGGGAGACCGTCCTTGCGTGTGCTCTTCGTATCCTCGGAGATCTATCCTCTCGCCAAGACCGGCGGCCTCGCGGATGTGAGCGCGGCGCTGCCAAAGGCGTTGACCGCGCTCGGCGTCGAGATGCAGCTCCTGCTCCCGGGCTATCCGAAAGCCATCGAATCCGCGACCAACAAATCGGTGGAGGTCGAGGTCACAGATTTCATGGGCGCTGGTCCGATGCGGCTGATTTCCGCGCGCGTGCCTGACACCGCCCTCCCCCTTTGGCTCGTCGACTGCCCGTCGCTGTTTCGGCGTCCCGGCGGCCCGTACCAGGACGAGAATGGGCAAGACTGGCCCGACAATGCGCTGCGCTTCGCCGTGTTCAACCATGTCGCGGCACGACTTTCGCTCGGCCTGCTGGCGGCGAATTGGCGGGCCGACATCGTCCATGCCAACGATTGGCATGCCGGGCTGCTTCCGGCGATCTTGGCCGGCACCCCCGGCCAAAGGCCTGCGACAGTCCTCACGATACACAACCTTGCCTATCAGGGGCTGTTTCCCGCCGCCCTCTTTCCCCAGCTCGGCCTTCCCAGTGACAGCTTCACGCCGGACGGGCTCGAGTTCTATGGCAAAATCTCGTTCCTCAAGGCCGGCATCCGCTACAGCGATCGTCTGACAACCGTAAGCCCTACCTATGCGCGGGAGATCCTCACCGCCGAATATGGTTGTGGGCTCGAAGGGCTGCTGCAACATCGCGCGCAAGATCTTATCGGCATCCTCAATGGGGTGGACTACGGCATTTGGGATCCCGCGATTGATGCCAATCTCCCCGCCAGCTTCACGTCGCGGAACATCGCCGGCAAGCGGGTATGCAAGACCGCACTGCAGGACGAGCTTGGTCTCGAGGCGGATTCGGAGGCCGCGCTCGTCGCATTTGTGAGTCGGATTACGGAACAGAAGATGGCGGATGTGGTAGCCGCCGCATTGCCGGGGATCGTTGAGAGCGGCGCCCAATGCGCGTTGCTCGGGGACGGCGATCGCGGCCTCGAAGAGCGCTTCGAGCTGACGGCGCGCGACCACCCGGGCCGGATCGCGGTCCGCATCGGCTACGAGGAGCCGCTGGCGCACCGAGTCATGGCGGGTGGCGACATCCTACTTCATCCCGCCCGCTTCGAGCCATGCGGGCTCACGCAGCTTTATGCGATGCGCTACGGCACCTTGCCTGTGGTGAGGCGCACGGGCGGGCTCTGCGATACCGTAATGGATGCGACCGACCGCTCGGTCCGTTGCGGCACGGCGACCGGGTTCGCGTTCGAGAGCGCAGATATCGCCGATTTGCTTCGCTGCGTCGACCGGGCGCTCGCGCTCCACCGGCAACCCTTGGTATGGCGCAAGGTACAGCGACAGGCGATGACTCAGGATTTCGGTTGGTCGGGATCGGCGCGTCGCTATCTCGCGCTTTACCACGACCTAGTGCCACCGGCAGTCGTTGTATCTGAAGCCGTGACGGCCGACCCCGTGCTCGAAAAGGCTGCCGGATAGGAGGTGACGCACGATGGCACCCGGGATCGCGAAACGAGCCTGTTCCATGTGCAGGCCGGAGGGTCGGCCGAGCGGAAGAGACCTCAGGCATTGGCTCCGCGCGCAGACCGAGCACGAGAATCAGCTCGTGGTACTAAAGTGTGCCCGCGCATCGCCACGTTGACGCTGAATCCAGCGGTGGATCTGGCCTGCACCGCAGCGTCAGTAAGGCCCACACACAAGACTCGGACGTTCGAAGAGCGGTTCGACCCGGGTGGGGGAGGCATCAACGTCGCCCGCGTGGTTCATGTGTTGGGCGGCGACGCGCTGGCGCTGATCATGACCGGCGGTGTGACCGGACGCCTGGTCGAGGAGCTGCTCGATGAAGCCGGCGTTCGGTGGCAGGCACTGCCGATCCGTGGCCGAACCCGCATCAGCGTGAACGTGCATGATCGCCAGAGCGGCCTCGAATATCGCTTCGTGCCGGAGGGTCCCAACGTCGAGCAAGACGAGTGGAATGGGGCCCTAATTGTCCTGCAGGAAGCAGAGGGCGAGTGGCTCGTCGCGAGTGGTAGTCTGCCACGCGGCGTACCAGCGGACTTCTATGCTCAAGCTGCCGCCATCGCCTCGCGGCGTGGTCAGAAATTCGTCCTCGACACCTCAGGCTCGGCTCTACGCACCGCGATCGGCCATGGGATAGAGCTGCTGAAGTTAAGCCTTAGCGAACTCGAGTTCCTGATCGGTCGTGAACTGCATGATCCGCAGTCACAGGAGAAGGAGGTTGCCTCGCTGATTCGTTCCGGAGCAGCCCGGATGATCGCTGTCAGCCTTGGGCGGGATGGGGCGATCCTTGGGACAAGCGACGGCGTCAGCCGGCTTCCCACGGTGAAGGTCGAAGAGTGCAGCGCAGTCGGTGCTGGCGACAGCTTTCTCGCCGGCCTAGTACTCGGACTAGCGCGGGGTCTGTCCGACAGGCAGGCACTGGCACTCGGCATCGCTGCCGGCGCTGCTTCTGTCGCGACTTATGGTACTGCCCAGGTGCGCCGAGCTGACGTAGAAGCCTTTTACCGAAAGTTGTGTGGTGAACCAGCACCGATCATCGCCTCCGGCACGTGAAGTCAGGCGGACACTCGTGCTATTTCCGACACGGTCGCGGCGGTCTGAGTCGCGACAGGTGCCACTTTCTGTGGCCGCCGAGCAGCGGATGCGGATGCGCCCGGACCTCTTCGAAGCGGCGCAGAGCCGCAAGGAGGCGCGCGGCCATACGCATCCCAGCCAGCATCGTAGGCCCGTGTCCCTGCCAGAAACTGCGTCCGACAGTATTGGTTGTGCAGGCCGCCGAGGACGGGCACTGACATGATCCGCCCGATCCGTTGGATCGGTCGATGGATCGGGGCGTCTTTGTTCAGTGACAGGTGAGTCCGGAGCTCGTTGTAATAAGAGACGTAGGCCGTAACGGTGCGGCGGAGGTGAGCCTCGCCGAACACGACGAGATGGTGGAGACACTCCCGTCGGATCGAGCCGATCAGCCGTTCGACGCATCCGTTCCGCCAAGGCGATCGCGGCGCCGTCGGTCGATCACGGATACCCATGCTCTTGAGGCGTCGGGCGACGACTTGACCATAGACCGCATCATGATCTCGGATCAGGTAGCGTGGAGCTTCAGTCCACGGAAATGCTTCGTTGATCTGTCGAGCGATCCACTCCGCTGTCGGATGGTAGGTGACACCGACCGATAGGATCCGTCGCCGATGATGGCCGAGGATGACCAGAACATAGAGGAGGCGGAAGTCGATCGTCGGCACCACGAGCAGATCCATCGCGGCGATGCCAGCCGCATGGTTGCGCAGAAAGGTCTTCCAGTTCTGGCTCGGCGGTCGCCGACGTCGCCCCATATACTTCGCCACTGTCGACTGCGCGACCTCGGTGCCGAGCTTGAGCAGCTCGCCATGAATGCGCGGCGCACCCCACAGCGGATTGGCAAGGCTCATCTCGCGGATAAGATCACGCAGATCGCGCGGGACTCGCGGGCGACCACCGCGTGCACGAGACTTCCAACGCCAATATAAGCGGAAGCCCTCACGGTGCCATCGCACCACGGTCTCAGGTTGGACGATCACAACGGCGCTCAGCGCCGACGGGCGCAGCCAATAAAGCCAAACGAAGATCAGCCGATCGATGAGCGTCAATCGCGCGCGCGATGGCATCCCGCGGCGCAGGACATTCAGTTGATGTCGAAGAATGACGATCTCAGCTTCAAGTCGCCCCTTGGATCTAACACTGAGACCACCAAGCATGCCAGGAGCTTCTGACTGTCGATCATCCCGCAGCAGATTACCCGATCCGCGGCCGCAAGCCACTCCGGATGAAATTCTCGAGGCTCAGCAACAGCCATGGCTCGGC
>JBKQTR010000036.1:0-9051 GCA_052143095.1 Allostellaceae bacterium
TCCTGCACGCTCGGCGGCAGAAGCTGCGCCTCGTCAATCTTCCAGGGGCGAAATTCCTTGCTCATGGCCCAGCAAGGAATCAGACTCGCCCCCACTTGACCAGCCATTTCTCAGACAGGCTCCTAGGAGCGCGTTTCCGCTGCATGGACGTCGGTGCGTCCTTCGACAGGCGCGCTCCGCGCGCCAGCTCAGGATGAGGAAAGCTGTTGATGGCACAAAGAAAATCACCTCATCCTGAGCGCGAGCGTAGCGAGCAGTCGAAGGACGCACTGAGTCGATCCAGCGGAAACTTGAGCTAATCCGGCGTCGCCGCCGGCAGCCCCAGCAGCGCGCGCCGGCGCAGCCATAGGCTCGGGCGGTAGCGGTCGGAGCCGATGGTCTCGAACAGCCGGCACATGATGTCGTAGCAGCGCTTGACGCCAAGCTTGTCGGCAAGGGCGAGCGGGCCCAAGGGATAGTTGAGGCCGAGCTGCATCGCCTTGTCGATGTCGGCGGGGCTGGCGACCCCCATCTGCGCCATCTCCGCGCCGAGATTGGCGATCATCGCGGTGATGCGCTGGGCGATGAAGCCGGGGCTGTCCTTGATGCGCGTCACCGCCCGGCCGGCAGCGGCGAGCAGCGCCGCCGCCGCGTCGCCCGCCGCCGGATCGGCGCCGGGCGCGGTCATCAGGGTGATGCGCCGGCTGGTGTCATGGGCGAGGTCGATCGCCACGGTGCGCCTGGGATCGAGGCCGAGCCGCAGCGCGATCGCGGTGCAATCCTCGCCCCAGGGCGCCACCAGGATCGGGCTCGCGCCGTCATCGGGCGCCAGCGTCTCGACGCCGGCGGCGACTGCAAGTGCCACCAGCCCCTCGACCGGCTCCGGCACGATCACCCGCGCCGGCAGCGCCGCCGCCGGCGCGAGTGTCGGCGCGACGGCGAGCCGTCTGCCTTCGGCGTCATAGCGATAGAAGCCCTGCCCGGCCTTCCTGCCGTAGCGCCCGGCGAGATAGAGGCTCTCATGCAGCGGCGTCGACTTTAAGCGCGGATCGTACCAATAGCCCTTATGCACGATCTCGCCGACGGGATAGTTGACGTCCATGCCGGTGAGGTCCATCAGCTCGAACGGCCCCATGCGGAAATGGCAGCACTCGCGCATGACGAGGTCGATGTCGTCGGGCATCGCGACATTCTCCTGTAACAGGTGCAGCGCCTCCTGGTAATAGGCGCGACCGCCGAGATTGACGAGGAAGCCCGGCGCGTCCTTGACCTTGACCGGCGTGCGCCCCATGCGCCGGCCGAGCTCGGCGAGCGCGTCGGCGACCGCCACGTCGGTATCGGCCGCGGCGATGATCTCGACCAGCCGCATCAGCGGCACCGGATTGAAGAAATGCATGCCGGCGACGCGCCGGCGATGGCGGCAGGCCTGAGCGATGGCGGCAATCGGAATCGAGGAGGTGTTGGAAGCGATGACGGCATCCTCGGCCAGCACCGCCTCGAGCGCGCGGAAGAGCATGCGCTTGACCTCGAGGTTCTCGACGATCGCCTCGATGACGACGCCGCAGGGCGCGAGCTCCCGGACCTCGCCGACCACGGTGAGCCGCGCCTTCGCTGCGGCGACCTGGTCGGGCGTCGCCTCGCCTTTCTCGGCGAGCCGGTCGAGCCGCTGGAAGAGCGTGGCGCGCGCCTTATCGAGTTGCGCCGCATTGGCGTCGGTGAGGCGGACGGCGATGCCGCCGGTGAGCGCCACCTGCGCGATGCCCGAGCCCATCGCCCCTGCGCCCACCACGCCCAGCACGAAATCGCGCGCGCCGATCTCCACCATTCGCTCCTCCCGGTATTGCGGGGCGCGACCGTGGCACGGCACCGCCGGCTTGGCAAGCCGGGTGCCGGCGCGGGTATTGCATGCCGGCAATCGGCTTCCGTTTGCCCGGTCGCCCGCGCGACCATCCTCGCCCAGGGCAGTCGCATATGGCACCAAGCCGCCGGGTGAGAAGGATTGACCACGGAGACACGGAGGGCACGGAGAAGGAAAGAATGGCGCGCCCTGCCTTCGCCGAAGCGAAGCCGCTTCGGCTTCGCGCAGGCAGGTTTGCGCGCCCAACACTTCTTCTCCGTGACCTCCGTGTCTCCGTGGTGCACCTCGTATGCGCAAATGCGATAGCCCTGCATCCTCGCCGCTTGCGTCTCGCCTCCGCCGCGGCAACGGCTATGATAGGGCCGGCGCCGCAAAGCCCTGAGGCACGGATGAGCACGATCAGCCTGCAAGACCGGATCAGCCGCTACGGCATCAACCCCGGCTGGCTCGCCAAGCGGCAGGAGGAGATCATCGATCCCGCCCTGCCGATTTGCGACCCGCATCATCATCTCTGGGATTTTCCCGGCAACCGCTACCTGTTGCCGGAGCTGCTCGCGGACACCGGCGACGGGCATAATGTCGAGCGCACGGTGTTCGTCGAATGCACCGCCTTCTACCGCACGACCGGCCCAGCCGAGCTGCGGGTGGTCGGCGAGACCGAGTTCGTCAACGGCGCGGCGGCGATGGCGGCGAGCGGCCGCTACGGCACGGTCGCGGCCTGCGCCGGCATCGTCGGCTACGCCGATCTCACCCTGGGAGCCGCCGTCGAGCCCGTGCTGGCGGCGCATGTCGCCGCCGGCAACGGGCGCTTCCGCGGCATCCGCCACGCCGCCGGCTGGGATGCGAGCGAGGATGTCCAGAACAGCCATACCAAGCCGCCGCCGGAGCTCTTTCGTCGCGCCGATTTCCGCCGGGGCTTCGCCGCGCTGCGCCAGTTCGGCCTCAGCTTCGATGTCTGGCTCTATCACCCGCAGATCGACGACGTCATCGACCTCGCCCGCGCCTTCCCGGAGCAGCCGATGGTGCTCGACCATGTCGGCGGCCCGCTCGGCATCGGCCCCTATGCCGGCCGGCGCGATGAGATCTTTCCCGCCTGGCGCGGCGCGATCCGCGCACTCGCCGGCTGCGTCAATGTGCAGGTGAAGCTGGGCGGGCTCGGCATGAAGATCTGCGGCTTCGAGTTCCACAAGCGCGCGCAGCCGCCGGACTCGGTGGAGCTGGCGGCGCTGTGGCGGCCCTATATCGAGACCTGCATCGAGGCGTTCGGGCCGGCACGTTGCATGTTCGAAAGCAACTTCCCGGTCGACAAGGTGTCGTGCAGCTATGCCGTGCTGTGGAACGCCTTCAAGCGCCTCGCCGCGGGCGCCTCGGCGGCGGAGAAATCGCTGCTCTTCCGCGACACGGCGATGCGCTTCTACCGGCTCGAGGCGCCAGCGGCGTGAGCGCCTCCGGGACCATCTCGTCGACCGCCGACGTCATCGCCGTGCTGCCGCAGCATCGCTTCGACGAGGCCGCGCTCGAGCGCTTCATGACGCGGCAGGTCGCGGGCTTCGTGCCGCCGCTGACCGTGGCGCAGTTCCATGGCGGCATGTCCAATCCGACCTTCATGCTGCTGGACGGCGCCGGACGGCGCCTCGTGCTGCGCAAGAAGCCGCCGGGCAAGCTGCTGCCCTCGGCGCATGCGGTCGAGCGCGAGTTCAAGGTGATCTCGGCGCTGGCGCGCAGCGACGTGCCGGTGGCGCGCGCCTATGCGCTTTGCGAGGACGAAACGGTGATCGGCCAGACCTTCTACATCATGGAGCATGTCGAGGGCCGCGTCTTCCGCCACTACACCCTGCCGGAGACGCCGCCGGCGGAGCGCGCGGCGATCTATGACGCGATGAACGCGGTGCTGGCGCGGCTGCACCGCGTCGACTACGCCGCGCTGGGGCTTGGCGATTACGGCAAGGCGGGCGGCTATGCCGAACGCCAGATCAGCCGCTGGTCGCGGCAATACGAGGCGAGCAAGACCGACGAGCTGCCGGCGATGGAGCAGCTGGCGCGCTGGCTGCCGCGGCATATCCCGGCGGCGGACGAGACGACGATCGTGCATGGCGATTTCCGGCTCGAGAACATGATCTGGCATCGCGAGGAGCCGCGGGTGCTCGCGGTGGTCGATTGGGAGCTCGGCACGCTCGGCCATCCGCTCGCCGATCTCGCCTATAACTGCCTGCCCTGGCACGTGCCGGACCGGCAGCGCGGCGATCTCACCCAGACCGGCGCCGGGCACGGCATCCCCGGCGAAGCCGACTACCTCGCCGCCTATTGCCGGCGCAGCGGGCGCGACGGCATCGCCGATTGGCGCTTCTGGCTGGTGCTGTCGCTGTTCCGCCTCGCCGCGATCTCGCAAGGCGTCTACAAGCGCGGCCTCGACGGCAACGTCAGCTCGCCCGGCGCGCTCGACCGCGGCGCCAAGGCGCGCGAGCTCGCGGAGAAGGCCTGGGCGCTGGCGGAGGGCGCGTAACCCCGATCACTCCTCGATCAACGGGACCCACCCCGCCTGTTCCGCCACGCGCAGCGGCACCGGCGGCGTCGCCTCGGCATAGAGCCGGCGCGCCTCGGCCGGCGAGCCGCGGCGCTCAGCCAACGCCGTCACGATGATCTCGCGCAGCACCCTTCCGTGACGGAGGGTGAGGACGTCGCCGACGCGCACGGGATGGCCGGCCTTCAAGACCACCGCGCCGCCGATGGCGACGGCGCCGTCGCCGCAGAGCCGCGCCGCCAGCGAGCGCGTCTTGGCAAAGCGCGCGAACCATAGCCATTTGTCGAGGCGCAGCCCGGTCATCGCGCCAGCCGCAACTCCTTGAGCTTGGCGAAAGGCCCGTCGGCGGCCGCCCCCTCGTCGCCGCGCCGCTGCTGCGGGCCGCGCGCGGCATTGCTCCGCCGCGTCTTCCTGTTGCGGTGCGAGCGCGCGTGGAAGCTGACGCCGCCCTCGCCGAGCACGGCGCGATAGCCCAGCGCCGCCAGCACCGGCACCAGCTCGTCGATGCCGCCGCCGCCGAGCCGCGCTAGCGCCGGCGTGGCAGCGAACGGCCCCTGCCGCGCCAGCCGCCGCGCCGCGGCGGCGAGCCGCTCGACGCGGTCGACGCGCAGCACGCGCGGGCCGAGCACGCGCCAGCCCATCGCCGCATAAGCCGCCGGCGACACCGCGGGATCGCGCGGCGCGGCGGCAGCGGGAACCGGCGGCACCCCCTCGCCGCGCCACACCGCCCAGAGCAGCGCGCGCAGGCCCGCGGCGCGCGGCCGCAGCAAGGCATCGACATAGACCGTCTCGACGCCGAGCCTCACCCCGAGCCGGGCGAGCAATCGGCGGTCGCTCTCTGCCAGCGCCGCGCGCTGGCTCGCGACGGCGGCCGCCGGCAGGCTCCCCAGCGCCTCGCCGAGCTGGAAGACCAGGCCGCGCGCCGCGCCCGAGAATTCGGCGGCGCGCAGGCGGAACAGCGGCTGCAGCCCGCGCGCGATCGCCGCGCGCAGGAATTCGGCAAGCCGGCGGCGCACGCCGTCGCGCAGCTCGCCCTCGAGGAAATCGCCGGGCAAGGCCTCGATCCGCGGCGCCAGCGCGCTGTCGCCGGCGAGCAGGCGGCCGACGGCGCCGCCGCGCCAGGCGACGACGCCGTCGGTGCCCAGCGTGAACTCGCCGTCTTCCGCCGCGGCGAGAAGCTTGGCGCGCGCGGCGATCTCGCCGCGCAGCACGCGGTTGGCGGCGGCGAGCAGGGTCTTGGCCTCGCCGCCGCCGGCGTCGGGATCCGGCACGAAGCGGAAGCCGTCGAGCCGGCCGACGTAATGGCCCTCGACCTTGACCTCGCCGCCGCGGCTCACCGAGGCCAGCAACTCCTTGTCGGCGGCGAGCTGCTTCACCAGGAAGGCGGAGCGCCGGTCGACGAAGCGCTGGGTGATGCGGTCGTGCAGCGCGTCGGAGAGCTTGTCCTCGATCGAGCGCGCCCGCTCCTGCCACTCGGCGGCATTGGCGAGCCAGTCGGGGCGGTGCGCGATGTAGGTCCAGGTGCGGATATGCGCGATGCGCGTCATCAGCCCGTCGATATCGCCGTCGAGCCGGTCGAGCCGCTGCACCTGCGCCGCCACCCAGTCGACGGGCAGACGCTCCTGCGGGCCGGCGAGATGGCGGTAGATCTGGCCGAGCAGCCTGGCATGGGTGTCGCTCATCACCATGCGGAAATCCGGGATCTGGCAGACCTCCCAGAGGAGCCGCACCGCCGCGGGGTGGCGTGCCAGCTCGGCGATGTCGGCCTGCTTCGCCAGCGTGCGCAAGGCGCGGTGATCGTCCGCCTCGCGTGCCGGCACCAGCCCCGACGACGGCGGCCGCTGCTCGAGGCTGCGCAGCAGCGCCGCCGGCGCGGCGTAGTCGAGCCGGGCATTGCGCCAGAAGAGCCGCGTCAGCGGATCGAAGCGGTGGTTTTCCACCGCCTCCACCAGCTCCGGCTCCATCGGCCCCAGCTCGGCCGTGGTGCCGAAGGTGCCGTCGCTCATATGCCGGCCGGCGCGGCCGGCGATCTGGGCAATCTCGGCCGGGCCGAGCCGGCGCGGCGCCTCCCCGTCGAACTTGACCAGCCGGGCGAAGGCGACATGGTCGAGATCCATGTTGAGGCCCATGCCGATGGCGTCGGTGGCGACGAGGTAGTCGACCTCGCCCGACTGGAACATCGCCACCTGGGCGTTGCGCGCGCGCGGGCTGAGCGCCCCCAGCACCACCGCCGTGCCGCCGCGCTGGCGGCGCATCAGCTCGGCAAGCGCGAAGACATCGGCCACGGCAAAGGCGACGACGGCGCTGCGCGGCGGCAGCCGCGTCACCTTCTTCGGCCCGAGATAGCGCAGGGTGGAAAAGCGCGGGCGGTTGACGAATTCCGCCCCCGGCACCAGGCGGCGCAGCAGCGGCTTGATGGTCTCGGCGCCGAGGAACATGGTCTCGCAGAGGCCCCGCGCCGCCAGCAGGCGATGGGTAAAGACATGCCCGCGCTCGGCATCGCCGCAGAGCTGGATCTCGTCGACGGCGAGGAACTCGACGGCGCGGTCGAGCGGCATCGATTCGACGGTACAGACGAAATAGGCGGGGTTCGGCGGGATGATCTTCTCCTCGCCGGTGATCAGCGCCACGGCGCGGGCGCCCTTGATCCGCACCACCCGGTCGTAATTCTCGCGCGCCAGCAAGCGCAGCGGGAAGCCGATCATGCCGGTTGCATGGCCGAGCATGCGTTCTATGGCGAGGTGAGTCTTGCCCGTATTGGTCGGGCCGAGGACGGCAAGGACGCGAGGGGCGGACGCCAAGAAGCCCATGGGTCAAGAATTGGGGGTAAGGGGCCTAAAGGCAAGCCGAAACGCCGATCCCGCCCCGCCCCCGCCGCCGGGAGGGAGGCGCCGACTCAAACTCGGTCGCTCCGCTTCACCCTGACCTTCCGATTGGCGGGCTGGGAGGCGCGCTTCATGTCCGAGGCCGAGAGCCTGAGCGCCTGCTTCGCCTGCTGCAGCAGACCGGCATCGATCGGGCGCGGCTCCAGCGACACATCCTTGCCCAGCCGGTCCACGAGGATGCGAAATGCCGCGACCCGTCCGTAAGCCTTGTTGTTCGCCGGAATGAGATGCCAAGGCGCTTGTTTTGTCGCGGTTTTCTCGATCATGTCCTCGATCGCCGTCTCGTACTCCGCCCAGCGCGCGCGGTTGCGGAAATCCTCATAAGACAGCTTCCAGCGCTTCACCGGGTCGATCAGCCGGTCGCGAAAGCGGCGTATCTGCTCCTCGGGCGTGATGTGCAGGAACAGCTTCACGAGGCGGGTGCCGGAGTCCATGAGCATGCGCTCGAACTCGTTGATCTCGCGATAGGCGCGGCGCCATTCCGCTGTGGTCGCCAAGCCTTCGACGCGCTCCACCAGCACGCGGCCATACCAGGACCGGTCGAAGGCAACGATCTGCCCCTGCTGCGGCAAGCGTCCCCAGAAGCGTTGGAGGTAGTGCTGGGCACGCTCGTGCCCGTCCGGCGCGGCGATCGGGTGCACTTTGAAACTGCGGGGATCGAGGGCCCAGCCGAGGCGGCGGATGAGGCCACCCTTGCCCGCGGTATCCCATCCCTCAAACACCAGCGCTGCCCGCTCCGAGGTCCCGAGATAGGCCTGCTGGATGAGCTGAAGCGCGCCCTGGAGCGATGCCAGGCGCCGCTCATAATCCGCGAACTCCATTTTGGGGTGCTCGGTGATGCCCGCAAGCCGCGGGCGGCCCGTCACGACGAAAGTCTGAGACTTCAGCGTGCGATAGCGTGACATGGCGAAACCATTGCGCACAACCAGAGGCCGCGCCGTGGTCCATCCCGCGTCATATCAAGCCGTTTGCTGTCGAAGCGTGCGCCATGACCGCCTCGCTCGATCCAATATAACGTTTTGAATCTTATATCGAAATCATCTCGAACACAGCGCAAATCAACGCCTCGCCCGGGCGATACGGGTTGACCCGGCCGCGCGAGCTTGCCGGCATCGCGCTTTTGGGCATCGGCATGACGCTCAATCTGCGCTGGCGCTGCCGGCGTGCCGCACCGGCTCGGCGGTGATGTAGCTGCGGCAGGTCAGGGGATCGCCGATCATCGCCATCGGCTCGAGCGAGCCGCCGGTGCCGCGCAGTTTCACCGTGCCGTAGCCGAAAATCCGGCCGAGCAGCGTCTGGTCGACATCGACGCTTTCGACCTTGGAGCGGTTCATCTCGATGGTGTGGCGGGCGACGATGCCGCGCTTGTAGACGACGCGCTGGTCGGTGACGGCAAGCTCGGTGCCGGCGCGGCGCAGCGCGGCGACGAGGAAGGAAAGCATGCCGATGAGCGCCATCAGCCCGGCCAGGAGCTGCACCAGCGGCGCCGTGTCGGAGGGGGCATAGGCCGAGGCGATGGCGAGCGCCGCGGCGACCAGCAAGGTGAAGACCGCCCGACCATAGACCAGCCAGTGCAGCCCGGTCTCGTAGACCACCCGCTCGCCGGGCAGCAGGACCTTCTGGACATAGCTCATGGATCGGTCGCCCTTGCCGGTTTCAAGCCATTTTAACTAGGATGAGAACATGAAAAAGTCGGGCGCGAGCCAAGGCCAGTCGGCATCGGAGCTCATCTCGAAAAGAATCGCCGAACTCGGGGACTGGCGCGGGGAAACCCTCAGCAGAATGCGCAAGCTCATCGAGGAAGCAGA
>JBKQTR010000037.1:0-3544 GCA_052143095.1 Allostellaceae bacterium
GCGCTGGCCGGCGGCATCGGCGGCGCCAAGCTCACCGACGGGCTTGCCGCGCTCGTCGGCGACCGGCTCGGCGTCATCGTCAACACCGGCGACGATTTCGAGCATATGGGGCTTTGCATCTCGCCCGATCTCGACACCGTCATGTACACGCTCGCCGGCATCGCCAATCCCGAGACCGGATGGGGCATTGCCGGCGAGAGCTGGGCCTTTCTCGACCAGGGGACGCGGCTCGGCGGGCCCGACTGGTTCCGGCTCGGCGACCGCGACCTCGCCACCCATGTGCTGCGCTCCGAGCGGCTGCGACGAGGCGAACGGCTGACCGAGATCACCGCCGATCTCTGCCGCCGGCTCGGCATCGCCGCGCGGCTGCTGCCGATGAGCGATGCGCCCGTGCGCACGGTGGTCGAGACCAGCGAGGGTCCGCTGCCCTTTCAGGAGTATTTCGTCCGTCGCCGCTGCGAGGTGCCGGTGACCGGCTTCACCTTCGCCGGCGCGGCCGAGGCGCGGCCGACGCAAGAGATCGCCGCCGCGCTTGCCGCCGCCGATCTCGCCGCGATCATCATCTGCCCCTCCAACCCCTTCGTCAGCGTCGATCCGATCCTGGCGGTGCCGACGCTCAAGCCGGCGCTGCGCCGGCGTGGCGTGCCGATCGTCGCGGTATCGCCGATCATCGGTGGCGCGGCGGTGAAGGGGCCGGCGGCCAAGATGATGCGCGAGCTGCGCCTCGATCCCTCGGCGCTGGCGGTGGCCGAGCATTACGCGGGATTCATCGACGGCATGCTCATCGACGAGGCGGACGCGGCGCTGGCGCCGCGTCTCGAGGCGCTGGGCCTTGCGGTGCGCGTGGCGCCGACCCTGATGAAGACGCAAGACGACCGCCGCGCCGTGGCGCAGCACGCGCTGGCGCTCGCCGGCGCCGTGGCGGCACGGCGGAGATAGCCATGCCGCTCCACCTGCTGATCCCGTGCAAACCCTTCGCCGCCGGCAAGTCGCGCCTGGCGCCGGTGCTCGGCGATCGCGAGCGTGCCGCGCTCTGCGCGCGCCTGCTGCGGCAAACCCTGGACTGCGCCGTGGCGCTGGTCCCCGCCGCCGCCTGCCGCCTGGTTTCCGCCGATGGCGAAGCGGCGGCGCTGGCGGCCGCTTCGGGCGTCGCCGTCCTCGGCGATCGCGGCGCCGGGCTGAACGAGGCGCTGGCCGATGCGCGCGCCGTGCTGCGCCGCGCTGGCAGCGATGCGGCGCTGCTGATCCTGCCGATTGACCTGCCGCGCGTCTCGGCCGCGGCCTTGCGCCGCCTGATCGCGGTGCCGGCCGAGGTGGTTGCGGCACCCGACCGGCGCGGTCTCGGCACCAACGCGCTCTACCTGTCGCCGGCGGCGGCGGGCATCGTCGATTTCCGCTTCGGCAGCGGCAGCTTTGCGGCCCATCGCGCCGCCGCTGCGAGCGCCGGTCTCAGCTTTGCCGCCCATGCGGATCCCGACATCGCCTTCGACATCGACGGTCCCGATGATCTCGCGGAATGGCGCGGCGCGGCTATTTCAGCTCCAGCAGCTCGGCGATCCCTACGGCGCGGTTCCTGACTTCGTTGATGACGATCATCTTGCCGGCTTGATTGTGCTCGTCGAAGGCGATCGTCTTGCCCATGGCGTTGACGAAGGTGATGTGGCTTAGCGCGTCGCGGATCTTGGCCGGCTCGGCGCTGCCCGCCTGCTGGATCGCCTGCGCGATCAGCCGCAGGCAGTCATAGCCGGCCCAGCTCTGGAGATAGGGAATGCTATGATACCTGGCCTCGGTCGCGGCGACGAATTTCTTGTTGATCGGCGCGTCCACGAGATGGCTGTAGGGCCAGGCGCTGACCGAGCCTTCCATGCCGCCGGCCTCGATGATCTGTTGGTTCTTGCCGCCGAGCTCGACGCGGCCGGTGAAGGGGATGGCGATGCCCATCTGCATCGCGTTGCGCAGGAAATTGATCTGGTCGCCGCCGAGCTGGAAGAGCGCGATCGCGTCGGGCTGGAGCTGCTGCACGCGGGTGAGGATGCTGGTGAAATCCGGCTGGTTCTGCGGATAGTAGTCGGTCGAGAGAATCGTGACGTCGTCGCCCTTGGCGACATCGGCGAAAGCGGCGACGCCGCCGCGGCCGAAATCGGTGTCCTCGGCAATGACCGCGACCTTGCGGAACCGCGTGTGTTCCTTCAGATAACGCCCGAGGCCGACCATCATGTCCTGGTCGGACGGGTTGATGCGGAATATCCACTCATTGCCGCCGACGCCGGAAAGCTCGGTGATCTTCGGGCTCGTCGCCACCCCTTCCACCATCGGGATCTTCGCCTCCTTGACGATCGGCATCGCCGCGAGCGTCGCGGAGCTGCAATGCGAGCCGATGATCGCCGCGACCTTGGCCTCGACCAGCTTGTTGGCGACGTTGACCGCCTCGGACGGGTTGCAGTGGTTGTCGTATTCGAGGATGCTGAGCTTGCGGCCGAGCACGCCGCCCGCGCCGTTGATCTCGTCGAGCGCGATCGTGACGCCCCAGCCCTGCCAGAGCGCGGCGGTGGCCGCGGGTCCGGTATCCGGCGCGCTGAAGCCGATGACGATGTCGTCGGCCCTGGCGGCGGCCGGAAGAAGGATCGCCAGGGCGATGGCGGCGATATATGCTCGCGCGGTCATGAGCTTCCTCGTCTTTATCTGCTCCGGTGGCGGCTGCCCCAACGCTAGTTGCAACCGCAACGGCCATAAAGACAAAAATGCCGGCGCCGGAAGCGGCGCGGAACTTGCAATGTCTCCTTCATGCCGCTCGGCGCCACATATTTCCTTCAGCTGACCCTGAACGGGCTGATGCTCGGGCTCCTCTACGCCTTGATCGCGGTCGGGCTCGCTCTAATTTTCGGGGTGCTGGAGATCATCAATTTTGCCCATGGTGAATTTCTCATGCTGGGCGCCTTTGCCATGAGCTTCGCCTTGCCGGCGGTAGGCCTCGTCTACTGGCCGGCGCTGGCGGTCGCCGTGGCGGCGAGCGCCGTTGCCGGGCTGCTGCTCTATCAGTTCTTTCTGGCGCGCCTCCAGCAAAGCGAGCTGGAGCGGAGCATCCTGATCACCATGGGATCTCGATGATCCTGCTCTATGGAATGCAGTATCTCTTCACCGCGACACCGCGCCTGGTTGATACCAGCTTCGGCTTTACCGGCATCACCGTCGGTGCCATCCGCATCACCTGGACGCGGGTGATCGGCGGGGTGGTCTCGATCGCGGCCTTCTGCCTGCTTTATGCGCTGCTCACCCTGACGCAATTCGGGCGGGCGATGCGGGCGATCGCGCAGAACCGCGAGGCGGCGCTGATGGTGGGCATCAAACCGCGCCGGGTCGCGCGCCATGCGGTGATCCTCGCCACGGCGCTGTGCGGGCTCGCCGGCGCGGTGCTGGCGCCGATCCAGCTGGTGCAGCCGGGCATGGGCCAGGCGCTGATCTTCAAGGCCTACGCGCTGGTGATCATCGGCGGCCACGGCAACAACGTCGGCGCTTTCGTCGTGGCGCTGGCTCTCGGCCTCAA
>JBKQTR010000038.1:0-3331 GCA_052143095.1 Allostellaceae bacterium
AGCCGCGCCGGCGGGTGGCCGGCATCGAGCGGCAGGTAGCAGCCGCCCGCCTTCAGCACCGCCAGCACCGCCACCACCAGCTCGACCGAGCGCTCCAGCGCGAGGCCCACCACCGTCTCGGGGCCGATGCCGAACCCGATCAGCCGCCGCGCCAATTGGTTCGAGGACGATTCCAGATCGCCATAGCTGAGATGCTCGCCGCCGCAAACCACCGCCACCGCCGCCGGAGCGCGCGCCGCCTGCGCCGAGAACAGCGCCGGCAGACTTGCTTCTGAGACCTCTACGGCCGTCGCGTTCCAGCCCGCGGTGATCGTCCGCCGCTCGTCCGGCGACAGCAGCGACAGCTCCGACAGCTTGCCTTCCGGCGTCTGCGCCAGGAAGCGCAGCACGCGCTCGAGATGGCCGATGAGGCGCGCCACACCGGCCTCTTCGACCCGCGCGCGGTCGAAGCTGAGGCGGAACTCGAGCGAATGCCGCGGCAGCACGATCAGCGTCAGCGGATAATGAGTCCGTTCAAGCGCCGATGCGGCGGTGAGGCGGAAGCCGGCGCGGTCCGCGCCATTGCCGTCCACCAGCGCGGCAGCCAGCGGATAATTCTCGACGACGACCAGCGTCTGGAAAAGGTCGCTGCCGCCGGCGCCGTCGGCCGCGCGCTGGATCTCGGCAAGCGAAGCATGGCCATGCCGCTGATCGTCAAGCTGGAGCGCGTGCAGCTGCTTGAGCCAGTCGACCACGACGGCATCCGTCTCGACGCTCACGCGCAGCGGCAGCGTGTTGATGAAGAGGCCCACCATGCGCTCGATGCCGGCGAGTTCTCCCGGCCGACCCGCGACCGTCGTGCCGAACACCACGTCTTTCTGACCGGTATATTGCGCCAGCACCACGGCCCAGGCGGCGTGGATGAGCGTTCCCAGCGTCAGACCGTGCCGGCGCACGAAGCCGCGCAGCTCCGCGACCATCTCCTCGCTGAGCGTGAGGCGCCGCTCGGCCATGCCCTGCGGCTTGCCCAGCGGTCGGTCGAGAACCTCCGGCAGGGGTGCGGCGCCCGCCAGTCGCTCGCGCCAATAGGCGCGCGCGGCGTCCGTGTCCTGCCGCGCCAGCCAGGTCAGATAGTCGCGATATGCCCGCGGCGCCGGTAAGACGTCCGGCCCGTCCTCCTGGTGCTGGCTGTAGAGCGTGATCAGCTCGTTCAGCAGCACCGACAACGACCAGCCGTCCAGCACCAGGTGATGGTTGGTGAGAACCATCACCCAGCGGCTTGCGCTGCGGCGAAGCAACGCCACCCGCAGCAGCGGACCGCTGGCAAAATCGAAACCCTGCGCGCGATCCTGGTCTAGGAAGCCGGCCAGCCGCCGCTGGAAAGCGGCCTCGCCGGGTGCCGACCAGTCCTCCTCCCGCCAGGGCAGCGCCAGCCCGTGGCGGACGATCTGCAGCGGCAGGCCGTCCTGCTCGATGACGGCGACACGCAGCGACTCGTGCCGATCCAGCAGGCGTTGCCACGCCTCGCGCATCGAGGGCTGATCGAGCGCCCCTTCGATATCGAGGCAGAGCTGCACGCGATAGGGATCGGCGCTGCTGTCGTAAGCCGCATGGAAGAGCAAACCCTGCTGCAGCGGCGACAACGGGTAGGCGGTCTCGAGATCGGGATAGTCGCGCTCCAGCCGCTCCAGATCTTCCTGACGCAGCCGCAACAGCGGGAAATCCGACGGCGTATGGCCGCCGATTCCGGGCGTCAGGCAATGGGCGACGAGCCCGCGCAGCGCGGCCAGGAAGAGCTCGGCCAGGGCGGCGATCGACGCGCGATCATGGATATCCCGGCACCAGCTCCAGTCGACGCACAGCTTGCCCGATTTCACCAGTGCGTTCGCCTCGATGAGATGCGTGCGCCGGCGTGCCCCCGCCGCCATCGCGCCAGGCGATTCCTCGGCGAGTTTCCACTCGCCCCGGCTCATCTGGTCGAACTGGCCGAGATAGTTGAACAGGAGCTGGCGCGCCGGGAAATCGGCGAGGGCAGAGGCGGTCTCGGCGTTCAGTTGCGACAGCAGGCCGAAGCCGAGGCCCTTGCGCGGCACCGCGCGCAGCATCTCCTTGACGCGCTTCAGCGCCACGCCCGCATCAGCGGCGCCGGCGAGTGCGCCGGCGGCGTCGAGCTTTCCGAGATCGACGCGCACTGGAAAAACGGTCGTGAACCAGCCGACGCTGCGCGAGAGATCAACCCCGTCGGCGATGTCCTCGCGGCCATGGCCCTCGAGGTCGATGACGAACTCGCGTGCCGGCATGCCGTAGCGCGCCTCCTGCCATCGCGCGACCGCCAGCGCCAACGCCGTCAGCAGCATATCGTTGATCTCGGCGCGATAGGCGCGCGGCGCCTCGCGCAGCAGGCGCTGAGTCGTGCCGGCATCGAGCGCCAGCGTCAGGTGCTCGCTGTCGGCGATCCGGTTCGCCGCCGCTGCGGCATGATCGCGCGGCAGTTCGCAGGCGCCGGCACACACCGATCGCCAATAGGCGAGATCGGCGAGGGTGGCGGGCGCGTGGGCCTCGCGCGCGAGCAGCTGCGCCCAGCTCTGGAAGGGCGTCGTGCGCGGCGGGAGCCGTGGCGGCCCGCTGCCGGCCTGCTCGTAAGCGGCGACGAGATCCTCGATCAGGATCCGCCAGGAGACGGCGTCAATGGCGAGATGGTGGATGGCGAGCAGCAAGCGGCCGGGGCTCTCGCCGTGATCGAACCACATCGCCCGCCACATCGGGCCGTGGACGGGATCGAGGCTTGCCTGCAGTCGCGCCGCCGCCTCTTCGAGACGCGCGGCCCGCACGGCGGCGCTTGCCGCGGAGAGATCGAGATGGACGAGCCATGGCCCGCGCCCGGCCTCGTCCGGCGGCGCGATCAGCTGCTGCCAGCGGCCATCGGCGCGAAACACTCGGATGCGCAAAGCGTCGTGATGCGCCGCGAGCGCGGCAAGCGCGCGCTCGAGCCGCGCGGTCTCGAGCCGCGGCGGCACCTGCAGCAGGATCGCCTGATTGAAATGGCGCAACGGCCCCGGTTGCGCGAAGAACCAGTGTTGAATCGGCGTCAGCGGCACCGGCGCGCCGTAGCTTGTCGGCTGATCGGCGATCGCCAGCCGCCTGCCTGCCGTCTCGGCCAGCTTGGCGAGCGTCTGCTGCTGGAAGATCTGCCGCGGCGTCAGCTCGAGGCCAGCCGCGCGCGCGCGCGCCACGAGCTGAATGCTGAGAATGCTGTCGCCACCCAAGGCGAAGAAATTGTCGTGGCGGCCGACCCGGGCGAGGCCGAGCAGCAGACGCTCGCCAAGCTGGCCGAGACGGCAGGCAGGCGGCT
>JBKQTR010000039.1:0-7704 GCA_052143095.1 Allostellaceae bacterium
CGGCGTGCGCAAGCTTCGCCTCACCGGCGGCGAGCCGTTGGTGCGCCGCAACATCCTGTCCCTGGTGCGCGCGCTGGGACGCCATCTCGAGACCGGCGCGCTCGACGAGCTCACCCTCACCACCAATGGCAGCCAGCTTGCGCGCTATGCCCACGAGCTCAAAGCCGCCGGCATGCGCCGGATCAATGTGTCGCTCGACACGCTCGATGCCGGGAAATTCGCCGCCATCACCCGCTGGGGCAAGCTCGGCACCGTGCTGGACGGTCTCGACGCGGCCAAGCGCGCCGGCCTCCAGGTCAAGATCAACGCGGTGGCGCTGCGCGGCGTCAATGACGACGAGTTCGACCGGATGGTGGAATGGTGCGGCGAGCAGGGCTTCGACCTGGTCTTCATCGAGGTCATGCCGATGGGCGAGATCGGCGCCGACGCCAGGCTCGACCAATACCTGCCGCTCTCCATGGTGCGCGCGGCGCTGCAGCGCACATGGACGCTCGACGAGACGGATTACCGCACCGGCGGGCCGGCGCGCTACTACATCGTGCGCGAGACCGGGCGGCGGCTCGGCATGATCACGCCGCTCACCCACAATTTTTGCGAGAGCTGCAACCGCGTGCGGCTGACCTGCACCGGCACGCTCTTCATGTGCCTCGGCCAGGAGGATGCCGCCGATCTGCGCTCGCCGCTCCGCCTCTCCGAGAGCGACGAGCCGCTCGACCAGGCGATCGCCGAGGCGATCACCCGCAAGCCCAAGGGTCACGATTTCGTGATCGACCGCCGTCACAACCGGCCGGCGGTGGCGCGGCATATGAGCGTCACGGGCGGGTGAGCGTCGCCGCACTCTCTGCCGCCGCCTTGCCGCGGTGAGCGAGCTCTCCGGCATCGCCTTCGTGGCGAGCGACGCGCCGCAGGCGCAGCAGGCGCTGGCGGAGCTGTGGGCGCTTTATGGCGTGACGCCGCCCGAGGAGGCCCAGTTCATCGTGGCACTCGGCGGCGACGGCTTCATGCTGGAGACCTTGCACCGCTATCTCCAGCGCGGCGTGCCGATCTTCGGCATGCATCGCGGCAGCGTCGGCTTTCTCATGAACGGCTACGCCCCCGAGGGGCTCGCCGAGCGCATCGCCCGCGCCTCGCCGGTGCGCATCCATCCGCTGCAGATGCGCGCCGGCGACATCGGCGGCCGGGAGCACGAGGCGCTCGCCTTCAACGAGGTGTCGCTGCTGCGCGAGACGCGCCAGACCGCCAAGCTCAGGGTCACGATCGACCAGATCGTCCGCGTCGAGGAGCTCAGCGCCGACGGCATCCTGGTCGCGACGCCGGTCGGCAGCACCGCCTATAATTTCTCCGCCCACGGCCCGATCATTCCCCTGGGCGCCGGCGTGCTGGCGCTGACCCCGATCAGCGTTTTCCGGCCGCGGCGCTGGCGCGGCGCGTTGCTGCCGCACGCCGCCGAGGTGCGCTTCGACATCCTCGAGGCGGAAAAGCGCCCGGTGAGCGCGGTCGCCGATTACACCGAAGTGCGCGACGTGCTGTCGGTGGTGGTGCGCGAGAACCGCGACATCGCGCTGACCATGCTCTTCGACCCCGAGCACAATCTCGAGGAGCGGGTGCTGAAGGAGCAGTTCCTCGCGTGAGCCCGGCGGCCGGCCGATCCGGTCCCCCGGCCCGGTTCGGCGCCCCTGGCGCCCGGGGTTGTCGCATATGATGTTCACCACGGAGGCACGGAGGACACGGAGAAGAACATTTCGGCGCGCGACGCGCGCCATTCTCCGCTTCTCCGTGATCTCCGAGTCTCCGTGGTCGATCTTCTCTATCGGCCGTGCGACGGCACATACGATTGCCCCGCCCCTGGCGCCGGCCGCCGCCGTCCGGCATTATGCGCGGGTACCCTGAGGGTAGCGCTGTGCCGGGAGCCGTTCTTTCCAGCCTCGACTTGATCGGCCGTCTCGTCGCGTTCGACACGACGAGCCGCGACAGCAATCTCGCGCTCATCGCCTTCGTGCAGGACTATCTCGACGGCTGGGGCATCGGCTCCGACCTCGTCTACGACGCGACGCGCCGCAAGGCCAATCTCTACGCGACCATCGGGCCGGCGGAGACGAGCGGCATCCTGCTCTCCGGCCATACCGACGTCGTGCCGGTGGACGGCCAGGCCTGGGACACCGACCCCTTCGCCGTCGCCGAGAAAGCGGGCAGCCTCTATGGCCGCGGCACCGCCGACATGAAGAGCTTCATCGCCGTGGCCTTGGCGCTGGTGCCGGAATTCGTCGCCCGCCCGCTCAAGACGCCCGTCCATTTCGCCTTCACCTATGACGAGGAGGTCGGCTGCATCGGCGTGCGCGGGCTCATCGCCGCCTTGAAGCAGCGGCCGGTCCGCCCCCGCGCCTGCATCGTCGGCGAGCCGACCTTGATGCGGCCGGTGATCGCGCATAAGGGCAAGCGCAGCCTGCGCTGCCGCGTGCACGGGCTCGAATCCCATTCGGCGCTGGCGCATGAGGGCGTGAACGCGGTCGAGGCCGCCGCCGAGATCGTCGCCTACCTGAAATCCATGGCGCGGCGCAAGCGCGACCAGGGCCCGTTCGACCCCGGTTTCTCGCCGCCTTACACCACCGTCCATACCGGCGTGATCCATGGCGGCACCGCGCTCAATATCGTGCCGCGCGACTGCAGCTTCGATTTCGAGTTCCGCAACATCCCGGCCGACGATCCCGCCCTGTTGATCGACGAGGTGAAACGCTATGCCGCGACACTGCTGCCGGAGATGCACCGGGTGAGCCGGGCGACGGGCATTGCGTTTGAGGAGAAGAACGCGGTCGACGGGCTCGACATCGCGCCCGACGATCCCTTGGTGCTGCTCACCCAGTCGCTCACCGGCGCCAACGACACCGGCAAGGTCAGCTTCTGCGCCGAGGCCGGGCTCTACCAGGAGGCGGAGATCCCGACGGTGATCTGCGGCCCCGGCTCGATCGACGTGGCGCACAAACCCAACGAGTACATCGCCCTCGACCAGGTGCGGCAGTGCGAGGGCTTCATGCGCCGCTTGATGGATCACCTCGCGCGGTAGCGCTGATGGGCGGCGATCGTTACGTCATCGAGATCGTCCCGCCGGACATCGCGGCTTACGCCGCCGGCAACACCGGCATCCCTTACGTCACCACCTTCGACAGCCGGCGGACCGGCCCGCATGTGCTGGTGAACGCGGTGACCCACGGCAACGAGCTCTGCGGCGCCGTGGCCCTCGACCGGCTGTTCCGCGACGGCGTGCGGCCGGTCGCCGGCAAGCTGACGCTGAGCTTCGCCAATGTCGCGGCCTATCAGAGGTTCGACCCCGCCAACCCGGCCGCCTCGCGCTTCGTCGACGAGGATTTCAACCGCCTCTGGGACGCGGCCACGCTCGACGGCCCGCGTCAGAGCGCGGAGCTGCAACGCGCCCGCGCGCTCCGCCCGGTCGTTGCCGCGGCCGACCTGCTGCTCGACCTGCATTCGATGCAGCATGCGACCCAGCCGCTGATGCTCGCGGGCCTCACCAACAAGTCGCTGGCGCTGGCGCGGCGGGTCGGCGTGCCCGAGGTGGTGGTGCGCGACGCCGGCCACGCCGCCGGCCGGCGCATGCGCGATTACGGCGCGTTCGACGATCCCGCCTCGCCCAAGGCGGCGCTGCTGGTGGAATGCGGCCAGCATTGGGAGCACCGCGCCGCCGCCGTCGCGATCGAGACCAGCTTGCGTTTTCTCGCCATCTGCGGCGTGCTGCCGCCGGCGGATGCGTCGCGCATCCTCGGCGAGCCGGTGCCGCCGCAACGCATCGTCACCGTCACCGACGCGGTGACGATATCCAGCGACCGCTTCGAGTTCACCCAGGATTTCCACGGCCTCGAGGTCATCGCCCGGGCCGGCACGGTGATCGCGCGCGACGACGACCGCGAGATCCGCACGCCCTACGACGATTGCGTTTTGATCATGCCGTCGCGCCGCTTGCTGCGCGGCCAGACCGCGGTGCGGCTCGGGCAGTTCACCGGCTGAGGCAGCGTCTGTTCAGCGCGCTTGGCGCATGTTCCAAGCACCCCACCCCCACCAACCACCGCCGTCCCCGCTCGCGCAAGCGGGGACCCAGGGCGAGCGCCGCGCGGTTGCTCCTGGGCCCCGGCTTTCGCCGGGGCGACGGAGAGGTTTCCACGGTTTCTTCTTCTCCGTGTCCTCCGTGTCTCCGTGGTGAACCTCCCTTGCGATAGCCCTGCCGCAGAAGCTTTGGCTCCTACACCCGCACGACGATCTTGCCGTTCGCCTGGCTCGCCTCCATCAGCCGATGGGCGTCGACGATCTCCTCGAAGCGGAAGACCTTCGCCGGCTTCGCCTTGTAGGTGCCGGCCGCGACGCGGTCGACGATCGCCTGCAGCGGCACGTCGGTCAGCGGATAGTCCGGTGCGCCATAGGTGAAGGCGCTGACGAACGAGCTGAAATGCACGCCGCCGAACGGCATCTGGAAGAGCGGGTCGAACTTGGCGATCGGCGCGGCATGGTCGAGGAGCCCCACCAGGCAGACGCGTCCGTAGCGGCGCGCCATCGCGAGCGAGTCGAGGATGGTGCTGCTGCCGACGATGTCGAGCACCGCATCGACGCCGCGCGGATGGAGCTCGCGGACGCGCCGGGCGAGGTCCGGCGCTTCCAGCAGCACCTCGCTGGCCCCCAGCGCTTCCAGCATCGACCGCCGCTTCAGGGTGCGCGTCGTCGCGATGACGCGCGCGCCGATCTCGACGGCGATGTTGATCGCGGCCTGCCCCAGCGCCGAGGTCGCGGCACGGATGACCACGACCTGGCCGGCGGCGAGCGCCAGATTGCCGCAGAGGCAGCTCCAGGCGGTCGCATAGGATTCCGGGATCGCGGCCAGCTCTTCCCAGGCGAGGTTGCTGGCGAGCGGCACCACATTGGCCGCCGGCACGCGCGCCAGTTCGGCGTAGCTGCCGTTGATGGTCCGCCCCATCCCGCCCATCAATGCCGCGACCTTCTCGCCTGGGCTGAACCTGCCATCGGGATCGGCTCTGACGATGCCGACGCATTCGATCCCGGTGATCTCCGCGACATCGCCCCAGGCGCCCGAGCGCATGTGGGTCTCGGCGCGGTTGAGGCCGAAGGCTTTGACCTCGACGACGATCTCGCCCGGTTTCGGCTCGGGATCGGGGCGCTGCTGGACCCTCAGCACCTCGGGGTCGCCGTATCTCTCGATGACGATGGCACGCATGGCAAAGCTCCTTCTGTTGACGGGGCTAGGCTACGCGCCCAAGATTTGATAGAAATGACAAAATTTCTAAGTTCACTGTAGTAAAAAAAAACAATGGACGGGGTCACGCTCCACCAGCTCCAATGCTTCGACGCCGTGGTCACGGAAGGGGGATTCCAGGCCGCGGCGGCGAAGCTGCGTCGCACGCATCCGACCGTCTTCACCGCGGTGAAAAACCTCGAGGCGCAGCTGGGCTTGCGTCTCTTCGACCGCCGCGGCTATCGCGTCGGCTTGACCGAGGCGGGACGCTCGTTTCATGCGCGCACGCGCGTCTTTCTCGGCGAGCTCGGCACGCTGCGCGACCACGCGGCGCAGCTCGCCATGGGCGAGGAAAGCGAGCTTCGCATCGTCATCGGCGACCTCTGCCCGCTGGGCGAAACGCTGGCCCTGCTGCGCCGCTTCTTCGACGCCTGTCCCGGGACCCGGCTCCATCTGCATTTCGAGGCGATCTCCGGGCCGTGGGAGCGGCTCTTCGACGGCGAGGCGGATCTCATCATCCACCACATCGACAAGAGCGACCCGCGCCTCGACTGGATCGATCTCTCCAGCGTGCGCATCCTGCCGGTGGTGGCGCCGGGCTTTCTCGCTTTCCCGATCACCAAGGCGATCACGCCCCAGCAGATGCGCGACTATGTGCAATGCGTGATCCGCGACACCGCCCGGCATTCGCCGCCGCGCGACTATTACCTGATCGAAGGCGCCCGCAGCTGGACGGTGAGCGACCAGCTGATGAAAAAGGCGATCATCCTGCAAGGCATGGGCTGGGGGCACATGCCCACATTCCTGGTCGGCCACGAGCTGCGCGACGGGACCCTCCTCTCCATCGCCGGCCGGCACTTCGCCGGCGCCCGCGGCGAGCTGGTCGCGGCCCGCCGGCGCGATCGTCCGCCGGGGCCGGTTGCGGCGAGGCTCTGGCGCCATATCGAGGAGCAGGCGCCGGCGCTGCGCGCCGCGATGCGCGACGGTGCTTTCGCGACCTGACGCGCACGCGGCGGGCAGCCGGCCCCCGCTCAGTAATCCTCGATCACGTCGCCGAACAGCACCCATCGCTCGCCGTCGAAGCGCACCAGCCGCATCTGCTTGAGCGCGCGAAGATCGGTCGGGCTGGTCTTGACCCGGATGCCGGGCAACAGCATCGGCAGCTCCATGTCGAGATGGGACGCCTCTTCCATCACGTTCTGGCGCGTCAGATTGTCGCCGCACCGCCGCAGCAGCTCGGCCAGCGCCTGGCCGATATTGTAGCCGTAGACGGCATAGTAGTCGCTCTTGTCCACCTGCGGGTTGTACTTGTCCATCCAGGCGTTCCACGCCTTGAAGCCGGGATCGTCCTGCCATTGCGGGTCGTGCGGGTCCTTCTGGTAGGCGGCGGAGACGACGCCTTTGGCGCGCTCGAACCCCGCGGGCCTGATCGCGCCGGCGATCGACGAGCCGATGCTGACGACGAATTGCAGCGGATGCCAATCGATGTCGTAAGCGTGGCGGATGGCCTGAGCGGAGAATTTGGGCGTCGCCACGTTGAAGAACACGTCGGCGCCCGACGCCTGGAGCGACACGATCTGCGAATCGACGGTGGGGTCGGTGACTTCGTAGGTCGCCTCCTGCACGATCATCTTCGCCGCCCGGTCGCCGAGCCCATCCCTAAGGCCGAGGACGTAGTCCTTCCCGAGATCGTCGTCCTGCGACAGGATCGCGATCCTGGCGTTCGGCTTCACCGTCAGCAGGTAGCGCGCATAGATCTTGCCTTCCGACACGTAGTGCGGCGTCCAGCTCATGGTCCAGGGAAAGTGCTCGGGATCGTTGAACTTGCTGGCGCCGGAGCCGACGAAGAGATGCGGCACCTTCTTTTCGTTGAGGTATCGGTAAACGGCCGAGTTGCCCGGCGTGCCGATGGGATTGAGCATCAGCAGCACGCCGTCGCTCTCGACCAGGCGGCGCATCTGCTCCACCGTCTTGGGCGGGCTGTAGCCGTCATCGAGACTGATCATTTTGATCTTGCGGCCGTTCACCCCGCCCTGCTCGTCGAGCATCGTGAAATAGGCGAGTTCCGAGATCGCCGCGGCGCCATAGGCCGAGGCCGGACCGCTATAGGGCGCGGTATTGCCGATCTTGATCTCGGCGTCGCTGACACCCGGACCGTACGTCTTCTGCGCCTGCGCCGGGCCCGCACCCGCCAGCGCCAGCACCATAACCGCGAGCGCGGTCAACCGATGACTCCGGATCATCTGCCTGCTCCCTGTTCACCGGGCGACCCATGGGTCGGCGTCGTTGCGGCGTGCGTGTTTGCTTGGAGCTTATCCTTGCTCGAAGCCGCGGCCAAGGCCGTCGCGCCGCCCCGCTGGGTGCTGGAGGCGATCCGCCGCGAACTCGAAGCTCCCCCACCCTCCCTCCCGCTACGCGGGTCCCTCCCTCTCCGCCCCGGGGGGCGGAGAGGG
>JBKQTR010000040.1:0-6079 GCA_052143095.1 Allostellaceae bacterium
TGGGGCCGACCGCAGAGCGGTTGGCCGGGTTGTCCGCGACGAGCGCAAGAGCGCTCGCGCGGTCGCTGACGCCGCCGCCCGACGAGCGCTCCGCGCTCGCGGGGCACTCACGCGGCGCGGATGGCGCCGAGGAAGGTGTCGACGCGCCGGCGCAGATTCTCCGATTGCGCCGCCACCGCCTTGGCCGCCGCGAGCACTCGGCTGGCGGCGCCGCCGGTCTGGTCGGCCGCCTCGGTGACGCCGGAGACGTTGTCCGACACCTCGGCGGTGCCCTTCGCCGCCTCCTGAGCGTTGCGCGCGATCTCCTGCGTCGCCGCGCCCTGCTCCTCGACCGCCGCGGCGATGGCGGAGCTGACCTGATTGACTTGACCGATGACGCCGCCGATCTCCTGGATCGCCGTCACCGCCTCGCGGGTAGAGGCCTGGATGGCGCCGATCTGGGCGGCGATCTCCTCGGTCGCCTTGGCGGTCTGGGTGGCCAGCGACTTCACCTCCGAAGCGACGACGGCGAAGCCCTTGCCGGCATCGCCGGCGCGCGCCGCCTCGATCGTCGCATTGAGCGCCAGCAAATTGGTCTGGCCGGCGATGGTGTTGATCAGCTTGACGACGTCGCCGATCTTCTGCGCCGCGCTGGCGAGTGCCTCGATCGAGGCGTTGGTGCGCGTCGCGCGATCGGCCGCCTCGGCGGCGACGCGCGCGGCCTCGGCGGCCTGGCGCCCGATCTCCGAGACCGAGGCGGCGAGCTCCTCGGCGGCGGCGGCGACGGTATTGACGCTCTGCGAGGCCGCCGCGGACGCACTTGCCACCACGCCCGACTGGCTTGCCGTCCGTTCGGCCGTCGCCGTCATCTCGTCGGCCGTGTCCGTCATCGTCGTGCCGGCGGCGTCGACGGCATCGAGCATGGTGCGGATCGACCGGTCGAAGTCGCGGCAATGGCTGTCGACCGCGCCGGCGCGCTTGAGGCCGGCCTCCTTGGTCGCGAGCTGCTCGGCCGCCAGCTGCTCGGCCTCGAGGCCGCTGCGGCGCAGCGCCTCGAGCGCCGTTGCCATGGTGTCGAACTCGTCCTCGCTGCCGCCGCGCGCGACCGCCTCATGATAGTCGCGCCGCGCCAGGCGCTCGATCGTCGCCGTCAGCCGCTTGACCGGCTGCGTCACCCGCCGCCGCACCAGCCACAAGCCGGCGATGCAGAACGGCACCGCCACCGCCGAGGCGAGGCCGGTGGCGAGCAGCTGCCGCTGGCCCAGGCGCGCCGTCGCCTCGGCACGCTCGGACATCATGTCGATCGACAGCTTGATCAGCTTGTACATCTCGAGCACCGGCAGCGTGCAGATCTTGCGCCAGTCTGCCCAGGACATCAGCTCATGGCCGCTGTCGTCGAGCCGGCGGTAGACCGCGTCGCGCTCGGGCCGCGCCTTGAGGATCGTTTCCTTGGCGTTGGCAAAGGCACCGACCAGCGCCGGCGCGATGCCCGGCCGCGCCATGATGTCGCCGAGCATGGCGAAGGCGGCATCGGCCGAGCCGCGGAAATGGTCGACCGTGGCGTGCTGCTCGGCCGCGAGCGGCTTCGAGGTCGCCAGCAACGTCCGCGGCACCACGCATTCGAGACCGGAGGAATCCTGCGCCATCCAGCCCAGCTGCGAGATCGCCACCAACTCGCCGACGCCGGGATCGGCGACACGGCCTTCATTGTTGACCGCCAGCGACATGCGGCCGAGGCCGACGGTGAAGTCGGTGGAATCGCGGCTCCACTGGATGATCGCCGCCGTGTCGCGCTCGGCCTTGGGCTTGGCGGCGAGCGCCACCATCGCCTGCCATTCGCCGTCGAGCTTCGGCCAGTTGCCTTGCACGGTGGCGACCGACGCCTCGACCCCGGGCGCGCCGCTGCGCTGCACGGCGTCGATCGCGTCGTTTAAGAGGACGATGGTCCGGGCGTGGGCGTCGGCAACCACGGCGCGCGCGTCCTCGCTGCCCTGCAGCGCCACCAGCGCATCGTTGCTGCGGTCGCGCATGTCCTGCATCCCCTGGGAGACGACGCGATTGGCCTCGGCCAGCGCGGTGAGGTGCCCGCCCAGCCCGACCGCCTGCCACGCCGTGTTGATCAGCAAGGCGAGCGCGCAGCACAGCGCGACGGCGAGGGTCAGGAAGACGGCATCGAGGATGCTGCGGACCGACAGTCGGGAAAGAATATGCATGGCACGCCCCCGCGCGTCGGCGGGAAGCGGCACGCCTCCACGCCGAGCGTCCGGGCTTTACCATGACAGGTATTAAAGAAATGTAATGTAATGTGGCCCGCGACGAGCGCTAACGCGCTCGGCGCTTAGCCGCCCGAGAAGATCAGCGAGGAGAGGCTGGCGATCTCTGGCCAGCCGCCGGCGATGACAGCGTGGCTGGCATAAGCGGCGACCAGGCTCAGGATGCCGACGAGAATACCGAGCTCGCGGATGCGGCGGTGATCGCCGTCGCGGATCTCGGCGACGAGCACGACCGAAAAGAACAGCAGGCTCAGCACCGAACCCAGCAGCACGGGAATCATGGCTCGCGCGTCTCCCCCAACCTCGGGACGCAGTCTAGCGATTATTTGCGATCGCCGTATAGTCCATTTGCCGAAGCAATCATTGGGAATAAAACCGGACATCCCGATGTCTTGGGAGTGTAGGGCCTCTCCCCTGCAGAAGGAGTAACCATGTCCCCCAAACTTCGCGTGCTCGCGCTCGCCGCGGGCCTTTTGCTTCCGGCCGCCACCGCCGCCCTGGCGTCGCCCGCCTCCGGCAAGATCGGCTATTTCGATGCCGCCGACGCCTCCCTCGTCGGCCCGACCGAATATAACACCGGGAGCAGCGCTGCGACGCTCGCCCGGCAGCAGGCGAGCGGCTATTTCGCCGATGCCGACGCGCCGCTGGTCGCCCCCGCGCCGCAAACCGCTGACGACGCCGCGCAGACCTTGGCGAAGCAGCGCGCCAGCGGCTATTTCGCCAGCGCCGACGCGCCGCTGGTCAGCCCGACGATCACCGTGCATTGACGCGGGAAGCGGCCCCCTGCGCGGTGCAGGGGGCCGTCTCCCGACAGCAGGACACTTTTCTCATGAGACTTCTGGCGACGCTGCTGCTCGTCAGCCTTGGCCTTGCGCTTGCCGCCTGCGGCGGGTCGAGCGATCCCTATCAGCGTGACCGCGAGATGGCGCTCCACCTCCAGGCGGGATAGGCCGCGCGCCCTCTACTCGAACACTACGCGCGGGAAATACATCGACACCACCCAGTTCGGCATGTCGACGATCGAGCTGATGCGGAGATCGGCGCAGACGCTGCACAGCATATAAGCCTCGACCGGCCGCATGCCGTGGCGGCGGCTCAGCAGCTCGACCATGGCCTTGACCGCGTCCTTGGCGCCGCGCATCAGATCGGGACCGATGCCGGTGGTGACCTCATAGCCCTTGGCGTCGAAATGCCGCGACACCGGACCCGGCGTGGTGTAGCGCGGGAACCGCAGGTCGACGCCCTTGATCAGCTCGAGCTTGAGGGCGATGTCCATCGCCGTCTCGATCGCCGTGCCGCAGACTTCGCCATCGCCTTGCGTCGCATGCATGTCGCCGACCGAGAACAGCGCGCCCTTGACCTCGACCGGCAGATAGAGCTCGGCGCCCTCGGCGATGTCGCGCACATCCATGTTGCCGCCGACGCGGCGCGGCGGGACGATCGAGTGATGCCCCGGCGCCGCCGGCGCCAGGCCGATGGTGCCGGCCATCGGCCGCAGCGGCACGCGGCCGCCCGGCCCGAACATCGCCGGTATTTTGCCGGCGGGATCGTAGCTCCAGTGATGGATGGCGGGATCGGGGAACTGGTCGGCGAGCAGGCCGAAGCCGGGAATATTCGCGGTCCAGCCCCAGCCCGACGGCCTGAAGGCGAGCACCGTCACCTTGAGCACGTCGCCCGGCGCCGCGCCGTCGACGAAGATCGGCCCGGTCACCGGGTTGACGAAGGCGAGATCGATCTTCGGTACCTCGGCGGCGGTGGTCTCGCGCGAGAACTGGCCGGCCGAGGCGTCGCGGCATTGGAACTCTATGGTGGCGCCCGGCGCCACCCGCAGCACCGGCGGGAAGCTGTTGTCCCAACCGTAATGGCCCTGTCCCTTGTGGATGGAGTGGTCGAGGGGTCCGTGCATGGCCGACCTCCCTACACCGCTTTGGTCAGCGCGCCGTCGATGATCAGATTGGTGCCGGAGATGCGGCTCGCCAACGGGCTCGAGAGGAAGACGACGCCATAGGCGACCTCTTCGGGCGTGCCCATGCGGCCGGTGGGATTGAGCCCCAGCGCCATCTTGTAGAGGCCGGGATTGCCGCGCTCGATGTTCTGCCAGACGCCGCCCTCGAAATAGGTGTTGCCGGGCGAGACGGCATTGACGCGGATGCCCTTGGGCGCGAGCTGGTTGGCCAGCCCCTTGGCGTAGTGGATGAGCGCCGCCTTGGTGGCGCCGTAGGAGCCGGCGGCGAAATCGACCTCGAAGCCGGAGACGCTGGAGATCAGCGCGATCGAGGCCGAGGCGGATTTCTCGAGCCAGGGCAGCGCCGCAGTGACCGCGTTGACCGAGTGCATCATGTCGGTGCGGAACGACGTCTCCCAAGTCTCGGGCGAGTTGCCGACGGCGATGGCGCTGACATTGCAAACGAGAATGTCGATGCCGCCGAGCTCGCCGGCGGCGCCCTCGACCCATTGCCTGAGCGCCGGCGCGTCGGCGACGTCGAGCGCCTTGCCCCAGGCCGGCACGCCCTTCGCCGCCAGAGCGGCGACCGTCGCGCTCACCTCCTCGGGCTTGCGCGCGCAGATGGCGACGCCGGCGCCTTCGGCGGCGAACATGTCGGCGATCGCCCGGCCGATGCCTTTGCTGCCGCCGGTGACCAGCGCCGTCTTGCCTTTCAATCCCAGATCCATGATTGCCTCCGTTGAGAGCGGCGGCCCGGCCGCGCACGGCCGGGCTGCCCCGTGCATCACATCTTCTTCCAGTCGCCGGCGCGCTCGAAGGCGGCGGCGGCGCGGTAGATCGTCGCTTCGTCATAATGCTTGCCGATGATCATCAGCCCCACCGGCAACCCGTCGCTCAAGCCGCAGGGAACGCTCATGGCGGGATGGCCGGTGGCGTCGAACGGCGCGGTGTTGCCGATCATCTCGAAGGCGCGCTGGATATAGAGCGCGCGCGGCGCATCGGCCGGCGGCAACGGCGTCGCCTTCAGCGGCAGGGTCGGCATCACCAGCAAATCCACCTGCGCCAGCGCTGCGTCATAGGCGGCGCGCAGCTTGCGGCTGAGGTTTTGCGCCTTGGCGTAATAGTGGCCGCGGTAGTGCTTGATGAAGTAGTGGCCAAGCAGCATCGAGATCTTGAGCGTGTCGGAGAGCTCGTCGGCGCGCTGCTTCCAGGCGGAATGGGCGTCGAGCAGGCTCGTCGTGTAGAGCCCGCGCCAATTGGTGCCCATGCCGTTGCCGCGCATCATCAGCTCGGTCGCACCCTCGAGCGCGATCGGACTCCAGATCGCGCCGCCCAGCGCATGCATCGGCACCGCCACCTCCGACACCGTGGCGCCGAGATCGCGCAGCGCCGCCGCCGCCTGCTTCACCTTGGCGTCGACGTCGCGCTCGGAATTGGGCAGGTTGAAGCCCTCCTTGACGACACCGATGCGCAGCCCCTTGACGCCGCCGTCGAGCGCCTTGGTGTAGGCCTCGGTCTTGACGCCGTACTGGCGCGGATCGAGCCCGTCCTCGCCGGCCAGCACCTCGAGCAGCAGCGCGTTGTCGGCGACGTTGCGCGTCATCGGCCCGGTGTGATCGAGCGTGATCTCGATCGGCATGACGCCGGTGTAGGGCACGAGACCATGGGTCGGCTTCATGCCGTAGACGCCGCAATAGGCGGCGGGAATGCGGATCGAGCCGCCCTGGTCGCCGCCGATTGCCATGTCGACCTCGCCGGCGGCGAGCAGGGCTGCGCTGCCGGACGAGGAACCGCCGGCGGAGTAGCCCATCTTCAAGGGGTTGTGCACCGGCCCCAGCGCGCCGGTATGGCTGCCGCCGGAGAAGCAGAAATACTCGCAATG
>JBKQTR010000041.1:0-3967 GCA_052143095.1 Allostellaceae bacterium
GCTTCGCCGGATCCGGGCGGGCGGCGACCGCGGATCAACCCCCGGGCTGAAACACGCCGTGAAAAAGGATGGTCCCGCCAACCCGAGCCCGATGCCCTCGAGCATGAGGGATTATGGTCCGAGCCCAAAAGCTCGACCGGATGTGAGGTGATGCGGTCGTCAGGGCTGCATGGCAAGACGGGCTCACGCTTCGGATCCCAACGCCCAGGAGCATGCACAATGCCGAAATGAATGAGCTTGACCGTGCGCAAACACTGAGGTCAGGGCCATGTCCGGAATCGGCTTCGAGCCATGAGCAACCCATTCCGATATCTCAACAGCTCGCCGGAAGTGATCCGTGTGCTCGCGGCCTGAAAGGCGCGCGGCTCTGGAGGGCTCCGCCATTCGCAGACGAGCATGCTTCAGGCTGGACGGCGCGCCAAGTGGAGCGTCTCCTCGCACCGGGGTAGTAGACGGCCCCTTTGCGGTCGGTCTCCTCCAGGGTATTGCTGAACCACATGACGCAGCGCGGGTCGGCGCAATGGCCGAGCCCGAAGGTGTGGCCGAGCTCGTGCATCGCCTCCTTCAAAGCGCGGCCGCGAAAACGCTCCTTGTCGGCGTCGAGATGGAGCCGGAACAGCGAGACGACGCAGGCTTCTCCGCTCGGCTGGGCGACGCCAAACACGAAGTTCAGATCCCGGGCGTAGAGGTCGACGTCGGTGACGGCGAGCACGCGCTCAGCCCTGACCGAAAGCGCCAGGCCGAGCAGGGCATCAGCACGGAACTGGCCGCGCCTGGCATCGAACGCCCCTTGCGGCAGCGCGCGCCGCCCGGCCAGCTCGACATCGAAACCCATACCGCCTAGGTCCCGCGCCAAGTCGTCGAGGGCGCGGCGATCGGGGTTACCCACTGGCAGCAGCGCAATGTGGGGCATGTCGGTCATGGGATAACTTCGCTCTAGGCCAGAAACGCATCGCGAGCGGCGTCGCTAACAGGTCGTGTGGAACAGCCCCGCGACTAGCTCCGTCTTGCGCAAGTCGTTATAGAGATCGACGGCGTCCTGCGTCGGCAGCACATGCACGCTCACGCCTTGCCGCTTCAGTAGCTCGAGCGTCTCGGGACAGATCCCCAGCCGCTTCAACATGCCTAGCGACAGCACGATGGTCGTAGCGCCGTGATCCAATAGCTCGCGTACATCATCGGGCTGAATACCGGGCGCGTGTTCCGTCCCGGTCTCGCGCCAATCCCACTCCCTGGCGCCTCCGGGAAAGAGCTTGGCATCCCTGAACGTCCCGGCGCCCTCTACCTCGATCTTCCCCCAGGCAAGGACCATGACGCGTGGGGAGCGCATCTTCGCTTTGGCGGGGGAGGAGGGCGACGCTTCGGACATAGCGGAAACGACCGTGGCGTTTATCGGCATGACGGCGTCTTGATGCTTCGAAACCGCTGCATCGCCCGCTCTCGACTGTTGCAGCGACGCTAGGGATGCGACAATAACACGCCAACGCACCCACCTGTTAGCCAAAGCGGATCACGCACCGACCCACGACGGTCACCTCGTGGACCTGACCAAAATGTGAAGTCGCTTCCCAATCGTCACACCCGGAAAGATCTCAAGCGGCCTTCGCCGGCCACAGGCTGCGCAGCGGAACTGGCAGGGTTGCGACGATCTTGGCGATTTCCCCGTAATCGAGCTCCTTCGCCAGCAAGTTGAAAACCGCCTTGGTCACCCGCAAAGCGTCGCGCGCGAACTGCGGCGGCATCTGGGCCGCCACCAGGGCCGCGAACTCGTCAGGCTGCCGTTCGCCGGCGGGCTTTTCGGCCAGGCGCCAGCCTTCGTAGTAAAGGCCCCGGATAAGCAGCGGCAGCTGCGCTCCCAGATGCACGGCCTGCTCCGCGGTGAGGCGATCGCGCAAGACGTGGAGCACGGCGCGTAGCGCCATGTACGCTGCATGCCTGTCCTCCACGTGCAGTTCCTCGCCTAGCGTCTTCAGCCAGATGTTGGTCTGCTGGACCGTGTGATCCAGCGCTGCTACTTGGGTGTCGCTCATCGTTATGATCTCCACCGCTCTTGCATCGTCGCTCGGCGCGAACCCGGCGACAATGCGCAAGCCCTTCCCCTTCATGGTTTCATAGAGCAATCACTCGTTTCGGTCATTGATCCGACGCAAATCCTAGGGTGACCTGCCTCCGCGGGCGGAATCAACGCGGTTGACATGGATATCTGGGTTGGGCCGGACCGCAGCCTGACGACTCGCGTTTCGCTTGTCGCGCAAGGGACGGCGTGGGGGACTCCGCCACCAGCCTCGCGTTTGGTAGAGATCAAGCGGCGAATCCAGGAAACGGCGCGTCACGCCATGAACGCATCGACACGAGATGGGGCGAGCGAAATCACCGCTCTCTTCACCGATCTTTATGAACTGACCATGCTGGGCGCATACGGCCTCCGCGGCATGGACGCGAGTGCGACGTTCAGCCTCTTCGTCCGCGAGCTGCCGGCGAGCCGCAACTTCCTCATCGCCTGCGGCCTCGACGATCTCCTGGATGAGCTCGAAGGCTTTCGCTTTCACGAGCAGGACATATCCTACCTGCGGTCGCTCAACACACTTCCGCAAAGCCTGCTCGCGGCTCTGCCGGAGTTCCGCTTCACGGGAAACGTAATCGCGGTCGCGGAGGGCGCGCCGATCTTCCCCGGCGAGCCGATTCTCGAGGTCACTGCGCCCATCGGACAGGCGCAGGTGGTCGAGACGCTCGTCGTGAACCAGATCAGCCTGCAGACGGTTCTGGCCTCGAAGGCCTTCCGCGTGGTCGAGGCCGCAGCGGGGCGGACGGTGGTCGATTTCGGAGCGCGGCGAGCGCAAGGGCTGGATGCAGCGCTCAAGGGCGCGCGGGCATTCGCGGTCGCCGGAGTTTCGGCCACCTCGCTGCTTGCCGCGGGCGCACGCTATGGAATCCCCGTCACAGGCACCATGGCGCACAGCTTCGTGCAGGCGTTCGATGACGAACTCGAGGCTTTCGGGGCTTTCGCCGAGATCTACCCGAGCACGGTCCTCTTGGTCGACACCTACGACACGCTGGAAGGGGTGCGCCGGGCGATCGAACTTGCGCGCCGGATCGGCGAGGACTGCCGGCTGACCGGCGTCCGCCTCGATTCCGGCGATCTGGACGCGCTGTCGCGCGCCGCGCGCGCCATGCTGGACGACGCGGGGCTCCAGCGCCTGAAGATCTTTGCGAGCGGCGGACTCAACGAGACGCGCATCGATCGGCTCGTCAAGGCCGGCGCGCCGATCGACGCGTTCGGCGTCGGTACCGAGATGAGCGTCTCGGCCGACGCACCCGCGCTCGACATCGCTTACAAGCTGACGGAATACGCGGGAAGCGGTCGGATGAAGTTCTCCGCGCGCAAGGGGACGATGCCCGGCCGCAAGCAGGTCTTCCGCCGGATGGCCGGCGGGTTGGCGATCGGCGACGTGGTCGCCCGGCGGGACGAGACGCATGAAGGCGCGCCGCTTCTGGAGCCGGCGATGGCGAGCGGCAGGCGGATCAAGGCGCGCGCCCGGATCTCCGATCTCCGGGACAGGAGCGCGGCGATGATCGCGGCGCTCCCGCCGCGCCTGCGCGCGCTCGACGCGGCGGAAAGACCCTACCCAGTGACAGTCTCCGACCGGCTGCGGGCGGACGCCGACGCGCTCGCCGCTCGCCTCGCCAGCGCCCGCAAAACCAGCCCTTGATTTGCGCGAGCGCAATTCTGACGCTGCCGTCGCGTGATATGTTTCGAGTGCGGAAGCCGCCCGCCGGCGGGTGGCGCGTTTTGCAGGAGGCGAGCACGCCATGCGCAAGCCCAAGCCCCCACATAATGCGATCATCTTTATCGGGGATGGACGCAAGGTGCTGATTCTGCGCAACGACGGCGACGAGAAATTCACAAATTTCGTGACGGTGAACGTTTTCGGCGACGAATATCCGGCGACGCGCGATCAGGGGAGCG
>JBKQTR010000042.1:0-4108 GCA_052143095.1 Allostellaceae bacterium
ATCGTCCAAGGCCAAGGGGAGCAGGACGCAACGCTGACGCGGATTCCGCTGACGCTAAGCAAGTTTTCGTGGGTTGACCAACGGATGCGCCGGGGATGTGGCGTCAGCTTTCGCCAGCTCCGGACAACCCGGCGCATGAGTTCTGGCATCTGTGTGCCATGGGACTAAACCGCTCGCGCGGTAGAGCGGTTTAGTCCAATGGCACTTTTGCGACGTGAGCGATTGAGCTCTGAGGGTCCGCTGACGGATTGAAAGCGGAAACCGCCGCACCGGCCTTGGTCTTCCGAAGCATCAGAACCCGGCCTCTAGTGGGGTGATTTGCGGTTGCTTGGCGCGAAAAGGCAACAGACAAATGACGCCGCCCGCGCAGCTTACTGTATGCGCGCTATGAATGAAATGATGCCACCTTTCCTTGCTCTGGCGCGCCGCAATATGCTTGGATGGCATCGGCGCTTCGGCTTGGGGAGAGCGCGCAATGGGGCGCGCGATGACGTCCACTCTGATCGGCAGACGGGCCGTGGTGATCGGTGCGGGGATGGGCGGACTCGCCGCGGCGGGTGCGCTCGCCGGGCACTTCGAGCAGGTAGTCGTGCTAGAGTGCGACGCGTTGCCTTCGGGGCCGGAGCATCGCGCGGGGACGCCGCAGGCACGTCACGTGCATGCGCTGTTGTTGAGCGGTCAGCGGGCGCTGGGCGAGCTCTTCCCCGACTTCGAGCTGGACCTCGCGCGGGCCGGGGCCGTGCCGCTTAGGGTCGGTCTCGACATTCGGATGGAGCGTCCGGGATACGATCCCTTCCCGCAGCGCGATCTCGGCTGGCTTAGTTACGCAGTGTCGCGGCCGACCATCGAGTACGCCGTGCGACGGCGTTTGGAAAGCCTCACGAACACCACGGTACGCCAGATCTGCCGTGTCCAGGAAGTGACGGCGACCCCAGGTGGCGCGGCGGTCACCGGCGTGCGCTACGAGAACGCCGACGGCGCGAGCGAGACGCTGCAAGCGGATCTCGTCGTCGACGCCTCCGGGCGCGGCGCCCTTACTCTCGCCCTGCTGCAATCGATCGGCGCACGGCTGCCGGATGAGACCACCATCGGCATCGATCTTGGCTATGCCACGTGCGTCTTTGACATCCCCAACGACGCCCCGACCGATTGGAAAGGCGTCATGACGTTTGGCCAAGCGCCCCAGAACAGTCGTGGCGGCCTGATGTTGCCGCTCGAAGGCAACCGCTGGATGGCGACAATCGGCGGGCGCCACGGCGACGCACCGCCCGGCGACGCGGAGGGCTTCCTCGCTTACGCTCGCGAACTGCGAACCCCGACGATATACAATGCGGTTAAGCGCGCTAGACGCCTGGGAGAAGTCGCGCGCTATGGCTTCCCCGAAAGCGTGCGACGCCATTTCGAGCGTCTCGAGATCTTTCCGCACGGGCTTCTCCCCATCGCCGACGCAATCTGCCGCTTCAATCCCGTCTACGGCCAAGGCATGAGTGTGGCCGCCCAGGAGGCATGCCTGCTCCGCAGGCTGCTCGAGAGGCTGACGAGAGATCGCAATCCGATCGCCGGGCTGGCGCCGGCCTTCTTCGCCGAGATGCAAGCGCTGATCGAGACGCCGTGGTCGGTGGCGATCCTCGACTTCGTATTTCCTGATACGCGGGGGCAACGTCCGGCAGATTTTGAGACCACGCTCAAATTCGGCATCGCCCTAACTCGACTCGCAGCCGAAGACGTGGCCATCCACAAGCTGACTGCCGAAGTCCAGAATCTGTTGAAGCCGCGCAGCGTCTATAGCGATCCTGCGTTGGTGAAGCGTGTACTGGCGGTGATGGCCAAGATATAGTCCTGGCACGGGGAGGCGGAGGGGGATGAGTGAGCTCAAGCATCGCACCATCGAGACGAACGGCATCCGGCTGCATCTTGCCGAGCAGGGCGTGGGGCCGCTGGTTCTACTCTGCCATGGCTTTCCCGAGTCCTGGTATTCCTGGCGCCATCAGCTGCACGCGCTAGCGGCGGCTGGGTACCATGCGGTGGCGCCGGATATGCGTGGCTATGGTCAGAGCGACCATCCGCAGGAGATTGAAAAATACACGATCTTTCATCTCGTCGGCGACGTGGTCGGCGTGCTCGACGCTCTTGGCGCAGAGCAAGCCGTGATCGCGGGCCACGATTGGGGCGCGCCGGTCGCCTGGCATGCGGCGCTGTTGCGGGCCGACCGGTTCCGCGCCGTGATCGGCTTGAGTGTGCCGTTCCGGTCACGAGCGCCAGCCCGTCCGACCACTGTCATGCCCCAGACCAGCGACGCACTCTTCTATCAGCTCTACTTCCAGACTCCGGGCATCGCCGAAGCGGAACTTGAGCGCGATCCGCGCCTGAGCATCCGCAACATGCTCCACTCGGCTTCGGGCGATGCGCCACTCCGAGCGCCAGGCAAAGAGGTCGGGATGGTGCCGCGTAAGGGTGGCTTCCTAACGGCGATGGCGAGTCCCGCTTCTTTGCCGTTCTGGGTCAAGGAAACTGACGTGGACTTCTACGCCGCTGAGTTTGCACGCACGGGCTTTCGTGGCGGCTTGAACTGGTATCGCAACATCGATCGCAACTGGGAGCTCCTGGCACCGTTCGTTGGAGCGAGGGTGACCGTGCCGGCTCTTTATATCGCCGGCGACCGCGATCTCGTCGTGGCGTTCCGCGGCATGGACCAGCTCATACCGAACTTGTCGAAAATAGTTCCGCAGCTTCGCGGAACCGTCATGCTGCCGGGCTGCGGCCACTGGACCCAGCAGGAACGTCCGGATGAGGTGAACGCTGCGATGATCGGCTTCCTGCGAAGCCTTTAATCACAGAGGCGGAAGCTTGATCTGGCGCTCTGCGCCCACGGCTTCGATGAGCGCCCTCGACTGTTCCAGCCCCGTCCGCTTCACAGCAGCTTTTCCACCGTGATTGGTAGATCGCGCACTCTCTTGCCGGTCGCGTGATAGACGGCGTTGGCGATGGCGGGTGCGACGGAAACTGCCGTAAGCTCGCCCAACCCTTTGACACCCAGAGGACTGGCCTCTTCGTCGAACTCGCCAACGAACAGGATGTCGAGCTCTCGGATGTCCGCGTTCGTCGGCACGAGGCAGCCGGAATAGTTGCGGTTGAGGAAGCGGCCCATCGCCGGGTCGGTCTCCGACTGCTCGAGCAGGGCTTGCCCCACGCCCGAGATGATGCCGCCAATCGGTCGCATCGCCGGCCTACCTCGCGCAGAGAGGCGTTCCCGAGACGGTCGCCGATCTCTCCCGGCACGACTGCATCCTCGGGCCGGGTTGGTCCGGTCCGCGCGGCTGGAGCTTTACGCGGTCCGGCGCCGTGACATCGGTCGCTGTCGAAGGCCGGGTTCCGCCGAAGGCGTGATGGCGTGCGTCAAAGCCGGGCTCGGCATCGCCGTGGTTTCGCAATGGATGTGCCGGGCAGAGCTGGAATGCGGCGAGCTCCGTCCCGTCCTGCGCGACTACCAGCTCGAACCCCTCGACGTCCACGCGGTCTACCCTGACGGGCGACGCCCGTCCTCCAAGGTACGAGCCTTCTCGGATTATCTCGCGGCGGTGCTTGGAGGAAAGATGGAGGCGAAAAGCCGTTAGCTTGCAACCTGAGCTGCGATTGCAGCAGATCAGGCACCGGGGTGCGCTATGGTTTCGTCACCTGCTCTACGCAGCGCTCCTCTACCGGCTCGACACCCGGGCGGAGAACGCGAGACGTTCTTGCATATTGCCCTGCTTGGGATCACGCTCACCGTCGCCGCCCTCCTCGCCTACATCGTCGTGCGTGAGGCAGAGGACCTGCTGGAGACGGCGGACAGGGGCCTCCGCTAGCGTCGCCTTCCGCAGCGCCGGCAATTCACTGCGGCAATGATGGCGACGTGCTCCTGTAAGCCACTTCGATGGTGCCGGCGCGATGGCTCGCTACGGTTGCGGCTGAGATAACGCGAGCAGCGTTTCACCGGCGGAAGAGAGCGAGGAAGCGATGGCAGAAGCCCGCATGAAGCATTTCGGGTGGGGTCGCGAAGGCGAGGCGATGACCGCCGAGGAAGAGAGCTTCGTCCTTGACCGCTACCGGCGGCGCTTCGGTGTCGACC
>JBKQTR010000043.1:0-24394 GCA_052143095.1 Allostellaceae bacterium
GGTTGTCCCCCCACCTGCCCGAGGCGTTCAGCCTCGGGCACCCTCCCCCTCAAGGGCCCTCAAGGGGGGAGGGGCTGCGCAGCAGCTGCGAGTAGTGAGCATGCCCTAGCGCAAAAGCGGGGGCCCAGGAGCAACCGCACGTCGGTCCCGCCTGGACCCCAGCGTTCGCGGGGGACGGCGGAATAAGTAGCGTCGGTAGACCGCTGGATTCGCCGCCACATCATTGGTATCACCAGCCATGGCAAAGCGTGGCGGGCGGCGCGCCGGCTGGATGACCGCATGACCTGGTCGATCGTCGCGCGTGACGCGGAGAGCGGCGCGTTCGGCGTCGCGGTCACGAGCAAGTTCTTCGCCGTCGGCGCGCTCTGCCCTTACGCCGAGAGCGGCGTCGGCGCGCTCGCGACGCAAGCGCTGGTCAATCCCACCTATGGGCGCAAGGGCCTCGCCCTGCTGCAAGCGGGCACGCCGGCGAGCGCCGTGGTCGAGACGCTGCTTGCCGCCGATGCCGGCCGCGCCAGCCGGCAGCTCCACGTGATCGACGCCGCGGGCGGGATCGCCGCGCATACCGGCAGCGACTGCGTCGCCTGGTGCGGCCATCACATCGCGACGGGCTTCGCGGTCGCGGGCAACACGCTGGCGGGACCGCAGGTGATCGAGGCCACGGCCGAGGCCTACGAGGCAGCGGCAGGGCGGCCCTTCGCCCATCGCCTCATCGCCGCACTCGAGGCCGGGCAGGCGGCGGGCGGCGACAGGCGCGGCAAGCAAGCGGCGGCGCTCCTCATCCATGCCGGCGAGGACTATCCCTATCTCGACCTGCGCGTCGACGACCATGCGGAGCCGCTGCCGGAGCTGCGCCGGCTCTACGAGGAGAGCCACCGGCTCTATCTGCCGTTCCTGCAATTCCTGCCGCGCCGCGCCGATCCCGCCGGCGTCTATGATCGCGCGCGCATCGAGGCCGAGCTGCCGCGCATCCGCGACGCCCTCAAGCGATGAGCGCGGGGTGAGGCCCCTGGGTGCCCGCTTTCGCGGGCAAGGCGATCGTTGAGGGGTACACTAGAGCAGGAAGAAGGCCATCAGCAGCAAAATGATGACGATGATCGCGATCGCCCATTTCAGCAGCCTGGTGAAGCCGAGCCAGACCTCCTTGTGGCGTTGCAGCTCCTGGTCCATCGCCATCGTTTAATCCCCCTTCAAGCCGGTCGATTGCCGGATTGGTATAACGCCGGCGCGGGGCTTGGCAAGCGCTGCGGCGCAGGCGCCTTGTAGCCGCCGAGATCCCAATTGAATTTCCGGACCAGCGCTACGGCGATCCAGAACAGCGCGGCTGCGGCGAGCGTGATCATGCCGCGTGACGGCCAAGTCCTAGAGCAAGTTTCCGCTGGATTGACTCAGTGCGTCCTTCGACTGCTCGCTACGCTCGCGCTCAGGATGAGGTGATTTTCTTTGTGCCATCAGTAATTTTCCTAATCCTGAGCTGGCGCGCGCAGCGTGCCTGTCGAAGGACGCACTGCGCCCATGCAGCGGAAATAGGCGCCTAACCAGGCCACGACTCCAGATGCGTGAGCTCGGTCGCCGGCGCCTCGCCGGGGCGCGCGACGATGCGGCCGATGCGCCGCACGCGCTCGCCGGCGCCGGCGAGCGTGGCGCTGACGCGCTCGACCGCGTCGGGCTCGACCACCGCGACCATGCCGATGCCGCAATTGAAGGTGCGCGCCAGCTCCGCGCGGGCGATGCCGGCGGTGTCGGCGAGCCAGCGACAGACCGGCGGCAGGCTCCAGCCGCGGGCGTCGAGCTCGGCCGCGGTCCCGTCCGGCAGCACGCGCGGGATGTTCTCCACCAAACCGCCGCCGGTGATATGCGCGAAGGCCTTGACGCCCCCCGCCGCGAGCGCCGCGCGGCAGCCCCGGACATAGAGCCGCGTCGGCACCAGCAGCGCGTCCCCCAGCGTCTGCTCCGGGGCAAACGGCGCCGGCGCGCCATAGTCGAGCCCGGCCTCGTCGACGACCCGGCGCACCAGCGAGAAGCCGTTGGAATGCAGCCCGCTCGATTCGAGGCCGAGCACCACATCGCCCGGCGCCACCGTGCTGCCGTCCAGCACCTGGCCGCGCTCGACCGCGCCGACGGCGAAGCCGGCGAGATCGTAATCGCCTGTCGCGTACATGCCGGGCATCTCCGCCGTCTCGCCGCCGATCAAGGCGCAGCCGACCTCGCGGCAGGCGCCGGCGATGCCTTCGAGAATGGTCCGGCCGGCCGCCACGTCGAGCTTCCCGGTGGCGAAATAATCGAGGAAGAACAGCGGCTCGGCGCCCTGCACCACGAGGTCGTTGACGCACATGGCGACGAGGTCGATGCCGATCGTGTCGTGCCGGCCGGTGGCGATGGCGATCTTGAGCTTGGTGCCGACGCCGTCGGTGGTCGCCACCAGGATGGGGTCCGTGTAGCCCGCCGCCCTGAGATCGAAAAGCGCGCCGAAGCCGCCGAGACCCGCTTCAGTGCCGGCCCGCGCCGTCGCCTTGGCAAGCGGCTTGATCGCCTCGACCAGGGCATCGCCGGCATCGATGTCGACGCCGGCATCGCGGTAGCTTTGGCTCTTTATGGCGCCCTCGACCGTTATAGGCTATTACCGCGGCAGGCGCGGCACGGGGACAATACTGGCGATGCCGAACGGTTTGCAATGCTCCTGAGACGGCTGCTTGCGGCGGCGCTGCTGCTCGGCGCGGGCCTTGTCGACGGCGCCGCGGCAGAGGTTCCGGCGCGCCGCGTCGACGTCTACACGGTCTCGCCGGTGCCGGTCGACGTCACCGCCGCCAACGCCGCGGCGGCGCGCGACCAGGCGATCGCCGAGGGCGAGAGCCGCGGCTTCGATCTGCTGATGCGGCGCATGACGCTCGCCGCCGACCGCGGCCGGCTGCCGCCGGTCGACGCGGCGCTACTCAACGATCTCGTGCAGGGCTTCGAGGTCGCCCATGAGCGCCGCTCCGACGTGCGCTACCTCGCCGATTTCACCGTCCACTTCCGGCCCGATGCGGTGCGCCAGAGGCTGCGCCAGGCCGGCATCGGCTTTGCCGAGACGGCGAGCAAGCCGGTCATCGTCCTGCCGGTGCTGCACCAAGGCGACAAGGTGACGCTGTGGGACGATCCCAACCCGTGGCGCGACGCCTGGGCGAATGCGCCGCTACCGTCGGGTCTGGTGCCGCTGGTGCGGCCCTTGGGCGAGCTCGAGGATATCCAGGCGATCGATGCCGACGCGGCGGCGCGCGGCGATGACGAGCGACTGCAGGCGATCGCGCAGCGTTACGGCGGCGCCGACGTGCTGGTGACGCAGGCGACGCTCGCGAGCGACGGGCCGCAGCACGCCGTCGACGTCACCAGCACGCGCTACGCGCCGGGCTTGCCGGGCGCCGAGCAGAGCTGGGTCGGCGCCACCACCGCCAATCCCGGCGAGAGCGACGCCGACATGATGGGCCGCGCCATCGCCGATGTCATGGCGCAGGTCGAGGAGGCGTGGAAGGCCGCCAACATCCTCGACACACGGCAGGGCGGCACGCTCATGGCGCGCGTGCCGACCGGCTCGCTGCAGGAGTGGGTGGCGGTGCGCGACCGGCTCAGCGCGATCCCGGCGGTGCGCGGCAGCCGGCTCCTCGCGCTCGACCGCAACGAGGCGCGCATCGAGCTGCGCTATGTCGGCGATGCCGATCAGCTTCGCCTCGCGCTCGCCCAGCGCGACCTCGAGCTCACCGGCGCCGATCCCGATTGGGTGCTGCAGCGGCGCGCCGCCCCGCCGCCGCCCCGCTGAGGCGCAGCCGAGTGAGCCTGCCCAACCTCATCACCCTCGGGCGGCTGCTGAGCGTACCGCTGGCGATCTGGCTGGTGCTGTCGGGCGAGACCGCCTGGGCCTTCTGGCTGTTCATCGCCGCCGGGCTGTCGGATGCGGTCGACGGCTTCATCGCCAAGCGCTTCGATCAACGCTCCGACGTCGGCGCCTTGCTCGATCCGATCGCCGACAAGGCGCTGCTCGTCAGCATGTACGTGACCTTGGGCATCGCCGGCCATCTGCCGACCTGGCTCGTCATCCTCGTCGTCTTCCGCGACGCCTTGATCGTCGGCGGCTTCCTGCTGGCGGCGGCGCTCGGTCGAGCCATGCGTTGGGAGCCGCTGCTGATCAGCAAGGTCAACACCGCGCTGCAGATCGCGCTGGTCGGCGCGGTGCTGGCCGAGCTCGGCCTCGGCCTCGCGCTCCACCGCCTGGCCGCCATCCTGGTCTATGCCACCGCGGCGACGACGGTGATCTCCGGCGCCGGCTATCTCATGCGCTGGACGCGGACGCTGGCCGGGGCGGAGGCGAAGCCGTGACCACGGGCGAGCGGCAGCAGATATATTTTTGGCTGGGCGCGCTCGTCGTCTTCTTTTTGCTCGTCTATCTCCTGAGCCCGATCCTGCTGCCTTTCGTCGCCGGCTCGGCGATCGCCTATTTCCTCGACCCGGCGGTGCACCGGCTCGAGCGCTGGCGCGTGCCGCGCAGCCTCGCCACCGTGCTGGCGCTGCTGCTCTTCGTGCTGCTGTTGTTGTTGATCTTCGCGCTACTGGTGCCGCTGGTGCAGTCGCAGGCGGGCGAGCTGTCGCGGCGCGTGCCGGCGATGGTCGCCGATGCCCGCGTGCGCTTCGAGCAGCTCATGCAGTTCGCCCAGCAGCAGCTCGCGCCCGAGGACGTGGCCAAGCTGCGCGACGCGCTCAGCGCCGGCCTCGGCGATGTCGCCGCCTGGCTGGCGCGGTTCATCCAGGGCGTGCTGTCCAGCGGCGTCGCGCTCGCCAACCTGCTCTCGCTGCTCTTCATCACGCCGGTGGTGGCCTTCTTCCTGCTGCGCGACTGGGACCGCCTCGTCCGCCGCATCGACGGCTGGCTGCCGCGCCACCACGCCGCCACCATCCGCGAGCAGGCGCGGCTGGTCGACGCCACGCTCGCGGGATATCTCCACGGCCAGCTGCTGGTCTGCCTCGGCGTCGGCGTCTATTACGCCGCGGCGCTGTCGCTGATCCGCCTCGAATTCGGCCTCATCATCGGCATCCTCGCCGGCATTCTCACCTTCATCCCCTATGTCGGCTTCGCCACCGGCCTGGTGCTGGCGCTGAGCCTGGCGCTGCTCCAGTTCGGCAGCTTCTCCGGGGTGCTCGCGGTGATCGTTGTCTTCGCCATCGGGCAGGTGTTGGAATCGAACGTGCTGGCGCCGAAGCTCGTCGGCACGCGCGTCCATCTCCATCCCGTCTGGGTGATCTTCGCGCTCCTCGCCTTCGGCAGCGTCTTCGGCTTTCTCGGCGTGCTGATGGCGCTGCCGACCGCGGCGGTGATCGGCGTGCTGGTGCGTTTCGCGCTTGCGCGCTATCTCGCCAGCCCGCTCTACGACCCCGCCAATCGACATTCGTCGGATTAGACCGCAAAGTTCAGATTAGAGTATGGTTTCGCTGCAGGGACGCTGGTGCGTCCTTCGACAGGCGCGCTTCGCGCGCCAGCTCAGTCCTTCGACGAGCTCAGGAGAGGATATTTGGTTGATGGCACAAAGAAAATCTCCTCATCCTGAGCTTGCGGGCGCAGCCCGCATGTCGAAGGACGCACCGAGCTGATCCAGCCGAGACGAACCATGGTGACAGCGCAGCTGCCGCTCGACCTGCCGCACCGACCGGCGCTGGGCCGCGCCGATTTCCTGGTGGCGCCTTGCAACCAGGACGCCGTCGCCTGGCTCGACCGCTGGCCGCGCTGGCCGGCGCCGGCGCTGGCGCTGTGCGGGCCGCCGGGCAGCGGCAAGACCCACCTCGCCCACGTCTTCGCGGCGCGGGCGGCGGCGCGCTTCATCGACCCCGCCGCGCTCACCACCCGCCTCGTGCCGATACTGCTCTGCGAGGCGGTGGCGGCGATCGTCGACGATGCCGACCGCGCGCCCGAGGAGCCGCTGCTCCATCTCTATAATCTCTTGGCCGAGCGCGGCGGCCATCTCCTGGTCGCCGCCCGCGAGCCGCCGGCGCGCTGGCCGATCGCGCTCGCCGATCTGCGCTCGCGCCTCGTCGCCTGTCCGGCGGTGGCGGTGGCGGCGCCGGACGAGGCGCTGGTCGGCGCCTTGCTCGTCAAGCTCTTCGCCGACCGCCAGCTCCAGGTCGGCGAGGGGGTGGTGGCCTATCTCGCCCTCCAGCTCGACCGCTCGTTCGACGCCGCGCTGCGCGCGGTCGCGGCCCTCGACGCCGCCTCGCTCGCCGAGCATCGCCGCATCACCGTGCCGCTGGTGAAGCGGGTGCTCGGGCTCGAGCGCTAGGCGAACGCGCTTCTGCGCGTTCGTCCGCGGCGCCAGCGACAACGCTTCGCGTTGCGCTAGACTAATCGAGGCCGCGCATCAGGTCCTTCGGCGTCGCCACGGCGGTGAGCCGGGCTTGCCTGCGGTCGAGATGCGCCCAGGGGATTTCGACCTGGAAGCTCGCCAGCGCCCCGGCGGGAAACCCGGCGAGTCGCGCGATCAGCGGGCCGACCGCCACATCCGATAGAGTGATTGCCAGTTCATGAAATCCAGGATTGTGGCCGACCAAAAGGACGCTGGCAGTGTCGGCCGGCATCCGGCGCAGCCGGGCGAAGAGCTGGGGGGCGGCGGCGAGGTAAAGCCCGTCCTCGATCAGGATCTGCGGCGGCAGCGGGAAGGCGGAAGCGACGATATCCAGGGTCTGGCGGGTGCGCAGCGCCGGCGAGCACAGCACCAGCCCCGGGGCGAGACGCTGCTCGCCGATCCACCGCGCCACCGCCTGAGCCGCCCGCCTGCCGCGCTGTTCGAGCGGCCGGTCGCGGTCGGAGCCGCCTTCCTCTGGGGGCACGGCCTTGGCATGGCGCAACAGGTAGAGGTCACTCATGATCGTCGTGCCGGCTGCCATGACATCGCCATGCAACCGTTATAAACTGGCCATCCCAGGCAGGGAATGGGGAGCAAAGACGTGGCCCAAGCTTTACGCGCCGCGGCGTCGACGATCGACGCGCACTCGCCGGCGCGCTTCATCAACCGCGAGCTGAGCTGGCTTGCCTTCAACGAGCGCGTGCTCGCCGAGGCCGACAGCCCCCGTCACCCCCTGCTGGAGAGGCTGCGCTTCCTGTCGATCTCGGCCAACAATCTGGACGAGTTCTACATGGTCCGCGTCGCCGGCCTCAAAGGCCATGTGCTGGCCGGCATCGCCACGCCGAGCCAGGACGGGCTCACCCCGGCGCAGCAGCTCGAGGCGATCAACCTGCGCGCCGGCAAGCTGATGCGCGATCAGCAGGTGACCTGGCGCGTGCTGCGCCAGCAGATGGCCGAGGCCGGGATCGCCGTGGTCGGGCCCGAGGAGTTGGCGGCCGACGACCGCGCCTGGCTCGAAGAGCGCTTCATGTCCGAGATCTTCCCGGTGCTGACGCCGCTCGCGGTCGATCCCGCCCATCCATTCCCCTTCATCGCCAATCTCGGCCTGGGCCTGGCGCTGCAGCTCACCCGCGCCAGCGACGACGAGCGAATGGAGGCGCTGCTGCTCATCCCGGCCACGGTCAACCGCTTCGTCCGGCTGCCCGGCAAGGCGGTGCGCTTCCTGCCGCTGGAGCAGATGATCGGGCTCTATCTCGACCATCTCTTCCCCGGCTTCTCGGTCGCGGGCCAGGGCATGTTCCGCATCCTGCGCGACAGCGACATCGAGATCGAGGAGGAGGCTGAGGACCTGGTGCGGCTGTTCGAATCGGCCTTGAAGCGCCGGCGCCGCGGCCATGTCATCCGCCTCGGCATCGAGGCGGGGATGCCCGACGATCTCCGCGACTTCCTCGTCGAGCAGCTCGACGCCTCGCCCGATGACGTCTTCGCCTCGGAAGGGTTGCTCGGCCTCGCCGACACCAAGCAGCTCATCATCGACGAGCGGCCCGACCTCATCTACACGCCCTACAACCCGCGCTTTCCCGAGCGCATCCGCGATTTCGGCGGCGATTGCTTCGCCGCCATCCGCCAGAAGGACATCGTCGTCCACCACCCCTATGAGAGCTTCGACGTGGTGGTGCAGTTCGTCCGCCAGGCGGCGCGCGATCCCGCGGTGGTGGCGGTGAAGCAGACACTCTACCGCACCAGCGATGACAGCCCGATCGTGCGCGCGCTGATCGAGGCGGCCGAAGCCGGCAAGTCGGTGACCGCGCTGGTGGAGCTCAAGGCGCGCTTCGACGAGGAGCAGAACATCCGCTGGGCGCGCGATCTCGAGCGCGCCGGCGTGCAGGTGGTCTATGGCTTCCTCGAGCTCAAGACCCATGCCAAGGTGTCGCTGGTGGTGCGGCGCGAGGCCGGCGCCTTGCGCTCCTACGTGCATTTCGGCACCGGCAACTATCACCCCTATACCGCGCGGGTCTATACCGATTTGAGCTTCTTCACCTGCGACCCCGCGCTCTGCCGCGACGCGCAGCGGCTGTTCAACTACATGACCGGCTACGCCACGCCGGCGACGCTGGAGAAGATCTCGGTGGCGCCGATCAGCCTGCGCCACCGCCTGGTCGAGCTGATCGAGGCCGAGATCGCGCATGCCGGCGCCGGGCGGCCGGCGCAGATCTGGGGCAAGGTCAACGCGCTGGTCGATCCCGCCATCATCGATCTCCTCTACCGCGCGTCGCAGGCCGGGGTGCAGATCGACCTGGTGGTGCGCGGCATCTGCTGCCTGCGCCCGGGCGTTGCCGGCCTCTCCGAGAACATCCGCGTCAAGAGCATCATCGGCCGCTTCCTCGAGCATGGCCGTATCGTCTGCTTCGGCAACGGCCACAAGCTGCCCTCGGACGACGCCAAGGTGTTCATCTCCTCGGCCGATTGGATGCCGCGCAATCTCGACTGGCGCGTCGAGGCACTGGTGCCGATCGAGAACGAGACGGTGCATCGCCAGGTGCTGGACGAGATCATGGGTGCCAATCTGCGCGACCAGGCGTTGTCCTGGCAGCTCCTGCCCGACGGCGAATATGTGCGCGAGAGCGTGGCGCCGGACGCCTTCAGCGCCCACACCTATTTCATGACCAACCCCAGCCTCTCGGGCCGCGGCAGCGCGCTGCAACGCGTCCGTGCCACGCCGCGTCTGGTGGCGGAGAAAGCCGACCTCTGAGCCAGGCATTGCGCATGCGCAGCGTGCCGCGACGGGGATCGCTGCGGCAGGCCCGGCCGAGACGGGGCGGGCAGGTGGCCGTGGTCGATATCGGCTCCAACTCGCTCCGCCTGGTCATCTATGACGGCATCCGCCGCGCGCCGCGCACGCTCTTCAACGAGAAGGTCATGTGCGGGCTCGGCCGCGGCCTCGAGCACACCGGCCGGCTCGATCCCGACGGGGTCGCGCTGGCGCGCGAGAACCTGCAGCGCTTCGTGGCGCTGGCGCGCAGCGTCGGCGTGCGCCGGCTCGACGTGCTCGCCACCGCCGCGGTGCGTGATGCCAGCGACGGCCGCAGCTTCGTTGCCGATGTGCAGCGCCGCCATCGCCTGAAGGTGAAGGTGCTGGCCGGCGCCGAGGAGGGCAGGCTCTCGGCCTATGGCGTGCTCGCCGGCATTCCCGACGCCAACGGCGTGGTCGGCGATCTCGGCGGCGGCAGCGTCGAGCTGGTGCCGGTGGCGGGCGGCCAGGTCGGCCCGGCCGCGACCCTGCCGATCGGGCCGCTGCGGCTCGCCGATTATGCCGGAGACGACCGCAAGCTGCGCGACGCCATCGACAAGCATCTCGCCTCCGTGCCCTGGCTCGGCGCCAAGGTCGATGGCGGCGCCTTCTACGCCGTCGGCGGCGCCTGGCGGGCGCTGGCGCGCATCCATATGGAGCAGACGCGCTATCCGCTCCACATCATCCAGCACTACACCGTGCCGCGCGGCGACGCCGAGGATTTCCTCGACATCATCGCGCGCCAGTCGCGCAAATCGCTGGAGAAGATCACCACCGTGTCGAGAAAGCGCCTCGACGTGGTGCCGATCGCCGCGCGTGTGCTGCAGCGGCTGTTGCGCCGGGTCGGGCCCAAGCATCTGGTCTTCTCCGCCTTCGGCCTGCGCGAGGGCCATATCTTCAGCCTGCTGCGCGGCGAGGCGCAGCGCGAGGACCCGCTGCTCGCCGCCTGCGCCGACATGGCGCTGCTGAACCGCCGCTTCGGCGCCGATGGCGAGGAGGTCTTCGCCTGGACCGGCGCGCTCTTCGCCGGCGAGGGCGAGATGCGCCGCCGGCTGCGGCATGCGGCGGCGCTGCTGGGCGATCTCGCCTGGCACGAGCATCCCGATTATCGCGCCGATCAGGCCTTGCACAGCGTGCTCTACATGCCGGTGGCCGGCCTCGACCATCGCGAGCGCGCCTGGCTCGCCGCGGCCGTGCATGCGCGCTACGGCGGCAACGAGAACAGCTTCGAGGTGGTGCATGCGCTGCTCGACGAGGACGGGCTCGCCGCCGCGCGCGTCACCGGCCTCGCGCTCCGCCTCGCCTTCACGCTGTCGGGCGGCGTGCCGCGGCTGCTGGCGCGCAGCAAGCTCGGCCTCGACGGCAACACGCTGGTGCTGACGCTCGGCGCCGAGGCGGCCAAGCGCTACGGCGAGAGCGTGCAGCGGCGGCTCGACGGGCTCGGACGCGCGCTGGGCAAGCGGACCGAGCTGCGGCGGGGATAGGGGGCCGCTCCGTCGCCCCGGCGAAAGCGGGCCCAGGAGCGACCGCGCGGCGCTCGCCCTGGGTCCCCGCTTGCGCGCAGGGTTGTCCGGGGAAATTTCTAGGAGCAACGGGTGCGAGTCTCTGCGGCGTGCGTTGCACTTCACCATCGTCATGCGCGGCCTTGTGCAGGTCAAGCCCGGCCATGACGATAAAAGCGAGTCTGCCAGGATAGGTTTGCAACCGCATTTCTTTCCGCGGCCAGCCCTGTGCTTTCGCGGGGAAAACGAGGTTGACGATTCGATCTGCTCGAAACGCGCTCTAATCACCGGCGCGCCTATTTGAACCGCGGCATCACCTCATCGCACAGCAGCCGCAGCGCGTTCATCACCCGCTCATGCGGGATGAGGCTGCCGCTGTTGAGCTCGGCCAGGATGCCGTCGAGGCCGAGCTCCTCGCGCAAGCCCTGCAGCCGGTCGGTCACCGCTTCGGGCGTGCCGACGATGACCTTGTCGCTGAGCGCCTCCTCATAGGTGACGGTCTGGAGATGCTGCGCGCGCTCGGCGCGCTGCTCGATCGGCCGCGCGCCGGGCCGGCTGGCGGACTCGCCGATCAGCGCGCCGGTATAGCGCAAGAGGCGCATGATGCTCTCCTCCGGCTCGTCGCGCGCGCGCTCGGCGGTCTCAGCCACATAGACCGGCACGCGCAGATAGACCCGGCCGTTGCCGGGATGGCCCGCCGCGCGATAGGCGGCGCGATACTCGGCAATGTGCGGCGCGAGCTCCGACAGCGTGCCGAGCCGCGCGGCGACGAAAGCGGCATGGCCGAGCGCGCCGATGGCGGGATAGGTGTCGGCGCTGGTGGCGGCGATGCGGATCTCCGGATAGGGCTTCTGATAGGGCTTCGGCACCAGCGCGAGCTTGTCGAAATGATGGAAGCGGCCGTGATAGGAGAAGCTCGGCTCCGTCCAGGCGAGCTTCACGATCTCGAGGATCTCGGCGAAGCGCTCGCGGCTCTCGGCGTAAGGCACGCCATAGGCCTCATAGGTGCGGGGAAAGCCGCTGCGGCCGATGCCGAAGATGAGCCGGCCCCGGCTGATCTGGTCCACCGTCGCGGCCTCTTCGGCCAACCGCAGCGGATGGCACAGCGGCAGCACCTGGACGGCGGTGCCGATCTTCATCCGGCTGGTGCGCGCGGCGATCGCGCTGGCGACGACCAGCGGCGCCGACAGCACCGAGCGATGCGGCGCGAGGTGGAGCTCGGCGAGCCACATCGCGTCGAGCCCCCAGCGCTCCGCCGCATCGACCTGCGCAAAGGAGTGCTGGAACGCCTCCGCCTCGCTCTGCCCCGGCGACCATTGAAACTCGTGGAACATGCCGAATTCCATCGGTCTCCCCCTGCGCCGCTCTTCTCCCTGGCTAGGCCACCGCCGTCGCCGGTTTCGGCGTGAGATGCTGGAGCCGCGGCATCACCTCCCTGGCCAGCAGCGTCATCGATTGCTGCCACGCCCGCGGGTTCTGCGCGTAGTCGAAGCAGAACAGCAGGATGCAGCCGAAGCCGCCGAGCTCGTGATAGACCTGCTCGAGCCGCTCGGCGACGGTGCGCGGCGAGCCCACGATCCAATTGTGCTTGGCGCAATACTCCGGCGTCACGTCGTTGTCGGTGACGTCGGAGCGATGCTTCAGATATTCCTTGAAGCCGAAAGCGCCGAGCAGCGGCAGGAAATACTCGCCATACATCCGCCCCATCATGCCGCCGACCGAGAGCTTCCAGGCCTCGGCGTCGCTCTCGGCGACGAACACCTCGCGCACGATGCGCCATTCGCGCCGGCTGGGTCGCCGCCCGGTGCGCTGCGCGCCGACCTCGACCGAGTCCCAATGGCTCGCGACATAGGCCGGGTTGAGGTTGAGGCTCATGGGAATGAAGCCGCGCTCGCCGGCGAGCTTCAGCGTGTCGGAGTTCTTCGAGAGCCCGGCGACGCCGATCGGCGGGTGCGGCGTCTGGAACGGCTTGATGTGCGGCCGCAGCACGCCCAGCATCTCCGCCGGCTTGTCGACCTTCCAGAACTTGCCCTCATAGTGGAAGGGCTCGGCGCTGCTCCACAGCTTCAGGATGATGTCGAGGGCTTCGCGCGTCATCTCGCGGTTCTCGCCGGACATGCCGTCGACATTGAACATCTGCCAGTCGCTCGGCAGGCCGCTTGCGGCGACGCCGAAATTGAGCCGGCCCTGCGCCAGGTGATCGAGCATCGCCACCCGGTTGGCGAGCTCGGCCGGATGATGATAGGGCAGCAGGAAGCCGCCGGGGCCGATGCGGATGTTGTTGGTCTGCATGAGCGCCTGCGCCACCAGCAGGTCGGGGGTCGGGTTGGGCTCCCAGGGCGCGGTATGGTGCTCGCCGATCCAGGCCTCGCTGAAGCCCAGCTCGTCCGCCCAGCGCAGCATCTGCAGGTCCCATTGCTGCCCGTCGTAGAGACTGCGCTCCGGCGGATGGGACGGCATCGTGAACAGTCCGAGGTCCAAGGCGTGCTCCTGATTTTGTTGGTTTTTCCGGCGTTGATCGCCCGCTTTGAAGAAAGCCTATGCCTCTCGGCCGGCACCCGCAACGCTGGAATGCAGGCTGAAACCCTGCCCGGCGGGCGCCGGCGCCCGCGTTTGTCGCACTTATAGTGTCATTGTCGTTCGCTAGGATCGGCCGCGGCGCTCATCATCAGCAGGTCAAGAGCAATGTTTGCGACCCCGACAAGCCTTTTCCTCACCAGCGGCGTCGGCGTTCACCGGCACCGGCTGACCGCGTTCGAATTCGCGCTGCGTGACGCCGATATCGAGCAGCAGAACCTAGTCTCGGTGTCCTCGATCCTGCCGCCGGGCTGCGAGCTGATAGCGCGCCAGGTGGGGATCGAGACGTTGAAGCCGGGCGAGATCACCTTCTGCGTGATCGCCAGGGTCGAGACGGACGAGCCGGGGCGGCGCATCCACGCCAGCATCGGCTTGGCCCGGCCGGCCGATCCCACGATGTACGGCTATATCTCCGAGCATCACGGCTTCGGCATGACGCGCGAGCAGAGCGGCGACTACGCCGAGGACCTGGCCGCGACCATGCTCGCGTCGACCCTCGGCATCGACTTCGATCCCAATGCCGCTTGGGATGAGCGCAAGAAGCTCTACCAGCACACCCATCTCATCATCGACAGCCTGTCGCTGACAGCGGCGGCGGAGGGCGACGCCGGGGGGCAATGGACCTGCGCCGTCTCGGTGGGCGTGTTCCGCTTCGCGTTGCGCTAGGGTGCTAGACTAGCCGGCACGGCGCGGGCTTTCGCGCCCCGGATCAAGTCCGGGGCGCTGCCGCCCGCCAGCGACAGACAACCCGTTCGATCGCTTCGCGATCGAACCCTCCGGGGCCGACCGCGACGTGGTCGGCCGGGGTGTCCGCGTTGCGCTAACGCGGCGCCACCAGCGCCAGATACTCCCACGCGACGGTGGCGGCGGCGAGCGCGGTGATCTCCGCCCAGTCATAGGGCGGCGCCACCTCGACCACATCCATGCCGCAGAAGCGCACGCCGTCGAGCCGGCGCAGGATCGCCTGCGCCTGCCAGGTGGCGAGACCGCCGATCTCGGGCGTGCCGGTGCCCGGGGCAAACGCCGGATCAAGCGCGTCGACGTCGAAGCTGAGATAGGCCGGGCGGTCGCCGACGGTCTCGCGGATGCGCGCCGCGACCGACGCGGGACCGGCCATGTGCACCTCTTCCGCGGACAGGATCGTCACGCCCTTTGCCGTCGTCCAGTCGTAGACCGCCTTCTGCACCGGCGAGCGGATGCCGATCTGCACCATACGCCGCGGATCGACCAGCCCCTCCTCGATGGCATGATAGAACATCGAGCCATGGCCGTAGCGCTGACCGAAGCTGTCGGGCCAGGTGTCGACATGGGCATCGAAATGGATGAGCGCCAGCGGACCGGTGCGTCGCGTCAGCGCCCGCAGCAGCCCGAGCGTGATCGCGTGGTCGCCGCCCAGCGCCAGCAGATGCTCGATGTCTTGGGCTTGCGCGGCGATGGCGGCAAGGCTGCCGGGAATGTCGCCGAGCGGCAGGGCGAAATTGCCGAGATCGGCAAGCGCGAGAGCGCCCGGCTCGACCCAGCGTGCGGGATGCGCGCCGTCCACCAGCATGCGGCTCGCCTGGCGGATGGCCTGTGGACCGAAGCGCGCGCCGCTGCGGTTCGTCGTGCCGAGATCGAAGGGAATGCCGGCGACGCAGAAGGCGGCGTCGCGATCGGTGCGCGTGACGCCGAGAAACGAGGCGGGAAGGGCAAAAGTGGGGGTGGAAGACATTTGCCATCCTGTCGCAAGTGATGGGACGGGGGCGGAGAACTCCTCCGCGGCGCCCGCGCGCAGCGAGCGCCGGCGCCTATTGCGCGGCCTCGCTGGCGGGGCCCGGCCGCACCAGCTTGATCCGCTTGCCGGCGGCGGTCAGCGCGAGGCGCCCCTGCTTCAAGTCGAGCGCGTCCTTGCCGAAGAGCTCGGCGCGCCAGCCCTGCAGCGCGCGCACCGGTGCTGCGTCATCGGCGGCGATCATCTCGAGATCCTCGGTGTCGGCCACCAGCTTTTGCGCCACGTCGTTCTCCTCGCAGCGCAGCTTCAGCAGCACGCGCAGCAGGTCGACCAACGGCCCGATCCCCGGCGGCGGCTCGCGGCGCGGCGGCGGCACCGGGTACTCGCTCTCGGGCATGGCGAGCACCCGCTTGATCGCCGCCAGGATCTCGGCGCCGAGCTTGCCTTCGGCGAAGTTCTTGCCGAGGCCGCGGGTGCGGGCGAGCTCGGCGACGGTGGGCGGCGCATGCGCCCCGATCTCCAGGATCGACTCGTCGCGCAGCAGCCGGTTGCGCGGCAGGTTGCGCTGCTGCGCCGCGATCTCGCGCCAGGCGGCGAGCTCGCGCACCAGCGCCAGCAGCTTGCGGTTGTTGCTGCGCAGCTTGAAGCGCCGCCACGATTCCTGCGGCTCCTGGCGGTAGGTGGCGGGATCCGTGAGCACGGCCATCTCCTCGGCGAGCCACTGGGTGCGGCCGCTCTTGGCCAGGCGCTCGGCGAGCTTCTCGTAGACGGTGCGCAGCGGCACCACGTCGCTGAGGGCGTAGTGCAACTGCCGCTCGGTGAGCGGCCGGTGCGCCCAATCGGTGAAGCGCGAGGATTTGTCGATCTGCGCGCCGGCGAGCCGGCCCGCCAGGGTCTCGTAGCTCACGGCATCGCCGAAGCCGCAGACCATGGCGGCGACCTGGGTGTCGAACAGCGGCGCCGGCACCGCTCCGGCCATGTTGACGAAAATCTCGATGTCCTGCCGCGCGGCGTGGAAGACCTTGAGCACTTCGGGGTTGGCCATGAGGGCGAAGAGCGGGGTGAGGTCGATGCCCGGCGCCAGCGGGTCGATGGAAGCAGCCTCCGCCGGGCCGGCGATCTGCACCAGGCAGAGCTGCGGCCAGTAGGTCTTGTCGCGCATGAACTCGGTGTCGACGGTGATGTAGTCGGCTCGGGCCTGGTGCTGGCAGAAGGCGGCGAGCGCGTCGGAAGAATCGATCAGAGCCATACCGTGCTATACACCGAAAGTTGCTCGCGTCAAACCGGCCAGCGGACCCGGCCGGCCGGCGGGCGCGAGGCCGGGCAACCCGGTCCCGAGGCAGGGCAATCGCATATGCCGCCGAGCCACTGAGCCGGAAGGATTGACCACGGAGACACGGAGGACACGGAGAAGCGAAGAATGGCGCGCGTCGCGCGCCCAACACCTCTTCTTCTCCGTGCCCTCCGTGTCTCCGTGGTGAACCCCATATGCGCATGTGCGATAGCCCTGTGTCCCGAGGGGGCTGCCGGCGGCGGCGCCTCGCAGGCGCGGCGGGGCTTCGCCCGCGGGCGGCAGCGTCCGGGCGGAACCGCTTGACAAAGCCGTGCTTCCGTGTGTTTTTGCCCTCCCTTGACCCCGAGCGGAACCGCGCCGATGCACGCCTATCGCACTCACACCTGCGGCGAGCTGCGCCTCGCCGATGCCGGCCGCCCCGTGCGGCTGTCGGGCTGGGTGCATCGCAAGCGCGATCACGGCTCGCTGCTGTTCATCGACCTGCGCGACCATTACGGCGTGACGCAATGCGTCATCGACCGCTCGAGCCCGCTCTTTGCCGCGGCCGATGCGCAGCGCCTGGAAAGCGTCATCACCGTCACCGGCACGGTGGTCAAGCGCTCGCCCGAGACCGTCAATCCCAAGCTGCCCAGCGGCGAGATCGAGCTGCAGATCGCCGAGCTTGCGGTTCAGGCCGAGGCCGAGCCGCTGCCGCTGCCGGTCAACACCGAGGCGGACTATCCCGAGGAGATGCGCCTCAAATACCGCTTCCTCGATCTCCGGCGCGACAGCATCCACAGGAATATCGTGCTGCGCTCGGCGGTCATCGCCTCGATCCGCCGGCGCATGATCGAGCAGGGCTTCGTCGAGTTCCAGACGCCGATCCTGACGGCAAGCTCGCCCGAGGGTGCCCGCGACTATCTCGTGCCGAGCCGGCTCCATCCCGGCAAGTTCTATGCGCTGCCGCAGGCGCCGCAGCAATTCAAGCAGCTGCTCATGGTCGCGGGCTTCGACCGCTATTTCCAGATCGCGCCGTGCTTTCGCGACGAGGCGAGCCGCGCCGACCGCTCACCGGGCGAGTTCTATCAGCTCGATTTCGAGATGTCCTTTGTCACCCAGGAGGACGTCTTCGCCGCCATCGAGCCGGTGTTGCACGGCATCTTCGTCGAGTTCGGCGGCGGCAAGGCGGTGACGCCGCCGTCCTTTCCGCGCATCACCTATGACGATGCGCTGCTGCGATACGGCAGCGACAAGCCGGATCTGCGCAACCCGCTGCTGATCTCGGACGTGGGCGAGGTGTTCCGCGGCTCCGGCTTCAGGGTCTTCGCCGGCGCCGTCGAGAGCGGCGCCGTGGTGCGCGCCATCGCCGTGCCCGGCGTCGCCGCGCAGCCGCGCAGCTTCTTCGACAAGCTCAACGACTGGGCGCGCGGCGAAGGCGCGCCGGGTCTCGGCTACATCGTCTTCGCCGAGGGCGCGGCCAAGGGCCCGATCGCCAAATTCCTCGACCCGCCGCGGCTCGACCGGCTCAAGGCGCTGGCCGGGCTCGGGGACGGCGATGCCGTCTTCTTCGTCTGCGACCAGAAGCCGGCGGCGGCGAAGCTTGCCGGCGCCGCGCGCACCCGGATCGCGCAGGAGCTCGGCCTGATCGTCGCCGACGAGTTCCGCTTCTGCTGGATCGTCGATTTCCCGATGTACGAGCTCAACGAGGAGACAAGGCGGATCGATTTCAGCCACAACCCCTTCTCGATGCCGCAAGGCGGGCTCGAGGCGCTGATGACCCGGGACCCGCTGGCCATCAAGGCCTTCCAGTACGACATCGTCTGCAACGGCGTCGAGCTCAGCTCGGGCGCGATCCGCAATCATCGCCCCGACATCATGTACAAGGCGTTCGCCATCGCGGGATATTCGGCCGCCGAGGTCGAGGCGCGGTTCGGCGGCATGCTCAACGCCTTCAAGTTCGGCGCGCCGCCGCATGGCGGCTCGGCGCCGGGCATCGACCGCATCGTCATGCTGCTCGCCGATACGCCCAACATCCGCGAGGTCGTCGCCTTCCCGATGAACCAACAGGCGCAGGACCTGCTGATGCAGGCGCCGTCGGAGGTGCCGCCCGAGCGGCTGAAGGAGCTGCATATCCGCCTCGCGTTGCCGCCGGCGCCGGCCAAGGGCTGAGCGCGGCCCGCCCCGCGTTCTTCTTGCTTTGTTCTGGCGCTTCGGCGAGAATCGCCGCGCCGCTACTGTCGAGGCCGGTCTCTTGCGCACATTCTGGTGGCTGCTTCCGATGCTCCTGCCGCCGCTTCTGGCGGCTGGGTGCGCCGTGCCGCCGGCGGTCACCATCGCCTCTTTCGCCGCCGACGGCGTGAGCTACCTCACGACCGGCAAATCGGTCACCGATCACGGCATTTCCATCGCCACCGGTCATGACTGCGCGCTGCTGCGGCCGGTATTCGCCGACAAGCCGGTCTGCGACACCACGCTCACCGCGCATGCCAAGGAGGTTCCGGTCGAGATCGGCCAGGCCGCAACGACGCGTCCCAGCCTTGCCGCCGCCGCGCCGGTGCCCGAGCCGGCGCCCGTTGCCGGGACCCGCTACGTCACGGTCGGAAGCTTCCTCAATCCCGACAATGCCGCGCGCGCCGCGTCGCGCTATGCCGGGCTCACTGTGACGGTCGTGCCGGCCGAGATCCAGGGCCGGCATTTCCATCGCGTGGTGGTGGGGCCGCTCTCGGGCGAGGCGGCGGCGGCGCTGAAGCTGCAGCTCGTAGCGCAACGCGAAGCGTTGTCGCAGGCGGGCGCCAGTGGTTGCCCTTGCAACCACGAAAGCCCGCACCGTGCCGGCTAGCTCTACGGTTCAGCCGTGCCGCGCTTTTGCACGTACATCGCCATGTCGGCGCGGTGCAGCAGCGCCTCCTGATCCTCGCCGCCGTCATATTGGGCAAGGCCGAAGCTGGCGCTGAGCGGGATCGGCGTGCCGTCGATCTCCGGCGGTGAGCTGGCCAACGCGCGGGTAAGCGAGAGGCATTTGCGCCGTGCGTTGGCAAAGCTCGCGCCGATCAACAGCAGCGCGAACTCGTCGCCGCCGAGGCGCCCGACGAGGTCGTTCTTGCGGATGCGCCGGCGCAGGCCGGCCGCCACCTGGCGCAGCACTTCGTTGCCGGTGCGGTGGCCGTAGAGATCGTTGATCGCTTTGAAGCCGTCGAGATCGCAGACGATGAGCACCCCCTGCGGCCCGCCGCGCGCGGCGGCCGCGATCGCCCGCGTCAGCTCCAGCACGAAGCCGCGGCGGTTGAGCACGGTGGTAAGCTCGTCGGTGACCGACAAGCCCTCGAGATAGGCGAGGCGCTCCTCGAGATCGGCAATGCGCTGCTCCGCGGCCGCCGCCGCGGCACGCGCCCAATCGAGCAGCGCCGGCTGATCCTCGGGGCCGGGGGCGGGGATCGGCACGAGGCGGGCGATGCCGCGCTCGTCCGTATGCCAGCGATTTTCAGCGGGAAGAGGCATGGGTCTCGTCCTAGGCAGTTCCGCGACATTTTCGCAAAACCCGTGCCAGCGCCGCCACGGCAAGGAAACTGCGGATTTTCCGGTCCGGCGTCTGGGCAAAACCTGCCGCCCGGCAGCGCGTGCCGGCAGGGCGTGCCGGCCCGGTAGTGTCCTAATTTGAATTGCCGCTACCCCGCACAAGCTCAATAACAAAATCCTTAATGGCGGAGAGTGCGGTTGATGGCGAATTGCCCTCTAAGAGCGACACCGCGATAACCGCGATGAAGCAGAGGACCAAGGCGCAGATCGCAGCGCCGATCCAATCGCGGAAGGTCCAATTAAGCGAGTGCCCGCCTTTTGGAGTTTTCTTGAGAAGAAATGAACTTCGTTCAGGATCGGTCATCATAACTCCCCCATCGTGGATCAGCGTTTTCTATTCTCTGTCACGATCGCCGCCCGCACCGCCGCGACCGGCGAATTGATTTTGTCGGTATGCAGCACGGCAAAGAACCGGCGCTTTGTGCTGCCTTCGATCGGCGACGACCAGGCATAGGCGCGGGTAGCCTTGGGGTTGCCGGCTAGGTCGAAGACGTGGACAACACCTTCCCATACCGTTTTGCCGTCGAATGTCTCTTTGACGGGGACCGACTGCGTAGGCGTTGCGATACCCCCATGCTGGGATTCAACGGCGCGCTTGAGTTCACTGACGGCCACTTCCATTAGATCGGCCACGCCTTTACCGCGAAACTGGCAAGTGTTTTCTGTCTCTCCGTAATGTCTGCCGCCGTCCAGTCTGCCGCATCAGCAACTTGCTTGGTCAAAACATAGGGCGACTTTGCATAGACCGGTTTTTTGACCGCAAATCCCGCGCTCTTCAAATCTGAATTATCACTCGCCCTCATCAGCACGAGATTGCCGATGCGTTTGTAATAGAGCTTGCCTAGTTCTTCGGTGAATTGCGGCCAATTGCCCTCGGGCTTTTCAGGCAAAACGTGTTCAAGATTGATCGTGCTACGGTCGTCATTGGGGATATGCCACGGTTCGGATTCATTTTTTGCCGACATTTCCAGTGACCGCAGGTAATAGCGAGCCAACTTTCGATTAGACACGGTTGCAGTCTCAAAAGCCGCCACGAATGGGCCATCCGTTGGGGTCAGCGATTTCAGATCGGCCTTCAAGGCCGTCGCCGTGGCGAGATTGCTTGCAAATATCTCATGCGCGGCACCAGCCAAACCTTCCTCTACGGTGCCGGTACGCGTACTACCAGCGATCATGAGCCGTACACCGAGCGACACGCAGAATTGGAACGCCTTTTCCGTCTCTTTCTCAGGAAGCTTTTGCGCTATCGCAAGCATAAGTGGACGCATGGGTTTGATGTCAAAAAGATTCAAAACGTCTATTGCCTTCCGTGTGGCATCAGAATATTTGTTCCACTTCTCATGCTCCGCGTTGTGAATCGCAACATAAGAATGAGCCAGCGCCTCAAGCTGATTTGCAAAGGTTACTACCGGCTGTGGCGCCTTCGCGATGTTCTGGACTGTATCATAGACCTGTGTCTCTCTCACAAATCCATGAATAACCGTGAGCGCATGGCGCAAGAATGTGATCGTAATATCATCCTCTTCAATCGTTTCGAGGGCGCCCCGCATAAATGTCCATTTCTGTTGGACTTCGCCGAGGCGGTCGCCGGCGCGGCCGAACAAATAGTTCTTGACCAAATCGGATTGCGAAGTCCGCAAGCCACGGTCGTTGAGAGTTTCAAACATCCGATAGGCGTCGGCGTCGTTTGGCACACGGAGTAGCACGGCAAGCGCGCGCGACTCCATAAAGCTGATCCAGCGATTTAATATATCGCCATGATCCTTTTCATCGAATCCGGCCACGACTCTCCTGACTTGCTCCTGAGCCTCGGTAAATGCGCCGTCGATGAGACGATGAGAGGGCTTCGTTGGTGCCGGACTCGGTTGAATTCCGGTAAGCCGTGCGCGGAAATATTCGTTGTCGTCCAGATTGAGACGAAGCCGCGGCACGCGAGCTCGACTAATGCGGTCAATGACGCTCAAAAATTCCGAATCAATTGATTCGGCAATCATCCTTTCGCGCGCGCTCAAATAGTCTCGGATCGCTGAAAGCATTATCGCTATCGTGGCAAGCCGCTGTTGGCCATCTACCACTTCAAGCGTGCTGCCCGATCTCGGTATCGTGACGATCGTGCCGAGAAAATAACTCGCATTTGCGCTGTCGGCGATTGCCCTTGCGAAATCCTGGAAGAGGGTCCGAACTTCTTTGATTGTCCACGAATAATCACGTTGGTTCGGAGGCACCACGAGTTGGTTCTGCTTAAGAGCGCTCGCCAAGCCAAGTTGAGCGAAACCGATTTCACCATCAGCCATCGTCGCCAATCCTCAGCGGGATACGTTGCACGAATGGGACCGAAATTCCGACGCCCTCTAATTCACGGATGGCTGCCAACCTGAGACGCTCACGGACCCAGGCAGAAAGGGCGATCCCAGACAAATTAGCAGCACTTTCAAAGGCTTGCTTCTCATCTGGATTGAGACGTATCTGAAGCGTTTCTGATTTCATGGTTCTAGTGTAATGCATATGTATTGACATTTCAACCGATAATGCTATATGTAATGCAGTTGTTATGACAAAGTTGGCCTATGAACCGAACCCCTCTCGCCCGCCGCACCCAGATCATCAACTGCTTGGTCGAGGGCAATTCTATCCGGTCGACCGAACGGATGACCGAGACGCGCCGGGATACGATCATGCGGCTGCTGATCGAGGTCGGCGCGGGTTGCGCCGCGATCATGGACGAGAAGATGAGGGAACTGCCCTGCCGCCGCGTTCAGGTGGACGAGATTTGGAGCTTCGTTGGCAAGAAGCAGCGTTGGGTTACGCCGCAAGACGACCGCACCCGCGTTGGGGACCAATGGACGTTCGTGGCGCTTGATCCCGATACCAAACTGGTTCCGTCCTATCGCGTTGGCAAGCGCTCGCGGTCAAATGCCGTTGCCTTCATGAATGACCTTTCCCTGCGGCTCGCCAACCGTGTCCAGCTATCATCAGATGCGCTCAACACCTATGTTGACGCCGTTGAACGGGCCTTCGGTGCCGATGTCGACTACGGGCAGGCGGTTAAATTTTACGAGGCAGAGCCTATCGGGCCTGGCCGCTATTCCCCGCCTCGTGTCGTCGACCAGCAGAAGACGGTCATCACCGGGGAGCCCGACCAAGATCATATCTCGACCAGCCTTGTTGAGCGCCAGAACCTCACCATGCGTATGTCCATGCGCCGGTTCACCCGTCTTACCAATGCTTTCAGCAAGAAAATCGAGAACCTGCAGGCGGCGGTGTCACTCCACTTCGCGCATTACAATTTCGTGCGCGTCCACAAGACCCTGCGGGTTACGCCAGCGATGGCAGCCGGCGTCGACAATCGGTTATGGTCGCTAGAGGAACTGGTGGAGGAGACTTCCAGATGAGGTCGGTCGAAATTTTCCACACGGAAAACGGTAATACAGAGGCTTGGTTAGAAGTGAACGAGGATGGCACGGTCACCTACCACCGTGAGAACGCGGGATGGCGCATGAGGCGACACGATATGGAGGCCCGCGATTCCACATACACGGTCGATGAGGCAAAGAAGCGCTGGACTTCCTACGCATCCGAAATCAATAAAGCGGTTGAGACCCTAAAAATCGGAAAATCAAATTAGGACACTACCGCCGGCCCGCGCTACTACCTTCCGCGGACGAAGCGTGACATACTCGGCCCCTTTCGCTCGGCCTTTCCCACCCCATCGGGATCTCCTTGTATGACCTCTCGGCCCGCCCGCCTTATCGGATTTGCCGCCGTGCTTTGGCTCGCCGCCACGCCGGCCCTTGCCGTCGATATCGCGCCGCATCGCGCGCTCTACAGCCTAAGCCTCGCCGCGACCAAATCCTCGGGCGGCGTGACCGGCGCCCGCGGCGCCATGGTCTATGAATGGGGCGAGACCTGCGAGGGCTGGACGGTGCAGCAGCGCTTTCGCCTCCGGCTCGACTATGCCGAGCAGGAAAATATGGAGGTGAGCTCGACGCTGGTGACCTGGGAGGCGAAGGACGGGATGCGCTATCGCTTCAACGAGCGCCGGCTGCGCAACGGCGAGCTCGACGAGGAGATCAAGGGCGAGGCCAAGCTCGACGGGGTCGACAAAGGCGGTTCGGCCGAGTTCACCAAACCCGAGGCGGCGACGCTGGCCTTGCCCGCCGGCACGCTCTTTCCCACCGCGCATACCGTGCTGCTGATCCAGCGGGCGCAGGCGGGGGATCAATTCGTCTCGCGCAAGGTCTTCGACGGCGCCACGGTCGATAATGCCGGGCAGATCACCGCGGTGATCGGGCCCGAGCTCAAGCCCGGCCCCAGCGCCAAGGACGAGACGCTGCCGAAAAGCCCGCTGCTCAACCGCCCGTCCTGGCGCATGCGGCTCGCCTTCTTCCCTGCCGACAGCAAGCAGGAGCAGCCGGATTACGAGCTCGGCATGCGGCTCCTCGACAACGGCGTGTCGCAGGACATGACGCTCGACTACGGCGACTATGTCATCCGCGCCAAGCTCGACGACATCGAGGCGCTGCCGCGCCCGAACTGCTGAGGCTAGCGCGAGGCGAAGCCTCGTCGCTGGCGGGCGGCAGCGGTTGCCCTTGCAACCGC
>JBKQTR010000044.1:0-8248 GCA_052143095.1 Allostellaceae bacterium
GGTGGGACGAAGCGAAGGCGAAGGCGATTGGACTCTGAAGACGGTAACTGCCAAAGGGCGCCCAAGTGGTCGCGTCGCCGCCCCTCGCCTCATCCTGAGGAGCGATGCGAAGCACCGCGTCTCGAAGGACGCACGGGCGGTCCTGCAGCATTGAAACCATGTCCCGGGCAGCGGCCTTGCCCCTTGGCCCGCGGCGGCGTAGATTATTTTAGGTCTAAACTATCTCTCGGCGAGGCTAGGGTGGCAGCGGACCCGGCAAGACCGCTCCTCGGACGGCATGCCGTCATCACCGGCGGCGGCAGCGGCATCGGCGCGGCGGCGGCTCTGGCGCTGGCCGGGCTCGGCGCGCGGCTGACCCTGCTCGGCCGGCGCTCGGAAAAGCTCACCGCCCAGGCCCGCGCCATCGCCGACGCCACCGGCGCCGAGACGGCGACGCTGCGCCTCGACGCCACCGATCCCGGCGCCGTGGCCGCCGCCTTCGCCGGGCTCGGCGCCGTCGACATCCTCGTCAACAATGCCGGCGCGGCCGAGAGCGCGCCTTTCGCCAAGACCGGGCTCGACCTGCTCGATCGCATGCTGGCGGTCAATCTCAAAGCCGCGTTCCTGTGCACGCAAGCGGTGCTGCCGGGCATGCTCGCGGCCAAGGCGGGCCGCATCGTCAACATCGCCTCGACCGCCGGGCTTACCGGCTATCCCTATGTCAGCGCCTATGTCGCGGCCAAGCACGCGCTGGTCGGGCTGACGCGCGCGCTGGCGCTGGAGACGGCCAAGAGCGGCGTCACGGTGAACGCGGTCTGCCCCGGCTTCACCGATACCGACCTCGTCGCCCGCGCGGTCGAGACCATCGCCGCCAAGACCGGACGCTCGGCCGAGGCGGCGCGCGCCGAGCTCGCGAAGACCAACCCGATGGGCCGTCTCGTCACGCCGCAGGAGGTGGCAAGCGCCGTCGCCTTCCTCTGCCTGCCGGGCGCCGGCGCGGTGACGGGACAAGCGATCGTCGTCGCCGGCGGCGAGGTGATGTCGTGAGCGACGCGCGCCTGCAGGGGGCGGCGCCCGACCGTGAATCGGCGCTGCTGAGCGACGACAAGCTCGAGCTCAAGCTCTGGCTGCGGCTCCTCACCTGCAGCAGCCTCATCGAGGGCGAGGTGCGCGCCCGGCTGCGCGAGACCTTCGCCACCACCTTGCCGCGCTTCGATCTGCTGGCGCAGCTCGACCGCGCCCCGGACGGGCTCACCATGGGCGAGCTTTCCTCCCGGCTCATGGTCAGCAACGGCAACGTCACCGGCCTCACCGAGGCGCTGGTGCGCGAAGGCCTGGTCTCGCGCGTGCCGGAGCCCGAGGACCGGCGCAGCCTGCGCATCCGGCTCACCGCGCCCGGCAAGCACGCCTTCGATGCCATGACCCCCACCCACGAGCAATGGATCGATCAGATGATGGCCGGCCTCACCCGCACCGAGATGGCGCATCTCCTGGAGCTGCTGGGCAAGCTCAAGCATTCGGCGCGCCGCGCCGCGGCCGCGCCATGAAGGCGTCCGAGCTCGCGCCGCGGCAGGTCGGCTTTGCCGTCGCCGACGGCGTCGCCACCGTCACCCTCGATCGTCCCGAACGCAAGAACCCCCTCACCTTCGACAGCTATGCCGAGCTGCGCGATCTCTTCCGCGCCCTCGTCCAGGTCGAGGAGGTGAAGGCGGTGGTGATCACCGGCGCCGGCGGCAATTTCTGCTCCGGCGGCGATGTCCACGACATCATCGGCCCGCTCACCAAGATGGATATGGGGGGGTTGCTGGGATTCACCCGCATGACCGGCGATCTCGTCAAGGCGATGCGGCTCTGCCCGCAGCCGATCGTCGCCGCGGTCGACGGCGTCTGCGCCGGCGCCGGCGCCATTCTCGCCATGGCCGCCGATCTGCGCTACGGCACGGCGCGCAGCAAGGTGGCGTTCCTGTTCACCCGCGTCGGGCTCGCCGGCTGCGACATGGGCGCCTGCGCGATGCTGCCGCGCATCATCGGCCAGGGCCGTGCCGCCGAGCTGCTCTATACCGGCCGCGCGATCGACGGCGCCGAGGCCGAGCGCAACGGCTTCTATAACCGCCTCTGCGCGCCCGAGGCGCTGCTGCAGGACGCGCAGGCGCTGGCGGCGAGCCTCGCCGGCGGCCCGAGCTTTGCCCATGCCATGACCAAGCGGCAGCTCCATGCGGAATGGGACATGAGCATCGAGCAGGCGATCGAGGCCGAGGCGCAGGCACAGGCGATCTGCATGCAGACCCGGGATTTCCACCGCGCCTACGAGGCGTTCGTGGCCAGGTGCAAGCCGGTGTTCGAAGGGAATTAGTGCATGTTCCATGCTGCATAGACGTCAGTGCGTCCTTCGACATGGCGCTCCGCTACCGCGAAGCGCCAAGCTCAGGATGAGGTGGAGTTGTTGATGGCATCAAAAAAATCTCCTCATCCTGAGCTTGCGCCCGAAGGGCGCATGTCGAAGGACGCACTGAATCGATCCAGCGGAACCCGTCTCCAGCGCATATGACCGCCGACATGAAGCTGCTCTCTCCCCTTCGCATCAACGGCATGGTGCTGCCCAACCGGGTGGTGGTGCCGGCGATGGTGACGCGGCTCTCGGGCGAAGACGGCTATGTCAACGACGCCATCATCGAGCGCTATCTGCGCTATGCCGAGGGCCAGGTCGGGCTCATCGTCGTCGAGGCGACCGCGATCCACGGCAACAAATCGGGGCCGCTGCTGCGGTTGTCCGATGCGAGCTTCGTCCCCGGCCATCGCGCGCTGGTGCGGCGCGTCCACGACGCCTCGGCCTCGAAGATCGTGCCGCAGATCATCCATTTCCTCAAAGTGGCGCGCTCCGGCTGGCGGCAGCGCATCGACAGCCTCTCGACCGCCGAGATCGACGTCATCGTCGACCAGTTCAGCGCCGCGGCGGGCCGCGCGCGCGAGGCCGGCTATGACGGCGTCGAGCTGCATTCGGCGCATGCCTATACCCTCTCCTCCTTCCTCTCGCGCCACAATCCGCGCCGCGACGCCTATGACGGGCGCACGCTCGAAGGGCGGCTGCGCGTCTTCGGCCAGGTCATGGCAGCGGTGCGCGCGCGCGTCGGCGCGGATTTCCCGATCGGCGTGCGCTTCCTTGCCGAGGAGGCGATCAAGGACGGCTACGCCCTGCCCGATGCCCAGCGCATCGCCTTGCGCATGGCGCAGCTCGGCGTCGACTACATCTCGCTCTCCATTGGCGGCAAGTTCGAGGACGCGATCCACAAGCCGGGCCAGCCGCTCTACCCCTATACCGGCTATTCCGGGGATCGCTGCATGCCCGGCGACTGGTATCCGCCGCTGCCGCATGCCGAGCATGCCGCGGCGATCAAGCGCTACATCAACGCCAAGGGCTATGACGTGCCGGTGGTCTCGGTCGGCAAGATCAGCGATCCCCGCGACGCCGAGCGCCTGCTGGTCGAGGGCAAGGCCGATCTCATCGGCATGGCGCGCCAGCTGCTCTCCGATCCCGACTGGGTGCGCAAGCTCGCCGCCGGCCGCGAGGATGCGATCATCCGCTGCATCTATTGCAACGTCTGCAAGCAGCTCGACGAGAATTTCAAGCTGGTCACCTGCTTCCTCTGGCCCAAGGGCATGATCCAGGCGCCGCGCGAGGACGAGAGCAGCGCCGGCCCCGCCTGGGATGCCGCCGGCGCCGGGCTCGCCGCCGAGATCCGCGGCGGCCAGGTGCGGCTCACTTGGCGGAAGCCCTTGGGCGACGTCACCGGCTACGACATCCACCGCGCCGAGGATGACGGCAAGGCGCTGATCATCGAGGCGGTGAAGAGCGCGAAATTCGCCGACCGCCTGGCCTTGGGGGGCTTGCGCTACAGCTACTACGTCCGAGCCTATGACCGCTCGGGCCGCCACAGCCCGCCCTCCAACAGCGTCACCATCGACATGCCCTTTCCCGATATCACAGAAGCCGAGCCGGCGGAGCCGTCCCATGCTTGATCCCAGCGCCCATCTCGACAGCTTCACCCGCGACCACCTGCCGCCGCGCGCGGAGTGGCCGGTCTTCGACACGGGCGGGCTTCCCGAGCTCGACTATCCCAAGCGGCTCAACGCCGCGGTGGAGCTGCTGGACCGCATGGTCGAGAAGGGCTTCGGCGCGCGGCCCTGCCTCCGGCGCGAAGGCGTCGAATGGAAGCAGACCATCGATCCCGACGGCCACCATCCCGTCGCCCAGCCGGTTCCCACCGTCGAGATCTGGACCTATGCCGATCTGCTGGAGCGCGCCAACCGCATCGCCAATGTGCTGGTGCGCGAGCTCGGCCTGGTGCCGGGCGAGCGCGTGCTGCTGCGCGACGCCAACACGCCGATGATGGCCGCCTGCTGGTTCGCCGTGCTCAAGGCCGGCGGCGTCGCCGTCGCCACCATGCCGCTGCTGCGCGCGCGCGAGCTCGCCTACATCATCGACAAGGCCAAGGTGAGATTGGCGCTTTGCGCCGAGGATCTCGGCGGCGAGCTCGCCACGGCGCGCCAGCACACGCCGGTGCTGGAGAAAGCGCTGCTGTTCCGCAGCGAGCGGCCCGACGGGCTCGACGCGCGGATGGCGCGGCAGCCGGCCAGCTTCGCCAACGTCATCACCTCGCATGACGATGTCGCGCTCGTCGCCTTCACTTCGGGGACCACCGGCGCCGGCAAGGGCACGATGCATTTCCATCGCGACCTGCTGGCGATCTGCGACTGCTTCCCGACCTACGTCCTGAAGCCCGGGCCCGACGACATCTTCTGCGGCAGCCCGCCGCTCGCCTTCACTTTCGGCCTCGGCGGCATGCTGCTCTTTCCCATGCGCGTCGGCGCCTCGACGCTGCTCATGCCGAAGGTGACGGCGGAAGGGCTGCTGCAGGCGATCCAGCGCCACCGCTGCACCATCTGCTTCACCGCGCCGACGCTCTACCGCACCATGGCCGATCTCGCGCGCAATTTCGATCTCAGCTCGCTCAAGAAATGCGTCTCGGCCGGCGAGACGCTGCCCTTGCCGATCTTCGAGGCCTGGCAGCGCGCCACCGGCATCAAGATCATCGACGGCATCGGCTCGACCGAGATCCTGCACATCTTCATCTCCGCCGCCGGCGACGACATCCGCCCCGGCGCCACCGGCAAGCCGATCCCCGGCTATCAGGCGATGGTGGTCGACGAGGCCGGAAGGCCGGTGCCGCCCGACACCGTCGGCCGGCTCGCCGTGCGCGGCCCCACCGGCTGCCGCTATCTCGACATGCCGGAGCAGCAGCAGAAATACGTGCAGAACGGTTGGAACCTCACCGGCGACGCCTATCGGCGGGATCGCGACGGCTATTTCTGGTACCAGGCGCGCACCGACGACATGATCATCAGCGCCGGCTACAACATCTCCGGCCCCGAGGTCGAGGCGGTGCTGCTCGATCATCCCAAGGTGCTGGAATGCGCCGTGGTCGGCAGCCCCGACCACGACCGCGGCGAGGTGGTGAAGGCCTTCGTCGTGCTGCGTCCGGGCGCCGCCGCCGACGAGGCGACGCGCACGGAGCTGCAGGACTACGTCAAGGCCGAGATCGCGCCCTACAAATATCCCCGCGCCGTCGAGTTCGTGTCGACCTTGCCGCGCACCGAGACCGGCAAGATCCAGCGCTTCCGCCTGCGCGAGCAGGAGCGCCAGAAGGCGGGCGGCTGATCGCCCCTTGCACGCCCGCCGCGCTGCCCTCACCATGGCGGCGGTCCCCGCTGCATGAGCGGTGGTGCGTCCTTCGAGACGCGGCGCTGCGCGCCGCTCCTCAGGATGAGGAGATAGAGAGCACGGCATCAACCGATGATGCCCGATTCAATATCTCCTCATCCTGAGGAGGCCGCGAAGCGGCCGTCTCGAAGGACGCACCGCGCCCGTGCGGCGGAAATCAGGCACGAGGAAGCCATGGTGCAAACGGGCTCGGCGAGCGGAAGCGGCTATCGGCTGCCGGTCTTTCCTTATCGCCGGCCGGCGGAGCTGGCGGGCGAGCGGAAACGCCACCAGGTGGTGGTGGTCGGCGGCGGGCTTGCCGGGCTTACCGCGGCCTGCGATCTCGCCAGCCGCGGCGTCCCCGTGGTGCTGGTCGACGAGGACGACACGGTCGGCGTGCGCGGCGCCTCGAGCCGCGGCATCGTCTATGCGCAGAAGACGCTCGAGATCTTCGACCGGCTCGGCCTCTATCAGCGCGTCGCGGATAAAGGCGTCACCTGGTCGGTCGGCAAGGTGCTGGCCGATGACGACGTGCTCTACAGCTTCGATGCGGGAGAGGGCTCGCTGTCGCGGCAGCCGGCGTTCATCAACCTGCAGCAATTCTATATCGAATGGTACCTCGTCGACCGCCTGATGCAGCTGCCCGAAGCCGAGCTGCGCTGGCGCAACCGCGTCACCGGCCTCTTGCTCGAGCCCGATCACGCGGCGCTCACCGTCGAGACGCCGGACGGCAGCTACACGCTCGAGGCGCAATGGGTGATCGACGCCTCCGGGCTTGCCAGCCGCATCCGCCAGGCGCTCGGCGCCCCGATGACGGCGGAGCTCGGCGAGGATCGCTGGTGCATCAGCGATGTCCGCTTCGGGAAGACGCTGCCCGCCGAGCGCTGGACCTGGGCCAAGGCCGCCTTCAATGACGGCCGCGCCGTCTGGCAGCATCCGATGGCCGACGGCGTCTGGCGCCTCGACTACCAGATGGGCGCCGATGCCGACCCGCACTCGATCGCCGATCCCGAGACAGTGCGCGACCGCCTGCGCCGGCATCTCGGCGCGACCGAGGTCGAGATCGTCTGGGTCGGGCCATACGGCTATCGCACACAGCTCATGGACAGCTTCCGCCACGGCCGCGTCTTCTTCGCCGGCGACGTCGCCCATGTCATGAACCCCTTCGGCGCGCGCGGCGGCAATAGCGGCGTCCAGGATGCCGAGAACATCGCCTGGAAGCTCGCCGCGGTGCTGAGCGGTGCGGCGCCCGAGGCGCTGCTCGACAGCTACAACGAGGAGCGCCGCGCCGCCGGCGCGCACAACATCCACGTCACCACCCGCACCATCCGCTTCCTCGCGCCGCGCTCGCCGGTCGAGCATCGCCTGCGCGACGCCGTGCTCGATCTCGCGCGCCGCTACGATTTCGCGCGCGCACTGGTGAACACCGGCAGGCTTTCCGTGCCCTTCGGCTACGCGGGATCCTCGCTGACGACGAGCGGCGGCGCGGCCGTGCCGAACCTGGCGATCACGCTCGCCGACGGCACGCCTTGCGTGCTCAGCGACCTGCTGCGCGGCGCCGGCGCCGGCTTCCTGGTGCTGTGCTTTCCCGGCAGCGCCGCGCCCGCGCTTCCCCCTGGCCTCGCGCGCTGCTTTGCCTGCAACGGCGCGGTAGGCTCCCTGCCGGTGCTGCGCGGCGACGCGCTCGACCGCATCGCCGGCGCGGGCGAGGTGCTGGTCATCCGCCCGGATCAGCATCTGGCGGCGCGGCTCGCGCGGCCCGACACTGCGGCGGTGCGCGCCGCCATCGACAAGGCGCTGGGGCAGGAGCATTTGCGATGAGGACCGATCCGAACATTCCCGATGCCGACGGCTTCTACGAGGCGCTGATCGCCGCCCATGAGGGGCTGAGCGAGGCGGAGAGCGAGGCCTTCTTCATGCGCTTCGCGCTGCTGCTGGCCAATCAGATCGGCGATCAGCAGGTGCTGCTCGACGCCATCGCCGCGGCGCGTGCCGTGGTCGGCGGATCGAGCGGTGGCTAGCGCATTGCCGCCTCTTCGGCCCCCTCCCCCCTTGAGCTGGCGTGAGCACACATCTCGAACAGGATGCGCCCATCATCCGGGACGTGCCATGATCTTCCCCTCTCCGCCCCATTGGGGCGGAGAGGCCGGGTGAGGTGGGGCTGGCAATGCCTTTGAGAGCGAGAACGCAGGTCGCGCGGCGCCTGCGCCGAGAGGCGACTGATGTTGAAAAGATTCTCTGGCGGGCTCTGCGCGAGCGCCTCGTGTCCTGGAAGTTTCGCCGGCAGCATCCGATCGGAAGGCGTATCGCCGACTTTGCCTGTCCCGCGCGCAAGCTGGTCATCGAGCTCGACGGCGGTCAGCATGCCGAGCGGCAGGACGCAGACGACCGGCGCAACGCCGAGCTTGCGGCGCACGGCTACCGCGTCATCCGGTTTTGGAACAACGAGGTTCTCGAGAGCCTCGAGGGCGTGCTGGAAACGATCCGCCGGGATCTCGAAGCTCCCCCACC
>JBKQTR010000045.1:0-2560 GCA_052143095.1 Allostellaceae bacterium
AGGCGCGTTCGAGCAGGAGCTTGCGCTCGTCGTCGTTGGCGGGACGGACCTGCATGATCGTGCGAGCGAGACGCAGCCAGGTGGCGCTGTCGGTCGGCGCCGCGGCAACGATCTGGCCCAAGAGCGCCATGCCGGAGCGGAAATCGTTTTTGGCAAAGGCGGCGTCGGCATCGCGGCGGATTTGCGCCACCGGCTTGGTCGGAGCTCCCGCATCCGCCTTGATCTGTGCCTCGAGCTTGATCGCGCTATTGGCCAAGTCGGTGTTTTGGAACGGCTTGTCGGCGGCAGTCGCGGTGAGCGGCGCAAGGGCGAACAGCGCGGCGGCAAGGCCGGCGCGAATGAGCGATATCATAAGGGGACTCCTCCCGAAGGGTGCGCAATTTCACCCATAGTGCAGCCGATTTGAAGCAACGATCGTGTCGAGGTCGTGACCGGGAGAGCCATTTACCAGGCGTTTTCGCCGCCGATGCTATATATGCTTGGCGCCATAGGGTTGGCGGCATGGGGCCCCGTAGCTCAGGGGATAGAGCAACAGCCTTCTAAGCTGAAGGTCGCAGGTTCGAATCCTGCCGGGGTCGCCAATTTCATGCCCATCAAGAGTGCGCACAAAATGGCCGGCGAAATGAATGAGCCGGTCGGCGAGGCCTTAGCGCTTGCACGGAAAAGCCGCCCGAAGCGCTTCGCGGGCCAGCTTTTCGAAGTTTTCGTGCAGCCTCGCGGGTCTGGCGTCGATATATTTCACGACGATACCGGCGGCCTGTTCCTCAGTGGACGATACGGGCAGGCATATGCCGCGCTCCGCGCCGATTATCCCGTCGATGATTTGCGCGCAATACTTCGCAGCGAAGTAATCCTCGGTGGAAATATTTTTGACGAGATAGGCGCGACAACCGGCCATCAGGTCGTTGGCTGAGAACACGGCATCTTTGGCGACGGCAAAGCCGCAGCTCAAAACCACCGCCGCGACGACAGCGATGATGCGCAGGCCTGCAAACACGATCATATCTCCGACGTACGACCCCCGATCGCGGCAGTAAATCTAGCCCATGACCGTTGCGGCTCCAACGCTGCGCCTGGCCCGCGGCGCGCGGGGGCGCCATCGCCGTAAGGCTAGCCGCCGGGTGACGTCCCCCGGCCTGCCAGCGCCTCCTGCAGGCGGCGCGCATCGAGCGCGCGTTCCCATTTGGCGACGACGAGCGTCGCCACGCCGTTGCCGATGAGGTTGGTCGGGGTGAGCGCCTGGGACATCAAGCGGTGCACGCCGAGAATAAGCGCGACGCTTTCGACCGGGATCGTTCCGACCGCCGCCAGCGTCGCCGCCAGCACGACGAAGGCCGCGCCGGCGACTCCGGCCGCCCCCTTCGAGGCCAAGAGCAACACCGCCAACAGCCCGATCTGTTGCTCGATGGTGAGCGGCGTGTTGGTGGCTTGCGCCAGGAAGACCGCCGCGGTCGCCAGATACAGGCAGGTGCCGTCGAGATTGAACGAATAACCGGTGGGAATGACGAGACCCACCACGCTCTCCTCGCAGCCGGCGGCTTCGAGCTTGGCGATCATGCGCGGCAGCACCGTTTCCGACGACGTGGTCGCGATCACGATCAACAATTCTTCCCGGATATAGCGGAGGAATTGCAGCAGGCTAAAGCCGCACCAACAGCAGATCGGCCACAGCACGACGATGATGAAGACGAGGCAGGTGACATAGAAACTGGCCAGCAGCTTGCCCAAGGAGACCAGCGAGCCGGTGCCGAATTTGCCGACGGTGAAGGCCATGGCTCCGAATGCCCCGATCGGCGCCGCCCACATCACGATGGCGACGATGCGAAAGAACATCTGCGAGGCCGTCCCGATCAGGTCGCTGAGCGGCTTGCCGGCTTGGCCCATCCAGCTCAGCGCGAAGCCGCACAGCACGGAGACGTAGAGCACCTGGAGCACGTTGCCTTCGCTGAACGCGCCGATGAAGGTGTTCGGGATGATGTCGAGCAGAAACTGCGCGGTGGTCCGCCCGTGGGTCTGCTCGATGTAGGGCGCTACGCTCGACGCATCGACATGCGAGAGGTCGACGTTCATTCCGGCGCCGGGCTGGAACAGGTTGACGGCAATGAGGCCGATGACCAGGGCGGCCGTGGTCAGCACCTCGAAATAGATCAGCGCCTTGAGCGCGACGCGGCCGACCTTGGCCATGTTGGCCATGCCGGCAATACCGTGCACGACCGTGCAGAAGATGATCGGCGCGATGAGCACGCGGATGGCCTTGATGAAGGCGTTGCCGAGCGGCTCCATCCGCGCGCCGATGTCGGGATAGAGCTGGCCGAGCGCGACACCGGCGGCCATTGCCACCAGCACCAGGAACCACAGTTGCAGATACCAAGGCGTGACGCGCGAGCTCTGGGCTGCGGCGGCTGGCACGACTTTATCCATGCCGTGTTGAAACGCTGCGCACGACCGCTCCCTCCCCCGGCAGGGGGAGGGTGCGGGTCGGGCTCGTCGCAGGTCTGCTTAGTGCGATTAAGCGCGCCAACATCGGCGACGCGCGTCACTCTTCATCATAATCATATTC
>JBKQTR010000046.1:0-8071 GCA_052143095.1 Allostellaceae bacterium
GCTTCTTCGGCAACACGTTCCAGACATTGCTCAAGGGCCGTATATCTAATCCGGGGACCGCCAGAAGGGCCATAGCCCTTCTGCGCGACCATGCTGGCCAACCGAAGAGAATCACCGACATCGCAAAATCGGACACTGCCGAGCCGAGGCCGCCCGTCGGCCCGCTGAATCCAATTTCGAAAATCCTCTTGGGCAATTGGATATCGGTGTCGCGCAGCCGCGGCGAAACCCCCACCACCCCACACGACGGCGCCATCGTTCACGACATGGCAAATTAGGCGCAGCCCCGTGCCACGAGGATCAAGAGCATCTCCATGGAGGTACGTGAGTGCGGAGTTCGAAGTTTTTGGTCCCTTCTGCTGCCTAGCGAGCCCCGCGATACGCGGATACCTCGTGCCAGGATATGGTGAAAGGCCAACGCATTGAATTTCTAGGTCGGCGGCCGCGCCTGGCCACCGCTCCACCCTATGAGCAGTAAATCCTATCGCGGTACATTCCTTAAGCACCGTTTCTGGCCCGATAACAAGTCCGCTCGGTAACGCTTCCGTAAATGCTCGAGAGGCAATTGAATAGTCGAGTCGAAAACGATCTGACTTCGCTCCATCCGTTCGCGACGCGCAAAACATCGCGACACGTTCATCAGTTGCCTTCGCGACACGGATTAGCATTGCTTCAGCGGACACGTCGAAACGGCTTCTCAATTCCATTATTCGTTCGATTGTTAGTGAGCCACTTGATATTTGGGAAACGTCGCCAAACGGCATTACGATCTCGGCAGCCGCAATATTGCACAACATCTCCAGCTGCCAATCGTCAGAACGAGAATGGTCGCGCCCGCCTCTATGGCGCACCGCCTTTGCACAGTCCGGGAAAAAGGTATGCGCGATCTCGTGGGCGATCGAAAATCGAAGCCTCTCGCGAGGTTGTCTCGGATTAAACTCGATTGTTAATCCACCCGTCGACGTAGGAATTGTACGAGCATCCACAACATCGGTCTGAGGCTGCACGTGGATCTTAAGAATATCGGCGAGAGTGATTGGATCGAAAGGCGGACCTGACCATCCCTTGTCGAAGGCTTCCAAGATCACGGACCTTGCTTTGCGCTCCATCGCGGCAACAGGATTTTTATCCCCCGCAAATGCGCGCACGGACGGATTGGTCCAGATCACCCGAGATTGCTTACCCTCCTCTTCGATCAAATTTTCTCGTGCCAGCGCCAAATTAGTAGCCCTCAAGAGGTGGGTCGGAAGATGATATTTCTAACTATGGGCTAGCATCATAACCCAGAATCGGATTTTTCAACAACGGGAGTTAGCGGGAGCACTCTGAGATGTCGAGGCGAGTTGACATATGGCGCCTCTAGACTGGGACGACCATCATCGCAAAGCCTATTCTCGCGCAGCAAATTTACCTGCAGCTCCGCTTAAGATCAGTGCTCTATTTGCCGACGATTCCACGCGAGCGGTGCCTGCCGCCATCGTCGGATTGAAACCGTCCAGCGTTGATTGGTTCCGAAAGGGCCGGATCGTCGAGGCGGACACGTAGAAATTCCTTCGGATTGTCACGGTTCGAGCGTGCCGCCGTCCGCTTCGGCTTATGCCCCAGCTGCAGCCCCAGGCTCCGGCGGTGATGCGCCACGGTGAATACCTGGTTGTATAGATTGTGCCCGCGCTGCGTCGCGCGCCTGGACCCCCGTCGGCCGTCTACCGATAAACCGCCCTCATATTGGCCTCGGGGTAGCGCGCGCCGGCGGCGGCGCCTGGCGGCACGACCGCCGCGATGCGCGCGACATCGGCCGGCGTCAGCGTCACCTTGAGCGCCCCCAGATTCTCGTCGAGCCGCTCCTTGCGCTTGGTGCCGGGGATCGGCACAACGTCGTCGCCTTGCGTGAGCAGCCAGGCCAGCGTGAGCTGCGCCGGGCTGCAGCCTTTCTCGCGCGCGATCGCCTCGAGCCGCGCCACCAGCGCGAAATTATGCGCGAAATTCTCGCCGACGAAGCGCGGATGCTCGGCGCGCCGGTCGCCCCTGACGTCCTCCGGCGCGCGGATGCCGCCGGTGAGGAAGCCTCGGCCGAGCGGCGAGTACGCCATGAAGCCGATGCCGAGCGGGCGGGTCGTCGCGCGCGTCTCCTCGGCCTCGGCGCGGTAGAGCAGCGAGTATTCGGTCTGCACCACGGTGATGGGATGGGCGGCATGGGCGCGGCGGATGGTCTCGGGCCGCGCCTCGGAAAGGCCGAGATAGCGCACCTTGCCCTGCTCGATCAGCCGCGCCATGGCGCCGACCGTGTCCTCGATCGGCACCGCGGGGTCGACGCGATGCTGGAAATAGATGTCGATGACATCGAGGCCGAGGCGCTTCAGGCTCGCCTCGCAGGCCTGCTGCACATAGGCCGGGCTGCCGTCGACGCCTTGGCCGGTCGGCGTCCTGACCTGGCCGAACTTGCTCACCAGCACGACGCCGTCGCGCCGTCCCCGGAGCGCGCGGCCGACCACCTGCTCGTTGTGGCCCCAGCCGTAGAGGTCGGCGCTGTCGAGGAGGTCGACGCCCTGGTCGAGCGCGTAGTGGATGAGGGCCACGGCGGCGTCATCGTCGCTCTTGCCGTAGACGCCCGACAAGGACATGCAGCCGAGCCCGATGGCCGAGACCGACGGGCCGTTCTTTCCCAGCCTGCGATGCGCCAGCATGCGTCTCTCCTTAGACTTTGATATAGCTCCAGCCTTGCTCCTGCAGCTCGATCAGCCGGACCACGCCGGCCGGCACGATCCGCGCCAGCGGCAGCAGGACGATCTCCTTGCCCTCGGCGCGCGTCATCGCCTCGAGCGTGTTGTGGCAGGCGCTGAACACCATCTGCGGCAGCTTCTCGTGCAGCTCGGCGAGCCGCTGCTTCACCGGCGAGGTGTCGGCGCGCAGCAAGGTGAGGCCGGGCCCATAGGCGACGAGCTCGATGGCGATGCTCTCGCCGCGCTCGGCGAAGGCCGCGGCGGCGTTCCCGGCATTGCCGAGCGCCATGTTCATCACCCCGGCGTCGTTCTCGTCGATATGCAGCGCCAGGCGGTGCGACGCGGGCGCGGCCGCCGCAACGCGGCGCGACGCGCCGAGCGCGCCGAGAAAGGCGGTGGCGGTCAGCAGAAGCCTACGGTCCATGGGCGTTCTCCTGATATCGTCGCTCAATAGCGAATGCCGAGGAAATGCGGAAGCGCCACCGACAGCGGCGGCCAGTAGGTCACCAGCGCGAGGAAGGCCAGCATGACGATGAGCCAGGGCAGCACCGCCACGGTGAGCTCGGTGATGCCCATGCGGGCGATGCCGCTGGCGACGTAGAGGTTGAGGCCGACCGGCGGGTGGCAGAGCCCGACCTCCATGTTGACCGCCATCAGGATGCCGAAATGCAAGGGGTCGATGCCGAGGCGGGTGATGATGGGAAACAGGATCGGCGCCATGATCAGCAGGATCGAGGACGGCTCCATGACGTTGCCGGCGGCGAGCAGGATGAAATTCACCACCAGCAGGAAGACCCAGGGGCTGAACTGCTTGCCGATCATCCACGCCGCCATCGCCTGCGGGATGTTCTCCGAGGTCATGAGGAAGGAGAACAGCACGGCGTTGGTGATGATGTAGAGCAGCATCGCGCTCATATTGGCGGCGTCGAGCAGCACCTTGGGCACGCGGGCGAGCGGCATGTCCTTGTAGACGAAGACGGCGATGACGAAGGCATAGGTCGCCGCCACCGCCGCCGCCTCGGTCGGCGTGAAGACGCCGCTATAGATGCCGCCGAGCACGATCGCGATGAGCAGCAGGCCCCAGAGGCTGTCGCGGAAGGCGCGCCAGCGCTCGCCCCAGGAGGCGCGCTTCATGCGCGGATAGCCTTTGCGCCAGGCGTAGAGCCAGGTGAGCAGCGCCAGTGCGGTCGCCAAGGTCAGGCCCGGCACCACCCCCGCCATGAAGAGCGCGCCGATCGAGGTGTTGGTCGAGACGCCGTAGAGCACCAGGATGATCGAGGGCGGCACCAATATCCCGAGCGCGCCCGAGGTGGTGATGATGCCGGCGCCGAAGCGGCGGGGAAAGCCGTGCTCGATCATCGCCGGCAGGATGATCGAGCCGATCGCCACCACGGTGGCGACGGAGGAGCCGGAGATCGCCGCGAAGAGGGCGCAGGCGACGACGCCGGCGAGCCCCAGCCCGCCCGGCCAGTGGCCCACCAGCGAGCTGGTGAAGGCGATCATCCGCCGCGCCACGCCGCCATGGGTGAGGAAGGCGCCGGCGAGGATGAAGAACGGGATCGCCATGATCTGGAAGTTCTCGATGCCGGTGAAGAGCTTCAAGGCGACGCTCTCGATCGGCACCTGCGTCATGGCGAAGAGGAAGGTGAGCACCGTGAGGCCGAGCGAGATCGAGATCGGCATTCCCGTCAGCATCAGCCCGAAGAGCAGGGCGAAGATGATCGCGGCGTTCATATGGGATCGCCGGCGGCGGTGCCGGTCGGCGGCTCGATGCCCTCGACCCGGGCGTGGCTGTGCGCCGGCAGGTCGCCGGTGCGCGCGAAATGCCAGGCGACCTGGAGGAAGCGGAAGCACATGAGGTAGGAGCCGCAGGGGATGGCGAGATAGACCAGCCACATCGGCGCTTCCATATCGGCCGAGACCTGCTCGGTCTGGGCGATCTCCCAGACGAAGCGGGCGCCGAGCGAGCCGATGATGCCGGTGAAGAGCGCGCCGCAGAGCAGGCCGAAGAGGATGACGAGGCCGCGCGTTCCGGGCGGCAGGCGGTTCACCAGCACGTCGACGCCGACATGGATGCCGGTGCGCACGCCATAGGCGGCGCCGAATTTGGCGACCCAGATGAACATGTAGATGCACAGCTCCTGCGCCCAGGTCATGTCGATCTGGGTGACATAGTCCTGGATCACCGGCACGGTCGAGAGATAGCGATGGACGACGGCGACGAAGGTGATCAGCGTCGCCGCCGCCATCAGGCTGGCGATGAGGATCTCCTCGAGCCGGTCGAGGATGCGGAGCGGGAGCCTGAGCATGCGCGCGTCGGGCGGCGGGTCTGCCACGGCCTGCCGGGGCGACCTCGCTTGCCGCCGCTACTGCGTCGCGCTGACGCCGGTCTCCTTGTAGATCGCATCGATGAGGTCCTTGCCGATGCGCGACGCCATCTCCTCATGCACCCGCAGCAGCCCCTTGCGCCACGCGGATTTCTCCTCCGGCGTCAGCGTGATGAACTCGACCGTGCCCGAGGCCTTGATCTTGGCCAGCGCCTCGGCGTTCTCGGTCTCGGCAATCGAGTTGCAATAGGCGGTGGCGTCCTTGGCGGCGTCGGCGAGCTCGCCGCGGATATCGTCGGGCAGCCCGTCCCAGAACTTCTTGTTCACGATGAGCGCATAGCCGATATAGGTGTGGTCCGACACCGTCAGGAATTTCTGCACCTCGAAGAATTTCTGCGTGTAGATGTTGGACGGCGTGTTCTCGCCGCCATCGACGACGCCGGTCTGCAGCGCTTGATAGACCTCCGAGAACGCCATCACCTGCGGCAGGGCCCCGAGATCCCGGTATGTGGCTTCGAGCACCTTCGAGGACTGGATGCGCATCTTCATCCCCTTGAAGTCGGCGAGCGTGCGCAGCGGCTTGTTGGAGGTGATGACCGAGAAGCCGTTGTCCCAATAGCCGAGCCCGACGATGCCCTTGGGCTCGAGCTTCTTGAACAGCTCCTTGCCGATCGGCCCGTCGCTGACTTTGCGCAGCGCCGCCACCGAGGGGAAGATGTAGGGCAGGTCGAAGGCCTCGAATTCCTTGATGCCGAGCGGGCCGAACTTGCTCACCGACGGCGCCAGCATCTGCACCGCGCCGAGCTGCAGCGCCTCGAGCTCCTCCTTGTCCTTGTAGAGCTGGCTGTTGGGATAGACCTCGACCTTGACCCGGCCGTGGGTGCGCTCCTCGGCCAGCTCCTTGAACTTCTCCGCCGCCTTCCCCTTGGGGGTGTCCGGTGCCACGACATGGCTGAACTTGATGACGATCGGCTCATCCGCGCGGGCCGGCGCGAGCGCCAGAAAGGCAAATACGGCAGCAATGGCAAGGACGTTTCTCACGGGGCATCTCCCAGGTTTTTCGTTGCCCGCACCCTACCAAGAAAACCCCCGCGCGGGCTAGGCAAACTCCCGAAGGGAGTTTGTCCGCGGCGGCGCCAGCGATTGCGCAGCAATCGCGAAAGCCGCTCGCCCGCAGGGTGCGGGCTCTCGCGGTTGCGAGAGCAACCGCTGCCGCCCGCCGGCGACGACGCTTGGCGTCGCGCCGTCCCCGGTGTGACGCCGGTCACAACCTCCGCGCCGCGGCCCTTCCAAGATGCTTCGGCAGCTTCCCCCTAAGGAGCGGCCGTCATGTCGATTGCCACGTCATTTCAGCACCTTCCCGACGGTCCCGCGCGGTGGCGCGACGCGCTGCGGCGCACGCCCCGCATGCTGTGGATCGTGCTCGCCATCCTGCTGAGCTGGGGCGCGGAATACGCCGTCTATCGCGCCTTCGAGCCGCCTGGCCAAGCGCTGAGGCGCGAGCTCGTGGGCGCGGCCGAGGAGCTGCGGGCGCAATGGCTGCCGCAGGCGACGCCGGCGGTGCGGCAGGCGATCCGGCGGCATTTCCGCGAAAGCGACGTCGATATCGACACGACGCGGCGCTGGCCCAACGTCGCGGTGAGCCTGCACGCCGTGCCGCAGGAGGATTGCGTCGCGGCCGTGCGCGAGGCGCGCCACATCGACGGTCCCGTGGTGATCGCGCTGGAGCACTACCGCCTGACGGCGCAATGCGGCGAGCGCAACGACATGACCTGGTGGCTGATGCCCTAGCGCAACGCGCCAGCGTTGTCGCTGGCGGGCGGCAGCGCCCCGGACTTGATCCGGGGCGCGAAAGCCCGCACAGTGCTGGCTGTCCGCCTTACGCCAACCCCGCCGGGTGCCGCTCGGTCCATCGCGTCATGCCCTCGTAGGCGGCGGCGACGCGGTAGAGCAGGGGCTCGGCGAAGGGCCGGCCGACGAGCTGCAGCGAGAGCGGCAGGCCGGAGCTCGCGAAACCGGCGGGGATGACCAGCGCCGGCTGCCCCGTGACATTGAAGGGCATCCGTGCCTGGCGCCAAAAAATTGCCGCCAGCGCCGCGTCATCGTCGATGCGGCAGGCGGGGTCGAGGCTCGAGGCGGTGACGGCGAGGTCGATGTCGCGAAACGCCGCGGCGGCCGCGTCGCGCAGCGCCAGCCGCCAGCGCACCGCCTGAAGATAGTCCGCCGCGCTCAGGCTCGCCCCCGCCAGCAGCCGCTCGCGGCCGCGCGCGCCGTAATCCTCCGGCCGCTGCTGCAGCCAGCGCTGATGCGCGGCATAGGATTCGGCGGCGAGGATGATCTGGCCGCAGGCGGCGAAATCCTGCAGCGGCGGCAGGCTGATCTCGCGGATCTCGGCGCCATGCTCGGCCAGCAGCCGCACCGCCGCCTCGATCGCCGCCACCATCTCGCCATCGCCCGCCATGTCCGTCGTATAGAAGTGGCGGATGACACCGATGCGCAGCCCCTTGACGCCCTGGCCGAGCGTTTGCGCGTAGTCCGGCACCGGCTCGTCGGCGCTGGCGGGATCGTCGGGGTCGTGCCCGGCGATGATTTGCAGCATCAGCGCGTTGTCGCGCACCGTGCGCGTCATCGGCCCGACATGGTCGAGCGAGAAGGCGAGCGGCAGCACGCCGCGCCGGCTGACGCGGCCATAGGTCGGCTTCATGCCGGTGATGCCGCATTGCGAAGCGGGGTTGCGGATCGAGCCGCCGGTGTCGCTGCCGAGCGCCGCCGGGAAGAAGCCTGCCGCGAGGCCGACGCCGCTGCCGCTCGAGGAGCCGCCGGGGAAATGATCGGGGTTCCACGGGTTGCGCGCCGGCGGCCAGGGCAAGTCCCAGCTCGGCCCGCCGAGGGCGAATTCCCAGGTGGCGAGCTTGCCCATCAGTACCGCGCCGCCGGCTTTCAACCGGCTCACGAGATGCGCGTCAGCGGCCGGGACGTAGTCTTGGCACAGCTTCGAATGGCCGGTGGTCGGAATGCCGGCGG
>JBKQTR010000047.1:0-16655 GCA_052143095.1 Allostellaceae bacterium
GGCTTCACCAGCACGCCGGCATCGCGGGCGAAATCGCCATGGCCGGTGATGCCGCCGAGCTGCAGGCGGAAATAGGTTCCCGCCGGCAAGCCGTTGCCCTCGGCGACGGCGACGGCGGCGAAGCCGATGTCGTTGGTATCCTCGAGCACCGCCACCGCGCCGCCGCCGTCAAAGGCGATGTTGAATTTGCGCGGCAGGCCGTAGAGCTCGCGGTGCTGCAGGATGTAATGGTGCAGCTCGCGGGTGAGCGGGCGCGTGTCGATCAGCTCCTGCGCGTCGATCCCTGCGGTCGGGCTGCCGGTGACGTTGCGGATGTTGTCGGCGCCGGCGCCGCGCGAGGTGAGGCCGAGATCCTGCACGCCGGTCAGCACGTCGAGCGCATGCGCGGCGGCGATCTCGCGGATCTGCAGATTGGCGCGCGTCGTCACATCGGCAGAACCGCCGCCAAAGCGCTCCGCGAGATCGGCGAGGCCGTCGAGCTGATGCGCGCAGAGAATGCCATTGGGCATGCGCAACCGGCACATGAAGGCGTTCTGCGCCGGTGCGACATAGAAGAGGCCGTGGAATTTGTGGCGGAAGACGTCGAGCCCTTTGGGGAAGCGCCCGGCGGCGACGTTCTCGCGCATCGCGTCCCAGAGGTCGAGCGGGTGAAACTCGCGCTTTGCCTGCTCCTCGGGCGTGAGCTTGCCGCCGCCGGCGATGGCGCGGTCCTGGGCCGCGCGATGGATGTCGTTGGCGGCAGCGGATGGCGGGAGCGACGCGACCTGCGCCGCACGCCTCGCCATCACACCGCCCAGAAACCCTTCGAGATACTGCTTCTGCTCTTCGGTAAAGCCGGACTCAGCGCTCATGCCACCCGCCTTGCCCCGCGACAGCCAAAGCAAACGCGATGCCAGCCGCGGGGAGGGCAGCGTGTTTCCGCTGGATCGACGCGGTGCGTCCTTCGAGACGCGCCCTCCGGGCGCTCCTCAGGATGAGGCGATTTTCTTTGTGCCATCAACGATCTTCCTCGTCCTGAGGAGCCCGCGAAGCGGGCGTCTCGAAGGACGCACCGGCGCCCATGCAGCAGAAACCTCCGCTGGCGCCGCCAGGCTTTTCGGCCCCGCGCGCGGCTTGGCGGTGCCGCCGCGGAGACCTCTTGCCTGTTCTCGCGGCGCACCTGTGCTCAGAATTTGCGCATCCCGGCGGATGCCTAGCGAATGACCACCGCGTGCCGGCAAGAGGGCCGCGCCCTCCCCTATGGCATGCTTCTTGCGGCGAGACCGGCGGGAACCAGGCGGGAGTCTTGCGATGTACCTCGAGACGGTCGACCACTTCGCCGAGGTCGCGCTGAAGCGCAGCGAGTTCCTCAAGCGCTCGCCGCTGGGCTTCTGGATCAGCTCGATGATGGCCGGCGCCTATGTCGGGCTTGGCATCATTCTCATCTTCAGCGTCGGCTCCGACGTCGATCCCGCCTATCGCGCGCTGATCATGGGGTCTTCCTTCGGCATCGCGCTGACCCTCGTGGTCTTCGCCGGCTCCGACCTCTTCACCGGCCACACCATGTTCATGCCGCTGGGCCTACTGCGCCGGCGCATCGGCTGGAGCGAGCTCGCCTGGTGCTGGGCGGTGTCCTGGCTCGGCAATCTCGTCGGCGCCGGGCTGCTCGCGGTGCTGTTCGTCGCCGGCGGCGGCGGTGGCGTGCTGCATTCCAAGAGCGGGCTGCTGCTCACCGTCGCCGCGGCCAAGATGACGGCGCCGGCGGGCGCGCTCTTCGCCCGCGCCATCCTGTGCAACTGGCTGGTTTGCCTGGCGCTGTGGATGTCGGCGCGGATGAGCAGCGACGCCGCCAAATGCATCGCCATCTTCTGGTGCCTGTTCGCCTTCATCGGCAGTGGCTACGAGCATTCGGTGGCCAATATGACGCTGCTCGCCATCGCGCTGCTGGGCGAGCATCCCGACACGGTTTCGATCGGCGGCATGCTCTACAACCTGCTGTGGGTGACGCTGGGCAACATCGTCGCCGGCGCGGGGATCATGGGGGTGGGCTATTGGGCGATGTCGCGGCCGGCGCTGCCCAAGCCGGTGCTGGTCGCCTCGCGCGACGCGGCCGCGGGAGATTGAAGGAGGGTCCGACCGTCGGGGCGCGTGCCCTGACAACGGACGGGGCGCGCGCTATGCTGGGGGCATGGCCGCGTTCCACCTTCTCGCGCTCGACCATGTCGTGCTGCGCGTCAGCGACCTCGAGCGCGCCCGCGCGTTCTACTGCGACGTGCTTGGCTGCACCTTCGAGAAGTGGCAGGAGCAATTCGGCCTGCTGCAGCTGCGCGCCGGCTCGGCGCTGATCGATCTCGTCAGCTTGGACGGGCCGCTGGGTCGCGCCGGCGGCGCCGCGCCGGGGCGTGAGGGTCGCAATGTCGATCATTTCTGCCTGCGCATCGCGCCCTTCGACGCGGCGGCGCTCAGCGCCCAGCTCGCCGCCCATGGCGTGGCCGCCGGCGAGGTGGTGCAGCGTTACGGTGCCGAAGGCTTCGGCCCCTCGCTCTACCTCACCGACCCCGACGGCAACATGGTCGAGTTGAAGGGCCCGCCGCAGCCATAGCCCGCGCAACCCGGGATGGGATGCCCATGATCCGCAGCTTCTCCGATCATTCCGCCAATGAGCGGACCTTCCTCGCCTGGATCCGCACCGGCATCGCGGTCATCGCCTTCGGCTTCGTCATGGAGAAGTTCAACCTGTTCCTGGTCGCCGTCGCCGCCACCGCCGCACCGGAGATCGCCCAGCGGGTCGCGCGGCTGGCCGGCCCGTTCGGGCGCTATGACGGGCTGGCGCTGATGCTGGTCGGCATCGCCCTCATCATCATCGCCGTTTGGCGCTTCCTGCGCACCGAGCGCCGGATCGAGGCGCCGGAGCTTTACTCCGGCAGCAGCGCCCGCGCCGAGCTTTGGCTCGCCGCGGCGTTGACGTTGCTCGCCTCGGCATTCTGCCTCTATCTCGTCGTCGCCTGACCCGGCGAAAGCCTGACGATACCGTGACCCGCCCCGCCGATCGACCCCCCCGCGGCCGGCCCCTCTGCGAGATCGAGACCTGGATCTTCGATCTCGACAACACGCTCTACCCCGCGCGCTGCAACCTCTTCGCCGAGGCGGAGGCGCGGATGGCGGATTTCATCGTCCACGAGCTCGGCCTGACGCTGACGATCGACGACGCTCATGCGCTGCGCCGGCGCTTCTTCCTCGACCACGGCACGACCTTGCGCGGCCTCATGCTCGAGCACGGCATCGAGCCCAAGCGCTTTCTCGACTATGTCCACGAGATCGACCTGACGCCGGTGCCGCCCGACCCGGCGCTGGTCGCCGCCATCGCGGCACTGCCCGGGCGCAAGCTCGTCTTCACCAACGGCACGGCGGATTACGCCGAGCGCGTCATCGCCCGCATCGGCCTCACCGGGCAGTTCCTCGCCATCCACGACATCATCGCCTGCGACTACCTGCCGAAGCCCGATCCCAGCGGCTATGCCCGGCTCGTCGCGCGCCATGCCTTCGCGCCGGCGACGGCGCTGATGGTCGAGGACATGGCGCGCAATCTGAGGCCGGCGGCGGCACTCGGCATGACCACCGTCTGGGTCAAGACCGCCAAGGATTGGGCGCGCGAGGGCGCCGAGCCCGGCGATATCCACCATGTCGTCGAGGAGCTCGCGCCCTGGCTCGCCGCGGCGGTCGCGGGGTTGGAGTCCGGTTGACAGCTTCCGGCCTCTGCCCCATCGTTCGCGCCGCTTCATGACCAATGACCGCGACCCCATCCGCATGACCGACAGAGACCTCGCCCGAACCATCGATGCCGCCTGGGAGGCGCAGAGCACGGTTACCCCCGCAACCAGAGGTGCGGTGCGCGACGCGGTGGCGGCGGCGCTGGACGGGCTCGATAGCGGCAGGCTGCGCGTCGCGGAGAAGGTCGACGGGCGCTGGCAAGTGCATCAGTGGCTCAAGAAGGCGGTGCTGCTCTCCTTCCGCCTCAACGACATGGCAGCGATCGCCGGCGGCCCGGTCGACCCCGTGCGCGGCGCCGCGAGCTGGTGGGACAAGGTCCCCGCCAAATTCGCCGGCTGGAGCGCCGAGCGCTTCCGCGAGGCGGGCTTCCGCGCCGTGCCCGGCTCGGTCGTGCGCCGCTCAGCCTATATCGCGCCGGGGGTAGTGCTGATGCCGTCCTTCGTCAATGTCGGCGCCTTCGTCGACCGCGGCACCATGATCGATACCTGGGCGACGGTCGGCTCTTGCGCGCAGATCGGCAAGAACTGCCATCTCTCCGGCGGTGTCGGCATCGGCGGCGTGCTCGAGCCGGTGCAGGCGGAGCCGGTCATCGTCGAGGACAATTGCTTCATCGGCGCGCGCAGCGAGGTGGTCGAGGGCGTCATCGTCGAGACCGGCGCGGTGCTCGCCATGGGCGTCTTCATCAGCGCCACCACCAAGATCATCGACCGCGCCACCGGCGAGATCCATCAGGGCCGTGTCCCCGCCTATTCCGTCGTCGTGCCGGGGAGCCTGCCCGGCCGGCCCTTCGCCGACGGCGCGCCGTCGCCGAGCCTCGCCTGCGCCGTCATCATCAAGCAGGTCGACGAGCGCACCCGCGCCAAGACGTCGATCAACGAGCTGCTGCGCGATTGATGACCGCGCTGCGCCGCAACCAGCCGCTCGACCCGGTGGAGCTCGCCGCCGAGCTGATCCGCCGCCCCAGCGTCACGCCTAGGGACGAGGGCGCGCTGCCCTATCTCGCGGGCGTGCTGGAGCGGCTGGGCTTCGCCTGCCATCTCGAGGAATTCACCGAGCCCGGCACCGAGCCCGTGCTCAACCTCTATGCGCGCATCGGCACCGCAGGGCGCAATTTCTGCTTCGCCGGCCATACCGACGTGGTGCCGCCGGGCAATCTCGCGGCCTGGAGCGTGGCGCCCTTTGCCGGCCGGATCGACGGCGACACGCTGCACGGCCGCGGCGCCGCCGACATGAAGGGCGCCATCGCCTGCTTCGCCGCAGCGTGCGCGCGCTTCCTCGCCGAGCGCGGGCCGGGCTTCGACGGCTCGATCAGCCTGCTCATCACCGGCGACGAAGAGGGCGTGTCGATCAACGGCACGAAGAAGCTGCTGCAGTGGCTGGAAGCGCGCGGCGAGCGCCTCGATGCCTGCGTCGTCGGCGAGCCCACCAACGCCCGGGTGCTGGGCGACATGGTCAAGATCGGCCGGCGCGGCAGCATGAACGGGCATCTCACCGTCGAAGGCGTGCAGGGGCATACCGCCTACCCGCATCTCGCCGACAACGCCGCGCACCGCCTGGTCGCCATGATGCAGGCGCTGACCACGGCGCCGCTCGACGAGGGCACGGCGCATTTCCAGCCCTCGACGCTGCAGGTCTCGACTATCGACATCGGCAACACCGCCGCCAACGTCATTCCCGGGCTCGCGCGCGCCACCTTCAACATCCGCTTCAACGATCGCTGGTCGAGCGCCAGCCTCAAGGATTGGCTGAAGCAGAAGCTCGACGCGGTCGGCGGGCGCTACACGCTCGACTTCCAGGTCAGCGGCGAGTCCTTCCTGACGCCGCCCGGCGCGTTCAGCGCGCTCGTCGCCACGGCGATCGAGCGCGTCACCGGCCGCAAGCCCGAGCTCAGCACCACCGGCGGCACCTCGGATGCGCGGTTCATCCACCATTACTGCGAGATCGCCGAGTTCGGCCTGGTCGGCCTCACCATGCACAAGGTCGACGAGCGCGTGCCGATCGCCGACATGGCGGGGCTGACCGATATCTACCGCGTGCTGCTCGACCTCTATTTCCCGGCGGCATGAGCATGGTCCCGAGCTGGCGCGAGGTCTCGTACGGCATGTATGGCGCCTGGCGCTTCGCCCGGCTCGACAGCGCGGCAATGGCCTGGTTCGCGCGCGATGTCGGCGGCGTCTGGCGCTCGTTCTGGGCGGCGGCGATCGCCTATCCCGGCTTCGTCCTGCTGGTGGCGCTGCTGGTGCCGCCGGCGCAATGGGCGGCATCGGGCGGCTTCCGCATCCTGCTGGTGGAAAGCATCGGCTATGTCGTGAGCTGGGCGACGTTCCCGCTGATCATCCTGCCCTTCTGCCACTGGCTCGAGCGCGACGAGCAGAGCCTCGGCTTCATCACCGCCTACAACTGGTCGCAGGTGCTGCAGACGGTGCTGGCGCTGGGCGGCCTCATCGCGTTTGCCGCGCTGCCGCTGGCGGCGGGGCTGACCCTCTATTTCGTCACCCTGCTGGCGCGGCTCGCCTATGAGTGGTTCATCGCGCGCACCGCGCTCGAGGCCGGCGGCGTCGCCGCGACCACCGTCGTGCTCATCGATCTCGTGCTGAGCGAGGCGGTGGCACAGGTGACCCAGAGCCTCTATTGATCAGCCCCAAGCCAGCGAGCGAGCACGGCGGCACCGCCGCGGCGCTGCGTCGGCTCGCCGACCGCCGCGGCGCGCCGCGCTTCTCGATCGACGATCTCCTGGCGGCGCTGGGCGATCAGGGCTTCGGCCTGCTCATCTTCGCGCTGGCGCTGCCCAACGCCGTACCGGGGCCGATGATCCCCGGCTTCTCCGTGCCTTTCGCCCTCGGCATCGCCGCGCTCGGGCTGCAGCTCGCTCTCGGGCTGCACGCGCCGCGGCTGCCGCGCCGGCTGCGGCGGCTCTCCATGGAGCAGCGTCGCTTCCGCCGGCTGGTCGACCGCACCGAGCCCTGGCTGCGGCGGCTCGAGCGCTGGCTCCAGCCGCGCCCCTCGCCGCTGACCGCCGGCCCCGGCGAGCGGCTGGTCGGCATCGCGCTGATCGGCTTGAGCGTCGTGCTCGCGCTGCCGGTGCCGTTCGGCAACACGCCGGTGGCGCTCAGCATCATCGTCATCGCGCTGGGCCAGCTCGAAGGCGACGGCGTAGCACTGCTGGCGGGCATCGCCGCCGGCTTTACCGCGAGCCTGTGGAACGCGTTTCTCGTCATCGCCGGCGCCGAGCTGTTCCGGGTGGCGACGCAGTTGCATTGATTAGCGTGTGTTTCCGCTGCATGGCCGCCGGTGCGTCCTTCGACAGGCGCGCGACGCGCGCCAGCTCAGGATGAGGAAAGCTTTTAAGGGCACAAAGAAAATCACCTCATCCTGAGCGCGAGCGGAGCGAGCAGTCGAAGGACGCACCGAGTCAATCCAGCGGAAACTTGCTCGGCGGGTAAACCACCTCGACGAGATAGAGCCCGTCGGGTGGCGCGGTCGGGCCGGCGGCGCGGCGGTCGCGCGCCTCGAGCGCACGCTGCACGTCGCCGGTGCGCCATTTGCCGGCGCCCACCAGCTTGAGCGTGCCGACGATGTTGCGCACCTGGTGATGCAGGAAGGAGCGCGCGCGCGCCTCGACGCGGATCTCGTCGCCAGCGCGCGTCACCGACAGCGCATCGAGCGTCTTCACCGGCGATTTCGCCTGGCACAGCGAATCGCGGAAGCTGGTGAAGTCGTGCTTGCCCAGCAGCAGCCGCGCCGCCTCCTGCATCGCTTCGGCATCGAGACGCGGGCCCACATGCCAGACGCGGCCGCGCTCCAGCGCCGGCGGCGGGCGGCGGTTGAGGATGCGGTAGAGATAGACCCGGCCTTTAGCCGAGCGCCGCGCATCGAAGCTCTCGGCGACGCGCTCGACCGCGAGCACGGCGACAGCCGCCGGCTTCACGTGATGGTTGAGCGCGTTGCGGATCACCTCGGGCGACGCCTCGCGCGGCAGGTCGAGATGCGCCGCCTGCCCCAGCGCATGGACGCCGGCATCGGTGCGCCCGGCGCCATGGACGCTGACGCGCTTGCCGCAGAAGCGCTCGACCGCCTCCTCCAGCACCTGCTGCACCGAGACCCCCTTGGCCTGGCGCTGCCAGCCGACGAGGCCGGTGCCGTCATATTCGAGCGTCAGCTTGTAGCGGGGCATGGCAGCACGGTGCCGGCGGCGATGGGATGGCCGCGCAGGAACGCCTCGGCCGCCTGCGGCGCGCGGCCGGCGCGCTGGAGGCGCAGCAGGCGCAGCGCCCCCGTGCCGCAGGCGACGGCGAGCCCGGCGTCGAGCACCGTGCCCGGCGCAGCACCCGGCACCGCTTCCGCGAGCCCCGCCTGCAGCACCTTGATGCGCTCGCCGGCGAGCTCGAACCAGGCGCCGGGCCAGGGATCGAAGGCGCGCACTGCGCGCTCGAGTGCCACCGCGTCGCGCCGCCAGTCGAGCGCGCCCTCCTCGCGCCGGAGCTTCTTGGCGTAAGTGACGCCCGCTTCCGGCTGCTGCCGGGGCGCGAGCCTGCCCTGCACCACGCCCTCCAGCGCCTGCAGGATGAGCCGCGCGCCGAGCTCGGCGAGCGCGTCGTGCAGCCGCTCAGCCGTCATATCGGCGCCGATCGGCAGCGTCTCCTGCAGCAGAATCGGCCCGGTATCGAGCCCGGCCTCCATCTGCATGATGGTGATGCCGGTCTCGCTGTCGCCGGCGAGGATGGCGCGCTGGATCGGCGCCGCGCCGCGCCAGCGCGGCAACAGCGAGGCGTGGATGTTGAGGCAGCCCAATCGCGGCGCCGCCAGCACCGCCGGCGGCAGGATGAGCCCGTAGGCGGCGACCACCGCGGCGTCGAGCCCGAGTGCCCCGAACTCGGCCGCGGCCGCTGCGTCGAGCCGCGTCGGCGTGCGCACGGGTATGCCCGCTGCTTGCGCCGCCTGCTGCACCGGCGAGGCGGCGGGGCGGTGGCCGCGCCCGGCCGGCCGCGGCGGCTGGCAATAGACCGCGGCAACGTCGTGCCCGGCGGCGCGCAGCGCCGCGAGGCTCGGCACCGCGAAATCCGGCGTGCCCATGAAGGCGAGACGCAGCTTGGTCATGACCTGTCGTGACGCTGCCTCACTCGTCCTTCGAGACGCGGCGCTATGCGCCGCTCCTCAGGACGAGGACCGAGAAAGAACCTCGTCCTGAGGAGCGCCCGTCAGGGCGCGTCTCGAAGGACGGGCGGGAAAGCGGCATGATCGTCGCAGAAATCGCGTCGCGCGCAAGCAGGCGCTAGGCGCCCACCGTCTCCGTCGTCTTCTGGCGCTTCAGCTTGGCGAGCTTGCGCAGGATGATGTTGCGCTTCAGCGAGGAGATGTGGTCGACGAACAGCACGCCGTCGAGATGATCCATCTCGTGCTGCACGCAGGTGGCCAGCAGCCCCTCCATCTCGACCTCGCGGATCTCGTTCTCGTAATCGAGATAGCGCAGCTTGATCCGGGCCGGGCGCGAGACGTCGGCATAGTGCTCGGGCAGCGACAGGCAGCCCTCGTTGTAGGTCGCGAGCTCCTCCGAGCGCCACAGGATCTCGGGATTGGCGATCTTGTGCGGCTGCGGCGCCTCGCCTTCGCGCGCGACATCGACCACCAGCACGCGGCGCTGCACCCCCACCTGTGGCGCGGCGAGGCCGATCCCCGGCGCCACGTACATGGTCTCGAGCATGTCGTCCATGAGGCGCCGGATCTCGGCATCGACCGCCTTGACCGGCTTGGCGGTGAGCTTCAGGCGCGGATCGGGCGCGGTAATGATCGGCAGTTGGGCCATCTCTGGAGTCGTCGCGGATTCCCTGGGAAACCCGCTCTACGTATGCAATCCCGCGGCGCCCGTCAACCCCGCCGGAAAGGCTTCCGTTCCGGTTTCGTCCTGGTACTATAGTAGCCTGCCTCAGAGGGACGCACGATGGATGGTATGGTGATTGCCCTGGCCTTGCTGCCGCTGCTGGCCGCCGCGGTGCTGGCGGTGCTGCTGGGGCGCTCGGTCTCGGCCCGGCTCGCCGCCGAGCGCGAGCTCGCGACGCTGCGCCAGCAGCTGCTGGACGGCGAGCGGCGCGTCGCCGATTTCGAGCGGCTCAGGGCGGAGAGCCTGCAGGCGGCGCAAGCCGCGGTGCTGGCAACCGCGCAGCAGCTCTCCTCGAAGCTGATCGACGACCACAAGCGCGAGAGCGCCGAGGCGAAGCTCGACGGCGAGGAGCGCGTGCGCCGGGCGAGCGAGCAGCTGGTCAAGCAGATGGACGAGATCGCCAAGGCGGTGCAGCAGCTGCACGGCCAGGTGCAGGAGAAGGGCGCGGTGGTGGACACGCTGTGGCGGGCGCTGTCGAGCCCGGGCGGCGCCGGCCAGGCGGCCGAGATCGGCCTTGCCAACACGCTGGCCTCCTTCGGCCTCGAGCAGGAGCGCGACTTCCTGCTGCAATACACCACCGAGGACGAGGACGGGCGCCGCCTGCGGCCCGATGCGGTGGTGTTCCTGCCGGGCAACAGCGCGCTGGTGATTGACTGCAAAGCGTCGAAATTCCTCGTCGACATCGCCCGCGCCGAAGGCGGCGACGCCGAGGCGGAGGCCTATCGCAACCTCGCCCGCAGCATGAACCAGCATCTGCGCGCGCTCGCCGAGAAGGATTACCGCAGCGCCATCCTCGCCGCCTGGCGCCAGTCCGGCCGCGAGGGCGAGATGACGCGCGTGCTTTCGGTCATGTACCTCGCCAACGAGGCGGCGCTGGAGAAGCTCAACCGCGCCGATCCCGATTTCATGCGCAAGGCGCGCGCCAAGGACATCATCCCGGCAGGGCCGGCGGGGCTGCATTGCGCCATCTCGCTCGCCTCGGTCGAGATCAACCTGCTGCGCCAGGTCGAGAACCAGCAGAAGATCGTCGACACCACGCGCTCGCTGCTCGACGGCATGGCGGTGATGCTGGGCCATGCCGCGACGCTCGGGCGCGGCCTCAAATCCGCCGCCGAGAGCTTCGGCCGGCTCACCGCCTCGGTGAACCAGCGCCTGCTGCCGCGCGCGCGCAACCTGGCGAAGCTCGGCGTGCAGCCCAACAAGCCGCTGCCGTCCAATCTGCCGGCCTACAGCATCCACACGCAGGAGAGCGAGTTGCTGCTCGAAGCCGAGGCCGAGCCGGCCGAGACCGGGCCACCGCCGCTGCCGCGGCTGGTCAGCTAGCCGGCCGCTTCAGCACGTGGCGCGCCGCGAGCGCGGCCGCGAGCGTGCCTTCGTCGAGATAATCGAGCTCGCCGCCCACCGGCACGCCATGGGCAAGCCGCGAGACCTGTACGTCGGTCTCGGCCAGCCGCTCCATCATGTAATGCGCCGTGGTCTGGCCCTCGACGGTGGCGTTCATGGCGAGAATGACCTCGCGCACGCCGCCCTCGCTGCAGCGCCGGGCGAGCTCGTCAATGTGCAGCTCCTCGGGGCCGACGCCTTCCAGCGCCGAGAGCGTGCCGCCCAGCACGTGATAGCGCCCGGCATAGGCGCCGGTGCGCTCGATCGCCCAGAGATCGGCGACGTCCTCGACGACGCAGACCAGCCCGGCGTCGCGCCTGGCGTCGCGGCACAGCGCGCAGGGGTCTGCGGTGTCGAGATTGCCGCAGATCGAGCAGGCGCGGATGTGCTGCGCCGTCTCCGCCATCGCCGCCGCCAGCGGCTGCATCAGGCTCTCGCGCCGCTTCAACAGGAAGAGCGCCGCGCGGCGCGCCGAGCGCGGCCCGAGCCCGGGCAGCTTGGCGAGGAGCTGGATGAGGTGGTCCAAGTGAGCCATCAGCTGTCAGCTTTCAGCCGTCAGCCGGCCGCAACCCGCGGCAAGCATCGAGCGCCGCCAGCAGCCCCGATCGCGCCGCCCGACCGCTGGCTGATAGCTGATAGCTGATAGCTGACAGCTGACGGCTCAAAACGGCAGCTTCATCCCCGGCGGCAGCTTGAGGCCGCCGGTGAGCTTCGCCATCTCCTCGGCGACATGGCTCTCGACACGCTGCTTGGCGTCGTTGAAGGCGGCGAGCACGAGATCCTCCAGCACCTCGACCTCGTTGGGATCGACCAGCGACTTGTCGATCTTGAGCTTGCGCACCTCGCCCTTGCCGTTGAGCGTCACCGTCACCAGCCCGCCGCCCGCGGCGCCGCTCATCTCCACCTGATCGAGGCGCGCCTGCATTTCGGCCATCTTGGCCTGCATCTCCTGCGCCTGCTTCATCATCTGGCCGATATTCTTCATCGCAAATCCTCTCCTTCGCCGGGATCATCGACGCCGTCGGCGGGCTCGGCCGGGGCGAGCTCGCGCACCGCGTCGATGCGCGCGCCGGGAAACGCGTCGAGCACCTTGCGCACCAGCGGATGCTGCGCCGCCTCGTTCTTGAGCGAGGCATCGCGCGCCTCCGACTCCTCGCGCAAGCTCGGCTGGCCCTCCTCGCCCGAGACCGCGACGATCCAGCGCGTGCCCGTCCATTCCGTCAACAGCTGGCCCAGCCGGTTCGGCAGGTCGCGCGGCGCGCCGGGCGCCGGGCGGAACTCGATCCGGCCGGGCTCGAAATGCACGAGATGGACATGGGCGAAGAGATGCGCGCGCAGCACCCCCTCGCGATGCTGGTCGAAGAGCTGCACCACCTCGGTGAAGCTTTGCGGCTGCGGTAGTGCCGGCGCCGCTTCAGGCTCGGCGGCAAGCGCCAGGCGCGGCGCGGCGCTGGCGCCGCCATCGGCGGAGAGTGCCAGGCGCGAGCCGCCAACCGGCGCGCTCACCGCAGGCGCGCGCGGTGCCGTCGCGGCGCCGCCGGGCTCGCCGCCGCGCTCGAGCCGGCGCACGAGATCGGCCGGCGCCGGCAGCTCCGCGACATAGGCGAGCCGCACCAGCACCATCTCCGCCGCCTGCAGCGGCGACGGCGCGCTCTGCGCCTCGCCGATGCCTTTGAGCAGCATCTGCCAGGCGCGCGCCAATACCGGCAAGGTGAGATGCTGCGCCAGCGCCAGGCCGCGCTGCCGCTCGCCTTCGAGCGCGGGGTCGTCCTCGCCGGCCGCGGGCACGAGCTTGAGCCGGGTCAGGAAATGCGCGAGCTCGAGCAAATCCTGCAGCACCATCAGCGGATCGGCGCCGCCCTCATAGAGCGCCCCCATGCGCTTCAGCGCGTCGCCGGCGTCGCCGCGCAGCACGGTCTCGAGCAGGTCGAGCACCAGCCCGCGATCGGCGATCCCCAGCATGTCGCGCACCGCGGCTTCGGCGATGCCGTCACCGCCGAGCGCGATCGCCTGATCGAGCAGCGACAACCCGTCGCGCACCGAGCCGTCGGCGGCGCGGGCGATCAGCGCGACCGCCGCCGGCTCGGCGGCGACGCCTTCCGCCGCGGCGATGCCACGGTAAAGCTCGATCAGCAGCTCGACCGGCACGCGGCGCAGCGAGAAGCGCTGGCAGCGCGACAGCACCGTGACCGGCACCTTGTGGATCTCGGTGGTGGCGAAGATGAAGATGACGTCGGCGGGCGGCTCCTCGAGCGTCTTCAACAGCGCGTTGAAGGCGCTCTTCGACAGCATGTGCACTTCGTCGATGATGTAGATCTTGTAGCGCGCCGAGACCGGCTTGTAGCGCACGCCGTCGGTCAGCTCGCGGATGTCGTCGACGCCGGTGCGCGAGGCGGCGTCCATCTCCATGACGTCGATATGCCGGTCCTCGGCGATGGCACGGCAGGGCTCGCACACGCCGCAGGGGGTGATGGTGGGGCCGCCCTTGCCGTCGGCGCCGACGCAGTTCAGCGCGCGCGCCAGGATGCGCGCGGTGGTGGTCTTGCCGACGCCGCGCACGCCGGTGAGGATGAAGGCGTGCGCGATGCGGCCGGTGGCGATGGCGTTGGTCAGCGTCCGCACCATCGCCTCCTGGCCGATCAGCTCGGCAAAGGTGGCAGGCCGGTATTTGCGCGCGAGCACGCGGTAGTGGGTCCCGGGCTCACTCATGGCGCGTCATGGGGATCGGAGGAATCGGCACGCTCTGCGCTGGCGATGGAAGCGGTGGGAAGCTGGACAACGACCCAGGCCAAAACTCGTTACGGCTGCTTCCTTCCGGACCTGACCGGGTTGGCGAGGGACCTGTCCGCCGCCAGCCTCCCAAAGCCATTATATCAGGTCCGGAGGCAGGCGGGGCAAGCCCGATCGCCGCCGCGGCGATCAGCCCGTCCCGCCCGTCGTGGCGGCGAAAACGCGGGCATAATTGCCGCCCAGCAGCTTGTTCGCCTCGGCCGGGCCGAAGCCCTGGGGCCAGCAGCGCCTCGGCGAGCGCCGGCAGCTCGTCATAGCCGGCGAAGACCGAGGGCGAGGTGAGGCCGAGCATGTCGCTGCCGAGTCCGACATGGTCGATGCCGACGACATCGACCATCCGCGCCATGCCGGCGGCGAGCGCCGGCTTGTCGGCGAACACCGAGGTCGGCGGCCAGATGCCGATCACCCCGCCGGTCTCGGCGATGAGGCGCGCGTGATCGCCCGAGATCAGGCGGCTGCGCCGTCCCGGGCTGGGCGACAGCGAGGTGTGCGACAGCACCAGCGGCTTCGTCGTCGTCGCGGCGGCGCGCTTGACGAGGTCGTAGGTGCCATGCGCGACATCGACGACGATGCCGAGGCGGTTGCAGGCGCGGATCACCTCGGCGCCGAAATCGGTGAGCCCGCCATGCACCGGCTCCTCGGTCTGGATGTCGCCGAGATCGTTGACGCGGTAATGGGTGAGCTGGAGATGGCGCAGCTGGTAGGTCGCATAGGCCTCGTCGAGCCGCGCCAGCGACCGCTCGAGGAAATCGGCGCCTTCCGCCGCCATCACCACCGCCGGCCCACCGGTCCGCGCCGCCTGCAACGAGGCCGCATCGGTGACGACGGCGAGCCGCTCCTCCGCCACCAGTTGCTGGACGCGCGCGAAGGCCGTGCCGCTCCAGCGATAGAGCTCGCCCGGCGCCGGGTCGCGAAAGGCGGCGATGCGCCGGTCCGGCAGGGTGTGGATGGTGGGACTGTCGGCGACGATGGCGAGGCAGATGACCGCCATCCCGCCCTCGCGCATCGGTCCGGCGACGCTTTCGAGCGGCGCGTGGGCGCGGTTGATCCGGCCGGCATGGCTGTGGATATCGATGGTGACGCCGCTGTCGATGAGCTGGCGCGCCGCGGCGCCGCGGCCGGGATCGGCGACGGGCGCCGGCCCGCCCTCGCCGCAGGCGGCCAGCGCGAGCGAGGCGCCGGCGGCGAAGAGGCCGCGGCGCGTCACCGCCGCGGTCAGCGCGCCCTCCACCGGGTCGACCGGCTCGGCCTCACGCAGTTGATAGCGCCAGCCCGCGGGATCGTCGGTCAGGCAGCGAAGCCGGCCGGCGAGCCGCACCGGCCGGCCGGAGGCGGGGATCGGCCGGCGCGCAAACACCTCGACGCAGCGGAGCGGATCGCGCGGCAGGCAGCCGAGGCAGCAGATCGGCTCCGGCGCCAGCAGGAAATAGGCGTGCCGGTCGGCGATGTCGGGGGGCGCCATCCAGCCGATGAGCTCGACCGCGGCGCCGTCCATCGCATCCGCGCGGCCGCTCGCAAGCTCGGACCATGACACCAGCATGTCGGTAACGCTCCCTCTCGCTCGATCATTCAACCTCCACGCGACGATCGCAAGCCCGTCCATCGCTTGCCCGGGGCGGCCTGGCTATGCCAGTGTCACCCCGACATGACGGAAGCCAATTTCTACGCCGCCGCCGGGCTCGACCGCGCCGGCTGGCGCCGCAAGGACCCGGCCTGGGTCGACGCGCGGCTCAACGATCCCGCCAGCCGCTTCGTGCCGGTCTGGCGCAGCCAGAACCTGGTGCTGAGCCGCGTTGGCGGCGAGCCGCAGGCGGCTTTCCTCGCCCGCCACGAGATCGCCGGCACCGGCGAGTGGGTGTTGCTCGGCCTGATCGAAGACCGCGCCTATTTCGCCTTTGACCTCTCCGACATCGAGACGCCGCTCGAGGTGTTACGCCCGCGCGCGCCGGTCGAGTTCACCGATCTCAGGCGGGTCGGCCCGCTGCTCGCGCGCCAGGAGGGCTCGCTGCTCGCCTATGCCCGCGGCATCGCCTATTGGCACAGCCGACACCGCTTCTGCGGCATCTGCGGCAGCGCCACGGTGGCCGAGGATGGCGGCCATGTCCGGCGCTGCACCAATCCGTCCTGCAACGCCCAGCATTTCCCGCGCACCGACCCCGCGGTGATCATGCTGGTGCATGACGGCGACCGCTGCCTGCTCGGCCGCCAGCGCATCTGGCCGGTCGGGATGCATTCGACCTTGGCCGGCTTCGTCGAGCCCGGCGAGAGCCTCGAGGAGGCGGTGGCGCGCGAAGTCCACGAGGAGGCGGCCATCCTCGTCGACCAGGTGCGCTACCACTCCTCGCAGCCTTGGCCGTTTCCCGCCTCGATCATGCTGGGCTTCCACGCCCGCGCCCGCTCGACCGAGATCCGCGTCGATCACAGCGAGCTGCAGGATGCGCGCTGGTTCGAGCGGTCCTTCCTGCTGTCGCACCAGGACGATGACAGCTTCCGCCTGCCGCGCCGCGACTCGATCGCGCGCCGCCTCATCGAGGATTGGCTCCAGCGCGACGCGTAGCGTCGTCGCTGGCGGGCGCTAGGCACGCGCCCGCAGGGAGCTTGTCCGCGGCGGGCGGCAGCGGTTGCTCTTGCAACCGCGAGAGCCCGCGCCGTGCGGACTAGCATCGTCGCTGGCCCTACGTCACCGGTGTACACCGGCGACAAAAAATCAACGTGCGCCCCTGACGTAGCGGTCGCCGAAGAACGGCTCGGGAGTCATGATAGGCGTGCACCCCTCGGCCGCCAAGGCTCCGCTAGCCCGCAGGGGTGCGGGCTCTCGCGGTTGCAAGAGCAACCGCTGCCGCCCGCCGCGGAC
>JBKQTR010000048.1:0-6591 GCA_052143095.1 Allostellaceae bacterium
GCCGGCGCATAGCCCAGCGGCGCCAGCACGTCTGCCATGCGGGCGGAATCGTAGACGTTCATCTGACAGCCATAGGTCTTGATATAGAGCTTTTTCGCCACGCGCCTATCCTGCTCCGCTCACTGCGCGGCCGCCGCCGGCGCCGCGGCTTGCGGCCGCGGTGTCGGCCAGTCCTGCTGGCGTCCGGCGATGGCACCCGCCATCCCCGCCGCCACCACCCGGTAGCAATGCTCCGCCAGCGCCTTGCGCGAGCCGAATTGCGGCAGCGTCACCGCCGGATGAAAGTTCACCTCGACGCCCACCCGGCCAAGCCCGAGCATGGTCCAGAGATGCGGGAGGAAGAGCATATCGCCGTACCAGGCGAAGAAGGGGCGATAGAACCGTCCGAGCGGGATGCCGTCAAGCCGCGTATAGGCGATCGAGACCGGCTGCACCGGCAGCGGCCCGTGCGGCCCGGCATAGTCGGCGACGGCGAAGAGCGCGCTCTTGAAGGGCAAGGCGCGGTTGCCATCGCCGGTGGTGCCTTCGGGGAAGAGGATGAGGTTCTCGTTCTCGTCGAGCCGCTCGCGGATGGCGTTGCGCTGGTGGTGGGTGCTGCTGACGCGGCGGTCGACGAACACCGTGCGCTGCAGCTTGGCGAGCCAGCCGAACAACGGCCAGCGCGCGACATCGGCCTTGGCGATGAAGCAGCCCTCGATCAGCGATCCCAGGATCTCGATGTCGATGAACGACACGTGATTGGCGACGAAGAGTGTCGGGCGGCGGCGCGACGGCTCGCCGGTCACGCTGACGCCGAAGCCCATCAGCCGCAGCACCCAGCCGTGATAGTGGCGCGGCAGGCGGCGGCGCAGCGGGCTGCGCGTCAGCACCAACAGCGCTTGCAGCGGCATCAGCGGCAGGGTGAGGGCGATATAGAGGAAGACCCGGACGAGCCGGAGGAGCGTCGCGCTCATGCGCTCGCGCCGCCGTCCCGCGCCTGGCGCTCGTAGTGCCGATAATACTTATCGGTGACCAGATCGGTCTTCACCACGACGCAGACATCGGTGGTGTTGAACTGGCGGTCGACCACCGCGCCGTCGCCGACGAAGCCGCCGACGCGCAGATAGCCCTTGATCAGCGGCGGCAGGTCGCCGAGCGCGCGCGCGGGGTTGAGCGACGCGGCGTCGAGCCGGCGCATATCGACATAGTGCTGCGCCAGCGCCCGCGGCCGCAGCGCCGGCGGCGCGAGGTGGTGGTGGTAGAGATAGGAGAGCGGCACGGCGAGCGCATCGGCATCGGTACCCGGCAGGCTGGCGCAGCCGAACATCAGCGCGATGTCGTGATGGAAGACATAGGCGGCGAGGCCGCGCCAGAGCAGCTGCACGGTCGGCCGCCCGCGCGCCGAGGGGTCGACGCAGGAGCGGCCGAGCTCGAGGATCTCGCCGGGATAGGCCGTCATCTTGGCGATGTCGTATTCGGCGGCGGAATAGAACCGGCCATGGCGCTCCGCCGCCGGTCGCCGGATCAGGCGATAGGTCCCCACCACCGCCTGCGGGCCGCCGCCGCGCGCATGATCGACCACCAGGAGGTGGTCGCAGATGCCGTCGAAATCGTCGAAATCGCGCCCGCGGCGTGCCATCTCCGCCGAGGGGATCGCCCCCATCTCCTCGTAGAAGACGCGATAGCGCAGCGCCTGCGCCGCGTCGATCTCGCCCACCGTCTCGGCCAGCCGCACCTGCAGCGTGCCCGAGCGGACATCGACGACCGACGCCGGTCCCGCCGGCGCGATCGCCTGGCGTTGCGGCTCGATCACGCGGCGCTCGCGGTCATTTGCGTTCGGTCTTGCCGGCGAGCGGAACGGCGAACAGCTCGAGGCGATGGCCGACCAGCTTGTAGCCGAGGCGCTCCGCCTCCTGGCGCTGCAGCTTCTCGATCTCCTCGTTGCGGAACTCGATGACCCGGCCGGTCTGCACGTCGATGAGATGGTCGTGATGCGCCGAGCTCGCCTCCTCGTAGCGCGCGCGACCGTCGCCGAAATCGTGACGCGCCAGGATGTTGGCCTCCTCGAAGAGACGCACGGTGCGATAGACCGTGGCGATGCTGATCTTGGCATCGATCTCGGTGGCGCGCCGATGCACGGCCTCGACATCGGGATGGTCGGCGGAATCTGAGAGAACGCGCGCAATCACCCGGCGCTGCTCCGTCATCTTCAGCCCCTTGTCGATGCAAAGTTGTTCAAGCCGGGAGGGCATCCCCACCTGTCAATTGCGCCATTGCGCTACCGAAACAGTATACCCCAAAGACGAGGGCGAGCCTATACGCCGCTCCCACACGCTAGACGCGAGATCAGGCGGCGGTGCTACGCCGTCCGCGGGTACCGAGTCCGATCTCCTTGGCGAGCTTGCTGCGCTGGCGGGCGTAGTTGGGTGCCACCATGGGATAGTCGGGCGGCAGGTTCCAGCGCTCGCGATAGTCGTCGGGGGTCATGTTGTAGGCGGTCTTGAGGTGGCGCTTGAGCATCTTCAGCTTCTTGCCATCCTCGAGGCAGATGATGTAGTCGGGATGGACCGAGCGCTTGACGCTCACGGCCGGCTGCGGCCGCTCCGCGGCGGAGACCGGCGCCTTGCCGATGCCGGCCAGCGATTGATAAACCTGATTAATCAGCTGCGGCAAGTCACTGACCGCCACAGTATTGTTTGACACATGGGCCGCGACGATTTCGGTCGTCAGCGCGAGCAGGTCGTTTGAGTTGGCCGTGTCAGTCATTGCGCACAATTCCTCTGGCAGTCACTGTCATCGATATATGAGCTTTGCTGGCGGGAAGCAATGAGCATCAACGTCGACAACATTATTTTTTTTCGTTAAGGGATGTAATGAAGACCGGGTGCTAAATCCGCGGGACAGCACTGCCCGCTGACTTGCCCCTAAGGGGGAGCGCAAGTCGACCCGCAGTGAAACACGGGAAACGTCAAGTTGCCATCGTCTCAGGGGAGCAGCGCGCGGCGCAAAAGCACGGCGTCGACTGTCGCGGCGCCGCGGCGGTAATAGCCGCGCCGCTGCCCGCTCTGAGCGAAGCCGCAGCTCTCATAGAGCCGCCGCGCCGCCGGGTTGTCGGCCGCCACTTCGAGGCCGATGCCGCGCGCGCCGGCGCGCCGGCCGCGCTCGAAAAGGTCGACGAGCAGCGCGCGGGCGATGCCCTCGCGGCGGCGGTCCGGCGCCACCGCCAAGGTTAGGATCTCGGCATCGGCGGCCAGGATGAGGTCGAGAATGAAGCCCTGCAGCCGGCGCTCTGCGGTGTCCTCGGTGTCCTCGAGGAGGTGCCCGCTCGCCCCGGCCATCGTCAGGAGCTCGCCAAGCGCCTTCTCGTCCCAGCGTTCCTCGGGAAAGCAGCGGGCGTGAAGCGCCGCCAAGCCCGGCAGATCGGCGGCCTCGACCGGCCGCAACCGCCGGCTCACGGGCCTGCCGCCCGCCGGCGCGGCGTCGTGGTGTCGGGAGCGCGCAGATAGAGCGGCCGCGGCGGCGGCGGCCACAGCCCCGGCTGCCAGCGCGCGGCGGCGAGCCGTGCCACATCGGCGGCGTCGGCCAGGCCCGAGCCGTCGGCCAGCGCCACCTCGCGCCGGCCGGCGATGAGCTGCGCCAGCGCCGGGGCGGCGTCGCCCGCCAGCAGCAGCGGTGCCGCCGGCAGCCAGGCCAGGGCATCCTCGGGCGCCACCAGCGCGCCCTCGCCGAGCGGCGCTTGGCCGCTGAACGCCTGCAGGTAGAACTCCCGCCGCTTGCTGTCGAGCGCCACCACCAGCACCCGCCCGGCCGCGCCCGCCGGCGCCGTTTGCGCCGCGACCGCGGCAAAGCTGGTGATGCCGAGCACCGGGACGCCGCTGGCGAGCGCCAGGCCGCGCGCCGCGGCAAGGCCGATGCGCAAGCCGGTGAAGGCGCCGGGGCCGACGGTGACGGCGATGAGGTCGAGCGTCTCGACCGGCATCTCCGCCTCGTCGAGCACCGCGGCGATCATCGGCATCAGCGCCTCGGCCTGGCCGCGCGCCATGGCGGCAAAGCGCCGCGCCCGCAGCGCTCCGGCGCGCAGCACCGCCGCCGAGCAGGCGGCGCCGGCGGTATCGAAGGCGAGCACGCTCACCACGCTCGCCGCCCGCCCCGGCGCATGTTAGGAGAAAGCCCCGTTCTCATCCCCTCCGGCGCCCCATGCCCCTCGTCGAGATCACGCCCGAAAGCCACGACGTCGTCATCGCGCTCGCCTATGCCACGCCGCAGAACCTGACGGGGAAGCCGGTCTACCGCCAGGCCCGGTGCTATCTCCATCCCGAGGCCGAGGCGGCGCTCCGCCGCGCCGTCGCCTTGGCGCGGCCCTTGGGGCTGCGGCTCAAGCTGTTCGATGCTTTCCGCCCGTCCGAGGCGCAATGGCTGCTGTGGAATGCCTGCCCCGACCCCGAATTCCTCGCCGATCCTCGGCGCGGCTCGCCGCATTCGCGCGGCGTCGCCATCGATCTCAACCTGATCGATGCCGCCGGCGCGGCGCTCGAGATGGGCACCCCGTTCGACGCCTTCACGCCGCTCTCGCACCACGCCAATACCGAGATCCCGCTCGCGGCGCAGCGCAATCGCTTCTTGCTGCTCGGGTTGATGAGCGCGGCGGGGTGGGATTTCTATGGTAACGAGTGGTGGCATTACCAGCTCTTCAATTCCCGGCAATACCCGGTCCTGGGTGACGCGGACGCGCCGGCGCCGATGATGTAGCCGCCGGCCCGGCGCAATCCTATAGTGACGGCGGCCGACAAGGGAGAGCGAGGGTGTACCTCCCCGCGGATTTCCGCGAAGACCGCGTTGACATGCTGCATCAGGCGATCCGGCAGATCGCGCTCGGCACGCTTGTCACCCTGGGCGAGGACGGGCTTTTCGCGAGCCACGTGCCGATGCTGGTCGATGCCGAGCCCGCGCCCTTCGGCACGCTCACCGGCCACATCGCCCGGGCCAATCCGCAATGGCAGAGCCTGAAGCCCGAGGTGGACGCGCTCGCGGTCTTCACCGGGCCCCACGCCTATGTCTCGCCCGGCTGGTATGCGACCAAGCGTGAGACGGGCAAGGTGGTGCCGACCTGGAACTATGTCGCGATCCATGCCACCGGCCGGCTGCGCTTCTTCGACGATGCCGAGCGGCTCCGCGGCATCGTCACGCGGCTCACCGACAGCCATGAGCAGCGCCGCGCCGAGCCGTGGAAAGTGACCGATGCGCCGGCGGATTTCATCGCGGGAATGCTGAAGGCGATTGTCGGCTTCGAGCTCACCATCGCCAAGCTCGAGGGCAAATGGAAGATGAGCCAGAACCGCCCGGCGGCGGATCATGCGGGCATCGTCGAGGGCTTGGCCGGCGAGGGCGGCGCGCCCGAAGTGGCGGCGATCGTCGCAGCGGTGACGAAGCCGGCCGGGAAAGATTAGAGCAAGTTTTCCGCTGGATCGACTCAGTGCGCCCTTCGAGACGCGCCCTGCGGGCGCTCCTCAGGGTGAGGCGATTTTCTCCGTGCCATCAACAACTTTCCTCGTCCTGGCCACCCCGGCCGACCGCTTCGCGGTCGGCCCCGGTGGGTTCGAGCGAAGAGCGATCGAACGGGTTGGCCCCGCGAAGCGGGCGTCTCGAAGGACGCACGGGCGCCCATGCAGCGGAGAAACATGCTCCAACGTCCGCTCAGATCGCGCGCACCTCGACCACTTCCGGCACGTAATGGCGCAGCATGTTCTCGATGCCGGCCTTGAGCGTCGCGGTCGAGCTCGGGCAGCCTGAGCACGAGCCCTGCATGTGCAGATAGACGATGCCGTCCTCGTAGCGGTGGAAGATGATGTCGCCGCCATCCTGCGCCACCGCCGGGCGCACGCGCGTCTCGAGCAGCTCCTTGATCTGCTGCACGACCTCGTCGCCTTCCTCCTCCGCCTCGCCCGCTTCCGTGTCGGCCTCCAGGATCACCGGCTGGCCGGCGGTGAAATGCTCCATGATGGCGCCGAGCACCGCGGATTTGAGCTGGTACCAATCGGCCTCGTCATCCTTGCTGACGGTGATGAAATCGGCGCCGAGGAAGATGCCGGTCACCCCCGGCAAGGCGAAAAGCCGCTGCGCCAGCGGCGAGCGCTGGGCGGCGTCGCGATCGGTGAAATTGGCGGTGCCCTGCTCCATCACCACCCGCCCGGGCAGGAATTTGAGGGTGGCCGGGTTGGGGGTCGGCTCGGTCTGGATGAACATGTCGTCCTCTGGCGCTTGGGGCGGTCGATGGCGCTGGGATCAGGGTTTGAACGTTGGAAGCCATCTTCAGGAAAAGGCGTCCTGCCAATGCGTCCAAACGAGATCGAGATCCAAGAGGGCCTGAAGGAATTCGACACCCTTCTGGATCACTTAGCAGCCCTGCCAAGCTTCCAAGTACTGGAAAAGGAAGGCCACACTCCGGCCTACTTTCGGCGCTGCGCAAACGAGCAGCCCGGCGGTCTAGGTCATGCGCTCTTTCGCCCAATCGGTCAGATAGCCTTAGCACAGGCGCTCGGTGAATTGACCTTCGGTGCCAAGAAAATCCCACTAGATGTGTCGTTTTCCAAACTCAAGCACCTGGATGAGAAG
>JBKQTR010000049.1:0-46430 GCA_052143095.1 Allostellaceae bacterium
GACCGCAAGCGGTCGGCCGGGTTGTCCGATGCTTCGCATCGCTCCTCAGGATGAGGAAGATGGAGAACGGCATCGACCGATGAGGCCCGATTCCGTCTCGCCTCATCCTGAGGAGCGCCCGCAGGGCGCGTCTCGAAGGACGCACCGACGGACATGCAGCGCCGGCGCATCATCCCTTCAACACTTGCAGCATCGTGCTGCCGAGCGCCGCGGGGCTGTCGGCGACGGTGATGCCGGCGGCGCGCATCGCCGCCATCTTGTCCTGGGCCGAGCCGGTGCCGCCGGAGATGATGGCACCGGCATGGCCCATGCGGCGGCCGGGCGGCGCGGTCGAGCCGGCAATGAAGCCCACCACCGGCTTCTTCACCTTGCTCCGCTTCAGGAACTCCGCCGCCTCTTCCTCGGCCGAGCCGCCGATCTCGCCGATCATGATGATCGATGTGGTGTCGGCATCGCCCAGGAACAGTTCCAGGCAGTCGATAAAATTGGTGCCGTTGACGGGATCGCCGCCGATGCCGATGCAGGTCGACTGGCCGAGCCCGGCCGCCGTGGTCTGCGCCACCGCCTCATAGGTCAGCGTGCCCGAGCGCGAGACGATGCCGACATGGCCCTTGGCATGGATATGGCCGGGCATGATGCCGATCTTGCATTGCTCGGGGGTGATGACGCCGGGGCAGTTGGGACCGATGAGCCGGCTGCGCGATCCCGTGAGCGCGCGCTTCACCGCCACCATGTCGAGCACCGGGATGCCCTCGGTGATGCAGACGACGAGCGGCAGGCCGGCATCGATCGCCTCGAGGATGGCGTCGGCGGCAAAGGGCGGCGGCACGTAGATCACCGAGGCGGTGGCGCCGGTCTTGCGCACCGCCTCCTCCACCGTGTCGAAGACGGGAAGGTCGAGATGCGTCGTGCCGCCTTTACCCGGCGTGACGCCGCCCACCATCTTGGTGCCGTAGGCGATCGCCTGCTCGGAGTGGAACGTGCCTTGGGCGCCGGTGAAGCCCTGGCAGATGACCTTGGTCTCGAAATCGACGAGCACCGACATCAGGCCGCCTCCTTCACCGCTTTGACGACCTTCTCGGCGGCATCCGCGAGATTGTCCGCCGACAGGATCGGGAGGCCGGACTCGCCGAGGATCTTCTTGCCCAACCGTACATTGGTGCCTTCGAGCCGCACCACCAGCGGCACGTGCAGCGCCACCTCGCGCGCCGCGGCGACGATGCCCTCGGCGATGACGTCGCAGCGCATGATGCCGCCGAAGATGTTGACCAGGATGCCCTCGACATTGGGGTCGGAGAGGATGAGCTTGAAGGCGGTGGTGACGCGCTCCTTGGTGGCGCCACCTCCGACATCGAGGAAATTCGCGGGATCGCCGCCATAGAGCTTGATGATGTCCATGGTCGCCATGGCGAGGCCGGCGCCGTTGACCATGCAGCCGATATTGCCCTCGAGCTTCACATAGTTGAGCGAGTGCTTGGCGGCCTCGAGCTCGGTCGGGTCCTCCTCGGCCTCGTCGCGCATCTCCTCGACCTCCTTGTGGCGGAAGAGCGCGTTGTCGTCGAAATTCATCTTGGCATCGAGCGCCAGCACCCCGCCGGTCCCCGTGACCACCAGCGGGTTGATCTCCACCACCGAGGCGTCGAGGCTCATGAACGCCTTGTACATGCCGAGCACGAACCGGGTCGCCGCCGCCACCTGCTTGCCCTCGAGCGCCAGCGCGAAGGCGAGCTTCCTGGCATGGAAGCCCTGCATGCCGGTGGCGGGATCGATCGCCACCTTGACGATCTTCTCGGGATGGCTCGCCGCCACCTCCTCGATCTCCATGCCGCCTTCGGTCGAGGCCATCACCGTGACGCGCGCGCTCTTGCGGTCGACCAGCATGCCGAGATAGAGCTCGCGCTTGATGTCGCAGCCCTCCTCGATATAGACGCGCTTGACCTCGCGGCCCCTAGACCCGGTCTGCTTGGTGACGAGCACGTGGCCCAGCATCTCCGCGGCGTTCTTTGCCACCTCCTCGGGTGACTTGACGACGCGGACGCCGCCCTTGCCCTGCGGCTTGTCCTTGAAGCGCCCGGCGCCGCGGCCGCCGGCATGGATCTGCGACTTCACGACATAGACCGAGCCGGGCAGGCCGCGCGCCACCGTCTCCGCCTCCTGCGGCGTGTAGGCGACGCCGCCCTTGGGCACGGCGACGCCGAATTTCTGCAGCAGGCTCTTGGCCTGGTATTCATGAATATTCATGGTATGCGCTTCGACCTCCGGATGTCGGTGGCGAGCATACTCTCCACCCGTCCCCTGCCGCTACCGCACGAGCCCTGCGCCACGCGCCCATTTGTACTTGGCGCCGAGCACGGCCACCGGGATCTCGGTGGAATAGGCATAGGCCGGGATGCCGTGGTCGTAAAGGTGCTCGGCCGCCTCCTCGACCTGCACGTCGCCGGCCAGCGAGGCGACGATCGGCTTCTGGATGCCCTTGGCCTTCATCTCCTCGACCACCTCGACCACCAGCCGGGCGAACACCATCGGCGGGGTGATGATGGTGTGCCAATAGCCCAGGATCAGCGCATGGACGCGCTCGTCCTCGAGCCCGAGCTTGATGGTGTTCTTGTAGGTGGTGGGCGGCTCGCCGCCGGTGATGTCGACGGGGTTGCCGGCGGCGCCGAAGGGCGGGATGAACTTGCGGAACGCCTGATCGAGATCGGCCGGCATCCTCATCAGCGCGAGCCCGTTGTCGACGCAGGCATCCGACAGCAGCACGCCCGAGCCGCCGGCGCCGGTGATGATGATGACGTTCTCGCCCTTGGGCGTCGGCAGCTTCTGCAGCGCGCGGGCATAGTCGAGCATGTCGCGCAGGCCCGGCGCGCGGATGACGCCGGATTGGCGCAGCACGTCGTCATAGATCTTGTCGTCGCCGGCAAGCGCGCCGGTATGCGAGCTCGCCGCGCGCGCGCCGAGCGCGGTGCGTCCCGCCTTGAGCATGATCACCGGCTTCTTCTTCGAGACGCGCTTGGCCACCTCGGCGAAGGAGCGGCCGTCCTTCAGATCCTCGCAATGCATGGCGATGACGTGGGTATTGTCGTCCTGCTCGAAGAAGGTGAGGAGATCGTCCTCGTCGAGATCGGATTTGTTGCCGAGGCCGACGATCGCCGAGACGCCCATCTTGGCCGAGCGCGAGAAGCCGATGATCGCCATGCCGATGCCGCCCGATTGCGACGACAGCGCCGCATGGCCCTTGTAGTCGTAGGGCGTGCAGAAGGTGGCGCAGAGATTCTTCGGCGTGTAGTAATAGCCGTAGATGTTCGGGCCCATCAGCCGGATGCCGTATTTGCGGCCGATCTCCTGGATCTCCTTCTGGCCCTCGACATTGCCGGTCTCGGCGAAGCCCGAGGGGATCAGCACCGCGCCCGGGATCTCCTTCTCGCCGCACTCGACCAGCGCCTGCGCCACGAATTTGGCGGGGATGGCGAAGACCGCGACGTCGATCGCGCCGGGCACGTCGTTGACCGACCTGTAGGCCTTGCGCCCCATGATCTCCAGGGATTTGGGGTGGATCGGGTAGATCTTGCCGTCATAGCCGCCATTGATCAGGTTCTTCATCACGGAATTGCCGATCTTGCCGTCCTCGGCCGAGGCGCCGATCACCGCCACGGAGTCCGGGCGCATGATGCGGCTCATCTGCCGGACGATCTCGGCCTGGCCCGGACGGTAGCGCTGCGGCGGCGGGTTCCAGTCCATGACGATGCGCACATCGGCGGCGGTGGCGCCGCTCTTGCTGGCGAAGACCGGGTTGAGATCGAGCTCGGCGATCTCCGGGAAATCGCTGACCAGCTCGGAGACGTTGCGGATCAGCGCCGCCAGCGCCTCGCGGCTTACCGGCTCGGCGCCGCGCACGCCTTTGAGGATCTCGGCGGCCTTGATGCCGTCGAGCATGGAGAGCGCGTCCTCCTGGCTGGCGGGGGCGAGGCGGAAGGTGATGTCCTTCAGCACCTCGACCAGCACGCCGCCAAGGCCGAAGGCGACGAGCTTGCCGAAGCTGGGATCGCTGACCGCGCCGACGATGACTTCCTGGCCGCCCTGCAGCATCTGCTGCACCTGGACGCCGTCGATCTTGGCCGCCGCCTTGTACTTCCGGGTGTTGGCGATGATCGTGTCGTAGGCCTTCTCGGCCTCGGCCGGGCTCCCGACGCCGACGATGACGCCGCCCGCCTCGGTCTTGTGCAGGATGTCGGGCGAGACGATCTTCATCACCACCGGGAAGCCCATGGCCTGGCCGAGCCTCGCCGCCTCGCCGGCGGAGCCCACGACCCCCTCTTTCGGCACGGTGATGCCGTAGGCATCGCAGACCAGCTTGCCCTCGGGCGCGGTGAGCACGGCGCGCCCCTCGGCCTTGACCTTGTCGAGAATCTTGCGCACCGAAGCCTTGTCATGTGCCATGGAAATGCCTCCCGGAAATCTTTGGCTCCCACGTCGCCGCACGCGGCGGCGCGCCGACGCCTGTCATCCTTTGCCTTCTGGATTGTCTGCTAGACCGCCTTCTCGGCGCGCATCGCCGCGATCTGATCCCCGGTGAAGCCGAGCTCCGCGAGAATCTCCTCGGTGTGCTCGCCCAGCAGCGGCGAGCGCTTGACCTCGCTCGGGCTCGCCGACAGCTTGATCGGGTTGCCGACGGTGAGGTACTTGCCGCGCTTGGGGTGGTCGACCTCGACGACGGTGCCGGTCTGGCGCAGCGAGGGCTCGTGGGCGAGCTCCTTCATCGACAGGATCGGACCGCAGGGAATGTCGTAATTGTTGAGGATCTCCATGGCCTCGAACTTGGTCTTGGTCATGGTCCAGCGCTCGACCGTGTCGAAGATCTCCTTGAGGCGCGGCAGCCGCTGGGCGGGCTTGGCGTAGTCGGGGTGGGTGATCCACTCCTCCTTGCCAATCACCTTGCAGATCGCCTCCCACACCGGCGCCTGGGTGATGAAGTAGATGTAGGCGTTGGGATCGGTCTCCCAGCCCTTGCACTTCAGGATCCAGCCGGGCTGGCCGCCACCCGAGGCATTGCCGGAGCGCGGCACCGCCTCGCCGAAGCTGCCATGCGGGTATTGCGGATATTCCGTGAGCTTGCCGGTGCGCTCGAGGCGCTGCTGGTCGCGCAGCTTGACGCGGCAGAGATTGAGCACGCCGTCCTGCATGGCGCAGAGCACGCGCTGCCCCTTGCCGGTGGTGGTGCGGTGGAAGAGGGCGGTGACGATGCCGAGCGCGAGATGGAGGCCGGTGCCGCTGTCGCCGACCTGCGCGCCGGTGACCAGCGGCGGCCCGTCGTCGAAGCCGGTGGTGGAGGCCGAGCCGCCGGCGCATTGCGCGACGTTCTCGTAGACCTTGTAATCCTCATAGGGCCCGGGGCCGAAGCCCTTGACCGAGGCGACGATCATGCGCGGGTTGAGCTGCTGGATACGCTCCCAGGTGAAGCCCATGCGGTCGAGCACGCCGGGCGCGAAATTCTCCACCAGCACGTCGCAATGCTTGACCAGCGCCTCGAGCACCTGCTTGCCCTTGGGGTTCTTGGCGTCGAGGGTGATCGAGCGCTTGTTGTGGTTGAGCATGGTGAAATAGAGGCTGTCGACATCGGGGATGTCGCGCAGCTGTCCGCGCGTGATGTCGCCCTCGCCAGGACGCTCCACCTTGATCACGTCGGCGCCGAACCAGGCCAGCAGCTGCGTGCAGGTGGGCCCGGACTGGACATGGGTGAAGTCGAGAATGCGCACGCCGTCCAGTGCCTTACCCATGTTCCTCTCCGAAATTCCGTCGTTATGTTCCCGTGATGCCTTGCCGGCGGCCACCACCTCGTGCTGCGCCGCATGGCGGAAGACGTTCTATTTCTTGCGCAGCACGCTTTGAGGGTTGAGGTTGCCGATACGGCCGCTCTCGCTGCCCGCAGCCGGGTCGATCACCGCGTTGATGAGGGTTGGTTTGCCCGAGTCCATGGCCGCGTCGACGGCCCGCTTCAGCTCGTCGGGTGTTTCGGCTTGCACGCCGACGCCACCGAACGCCTCCATTATCTTGTCATAGCGCGCGCCTTTGACGAAGACAGTGGTCGCAGGATCCGATCCGCCGCCCGGATTGACGTCGGTTCCGCGGTAGATGCCGCCATTGTTGAAGACCACGACGCAGACGGGCAGATTGTACCGGCAAATCGTCTCCACCTCCATGCCGCAGAAGCCGAAGGCGCTGTCGCCTTCGACCGCGAGCACGGGCTTGCCGGTTTCGACGGCCGCGGCGATGGCCTGGCCCATGCCGACGCCCATCACGCCCCAGGTACCGACGTCCAGGCGCTTGCGCGGCTTGTACATGTCGATGACGCCGCGCGCGAGGTCGAGCGTGTTGGCGCCTTCGTTGACGAGGATCGCATCGGGCCGCTCCTTGATGATGGTGCGTAAGACGCCCAACGCGCCGTGATAGTCCATCGGCGAGTTGTTGTTCATCAGGCGAGGCGCCATCTTGGCGACGTTTTCTTCGCGCTTCGTCTTGACGGCGTTGGTCCACTCGGCCGGCGCCGCCGGCCAGTTGCCGCCCATGCCCTCGATCAGGGCGGCGACGCAGGAGACGATATCGCCGACCACCGGGGCGGCGATTTCGACGTTGCTGTCCATTTCCTTGGGCTCGATGTCGATCTGAATGAACTTCTTCGAGGCCTCGCCCCAGGTCTTGCCCTTGCCGTGCGACAAGAGCCAGTTGAGGCGGGCGCCGATCAGCATCACGACGTCGGAATCCTTCAATACCGTGGAGCGCGCGGCGCCAGCGCACTGCGGATGGGTATCAGGCAACAGGCCCTTGGCCATGCTCATCGGCAGGAAAGGAATGCCGCTCTTCTCGACCAGCGTCTTGATCGCGTCGTCGGCCTGTGCATAGGCCGCCCCCTTGCCGAGGATGATCAGCGGCCGCTTGGCGGATTTGAGGACATCCAGCGCGCGCTTGATGGCGGGCGACGCCGGGATCTGGGCCGATGCCGCGTCGATGACTTTGACCAGCGACTTCTTGCCGGCGTCCGCATCCATGACCTGGCTGAACAGCTTGGCCGGCAGGTCGAGATAGACGCCGCCTGGCCGCCCCGAAACAGCGGCGCGGATCGCGCGCGCAAGGCCGATGCCGATGTCGGCGGCATGCAGCACGCGGAACGCGGCCTTGCACAGCGGCTTAGCCATGGCGAGCTGGTCCATCTCCTCATAGTCGCCCTGCTGCAGGTCGACGATCTCGCGCTCGGACGAGCCCGAGATCAGGATCATCGGGAAACAGTTGGTCGTGGCGTGGGCAAGGGCCGTCAGACCATTGAGGAAGCCGGGCGCGGACACCGTGAGGCAGACGCCGGGCTTCTTGGTCAGGAAGCCCGCGATGGCGGCCGCATAGCCGGCATTCTGCTCGTGGCGGCACGAGAGCACGCGGATGCCCGCGGCCTGCGCCATGCGGCCGAAATCCGTGATCGGGATGCCGGGTACGCCGTAGATCGTGGTCAGGCCGTTGAGCTTGAGCGCGTCGATGACGAGGTGGAAGCCATCGGTCAGCTCCTGCGTCTCGTCCGCCGTGGCCCTCGCCTGCTCTTTAAGCGTCGTGGCTTGCGTCATCAGGGCGGTTCTCCCTCCGCTTCGTTCGATCGTTCAGGCGAGAAAATTGCAGTGCTTCTCCACATGCGCGGCGAGATCCAGCGTGTGCTGGCGCGTCAGCTTCTCGGCGAGCTCGGTGTCGCGCCGCTCAAGCGCCTCGATGATCTTGAGGTGGTCGACGATCGAGCGGCCGGCGCGGTTGTCCTGGCCGATCGTCATCTGGCGGATGGCGCGGACGTGGATGAACAGATTCTCGGTCATGTCGGCAATGCATTGATTGCCGCTGAGCTTGATGATCGACTGGTGGAACTTGATGTTGGCATCGGAGTAATCGTCGAGATGACCTTCCGGCGAATGGCGGCCCTGAAACTCGTCGAAGAGATGGCGCAGCGAGGCGATCTCCTCGACGCTGGCATGGAGGGTTATGAGCCGCGCGGCGAGGCTTTCCAGCGCCGCCCAGACCTGGATCATCTCGATGATCTCGACCTTGGTCTTGCGCACGACGAAAATGCCGCGCCGCGGCAACGTCTTGACAAAACCTTCCTGTTCCAGGAGCGTCATCGCCTCGCGGATCGGCGTCCGCGACACGCCGAGATCCTGCGACAGCTGTCGCTCATCGAGGCGGATTTCCTGTGGCTGCGCGTAGATGTTAACCGAGGTGATGGCCTGCTTCAGGGCGTGGTAGGCCTGGGTGCGGAAGCTCGATTGCGTGTCGATCGGCTTCACGTCGAGTCTCGGTGTCGTCACGTCGCCGCCTCCTCGCTCGAAGCTTGCTCTTGATATACCAGATGATAGTATCTGGCATGCCAGAGTTGTCAAATCCTGCCCGAGAGACTTTCGATTTGGCGGCGCACGCAGCGCCCGCGACACAACCTTAAGTGTTATTACACCACAAATACACACGTCGCCTGGGGCGGGCCACGCCGCTATTATCACGAAGTGTGGCTTCCGCCGTCGCCGGAGATGTGCCTAAGCTCGCGCGAGATTTTCGCCGATCGAGGACGCGGAGTGCGGCGCAGCACGATGGTGAGGCCCGGGGGCGCCTTGGTGTCACGCATCGGCGGCACGCCCGCGGCCCGCTCTCGGCCCGGACAGGGGTGGGGTCAAGGTGACGGGAGTCGGGAGCGCAGCGATGACGCCGGTGGTGGCGACGGAGAGCGAGGAGGCCAGGCTCGCCGCGCTTGATCGGCTCGACATTCTCGACACCGAACCGGAGGAGGCATTCGACCGCGTGGCGCGGTTGGCGCAGCGCCTCTTTGCCACGCCGGTGGCGCTGGTGAGCTTCATCGACCGCGACCGGCAATGGTTCAAAGCGCATATCGGCATCGACTTCGGCGAGATGGCGCGCGAGGCGGCGTTTTGCGACCACACCATCCGCGGCGACGGCGTGCTGGTCGTCGCCGATGCCCGCCGCGACGCGCGCTTTGCCGACAATCCCGGCGTGCGGCTCGGCCGGATCGGCTTTTATGCCGGCGCGCCGCTGATCACCCGCGACGGCCACCGCATCGGCACGCTCTGCGTCGTCGATCCCGCGCCGCGCCCGGAGATACCGGAGGGGGCGGCCGGCGACCTGGCGCGGCTGGCCGCCATCGTCATGAGCGAGCTCGAGCTGCGCGCGGCGCGGCGCCAGCTCAGCGCCGAGCTCGCCTCGCGCAGCCTCGCCGAGGGGCGGCTTCGGCTGCTCGGCGACCTCACCGAGGCGGCGCTCGCCGCCGCCGATTTCAAGACGGCGATCCGCGCCTGTCTCCATCTCATCAGCGAGCAGGTCGGCGCCGACTGCGCGTTCGCCTACGGGCTTGCCGTCCATGCGACGCATTGCGAGCTCGAGGCCGAGTACAGCGCCCCCGGCAGCGACGCCGAGGCCTATCTCGACTTCGCCCGCCAATTTCCGGTGCGCGAGGACAACTCGATCACCGGCGCCTGCGTGCTGCATCAGCGGCTCATTGCGATCGCCGATCTCCGCGCCGCCGACCAGCGCCGCCAGCCCAGCGTGCGCGTCGCGATCGAGCACGGCTTCGTCAGCCTGCTCTGCGTGCCGTTCGAGAATGCCGGGGCGAAATTCGGCCTCACCTTCATCTTCCGCCGGCCGCTGCGCGACATGAGCCTGGTGGCCGAGACCATCCACAGCCTGTCCGGCAAGGTGCGCGACCTGCTGGCGCGCAAGCGCGTCGAGGAGCGCATCGCGCTGCTGCAATCGGTGGTGCTGAACGCCAATGACGCGGTGATGATCACCGAGGCAGCGTCGGGCGCGGCCGAGAATCCGCGCATCATCTATGTCAACCGCTCCTTCACCGCCATGACGCTTTACCCGGCGGAAGAGGTGCTGGGACGCAGCACGGGGTTCCTGCAGGGGCCGAGCACCGACCCGGTGGCGGTCGAACGCCTGCGCGCCGCGATCGCGCGCTGGGAGCCGACGCGGGTCGAGATGATCAACCTGCGCAAGGACGGCAGCGAGTTCTGGGCCGAGATCGACGTGGCGCCGGTGGCCGATGCCAATGGCTGGTACACCCATTGGATCGGCATCCTGCGCGACACGACGCAGCGCAAGCAGGCGGAGGAGCGGCTCAAGGAGCGCGAGCGCGAATTGCGCCAGCTCGCCGAGCGCCAGGCGGCGATCCTCGACGCGCTGCCGGCGCATGTGGCACTGCTCGACCGCGATGGCCGCATCCTGTCGGTGAGCCGCAGCTGGCACGAGTTCGCCGCGGCGACCGGCGTCGACGCGCCGGTGCCGGCGGGCGGCAGCTATTTCGAGTTCTGCGCCGCGCCCTCCTGGGGCGAGCTCGGCAAGGCGGTGGCCGAGGGGCTGGGCGCGGTGCTCGCCGGCCGCCAGCAGCAATTCAGCATCGACCATCCCTGCGAGCAGGGCGCGTTCCGCCGCTGGTATCGGCTGATCGCCGCGCCGCTGGCGCTCGGCCGCTCGGCCGGTGCGGTGGTGATGCATCTCGACGTCACCTCCAACAAGCTCGCCGAGGAGGCGCTCCGGCGCGAAAAGGAGTTCTCCGAGTTCCTCATCCGCAGCAGCACCGAGGGCATCCTGGTATTCGACCGCGAGTTCCGCGTCACCCTGTGGAACCCCGGCATCGAGCGCATCACCGGCATGAGCGCCGAGCAGGTGTTGGGGCAACGCATCTTCGAGGCGCTCTCCTCGGCCGTGGGCACCGCCGGCGAGACGGCGATGCGCGCCGCGCTCGAGGGCTGCGAGACCTCGCTCGACGATCAGCGCTACAGCGTCGCCGCCACCGGCCGCGAGGGCTTCTTCGAGGCCTATTTCGCGCCGCTCTACAGCCGCGGCCGCGAGGTCATCGGCGGCATCGGCTTCCTGCGCGAGACCACCGAGCGCCGGCGCATCGAGGACGCGCTGCGCCAGTCGCAGAAGATGGAGGCGGTGGGCCAGCTCACCGGCGGCATCGCCCATGACTTCAACAACATGCTCACGGTCATCGCCGGCAATCTCGAGCTGCTGGAGACCAAGCTCGCCGACCGGCCGCGGCTGCTGCGCCTGGTCAACTCGGCGGCGCTAGCGGCAAGCCGCGCCGAGAAGCTGACGCAGCAGCTCCTCACCTTCTCGCGCCGGCAGCAGCTGCGGCCGCAACCGATCGACTTCAACCAGATCGTCATCGGCATGGACGACCTGCTGCATCGCACCGTGGGCGAGCATATCGATATCCGCAAGCAGCTCTCGGCCGAGCTGTGGCCGGCGCTGGCCGATCCCAACCAGATCGAGACGGCGCTGCTCAACCTGATCCTCAACGCGCGCGACGCCATCCGCCATCCCGGCCAGATCACCATCGAGACCGGCAACACCGTCGTCACCATCGGGCAAGGCGATCTCACGCCCGGCGCCTATGCGACGCTCGCCGTGACCGATACCGGGCAGGGCATGTCGGAAGAGGTGCTCGCGCACGTGTTCGAGCCGTTCTTCACCACCAAGGAGGTCGGCAAGGGCACCGGCCTCGGCCTCGCCCAGGTCTATGGCTTCATCACCCAGTCCGCCGGCCATGTGCGCATCGAGAGCCGCGTCGGCGAGGGCACGACGGTGCGGCTCTATCTGCCGCGCGCCGAAGGCGTCGCCGGCGCCGCCGGCATGGCGCCGATGCGGGCGCGGCAATACCGCGGCAGCGAGACGGTGCTGGTGGTCGAGGACGACCATGGCGTGCGCGATTTTGCCGTCTCGGTGCTGCGCGAGCTGGGCTATCGCGTGCTGGAGGCGGCCACCGGCGACGCCGCGCTCGCGCTCATCGAGGCGACGAACGGCATCGACCTGTTGTTCACCGACGTGGTGATGCCGGGCGCGCTCAACGGCGCCGACCTTGCCAAATCCGCCCTCGAGCGTCGGTCCGAGCTGCGCGTCCTCTTCACCTCGGGCTACACCACCCGGCTGGTGGAGAAGGAATGGCCCGCCAACCGTGCCGATCTGCTGCGCAAGCCCTACCGCTCGATCGACCTCGCCCAGCGTGTCCGCGCCGCCCTCGACCGCTCACGCGCGGCGGCGCAGTAGGCGCCGCTGCCCAGGGCAATCGCATATGGCGCCAGCGGCTGGGTGGGAAGGATTGACCACGGAGACACGGAGGGCACGGAGAAGCGAAGAATGGCGCGCGTTGCGCGCCTGACACTTCCTCTCCGTGCCCTCCGTGCCTCCGTGGTGAACCTCATATACGCAAATGCGATGGCCCTGCGCCGCTGACCGCTCAGCCGGCCGCCGACAGAATACGCTCGAGCGCGCGCTGCCCGACAAAGACCTCGGCGCGGAAACCGGCCCGCCGGGCGGCTTCGACATTTTCCGGCTTGTCATCGATAAAGAGCGAGCGGGCGGGATCGATGCCGGCGCGGGCCGCCACCAGCCGGAAGGCGGCGATCTCGGGCTTGGCGGCGCCGATCTCGTGGCTGAGATAGGCCTCGAAGCGGCCCAGCCGGCCGGCGCTCAGCCGCACCAAATAGTCCCAATGCTCGCGGTTGGTGTTGGAGAACAGCAGCACCCGCTGCGCGCCGGCCAGCCGCTCGACATAGTCCAGCATCGCCGTGTCGAGGTCGAAATGGCTGCACCAGTCGGCGACGAACGCCTCCCAGCCGAAAGCATAGCCGGCCGCCTGCTGCAGCCGCTCATGGAGATGCGCGATCGGCAGCTCGCCGCGCTCGTAGCGGCGATCATGCACCAGCGCGGCGACCGCATCGGCCGCTTGCGCCGGCCGGCAACGCGCCGCCAGCCGCCGGTAGAGCAGATCGTTGTCATGCGGCACGATGACGCCGCCGAGATCGAAGACCAGCGCGGCAACGGGCCCGGCGGCAGACACGCGATCGCCGCTCATGCGGCGCGGCGCCCCGAGCGGGCACGCGCCCCGAGCGCCGCCCTGTCAGCGCTGACTGCCGTCGTCGCCATGCCTCTCCCGTCGCGATCGCCTGCACCCAGCATTATCACGGGCGCGCCCGCCGCCGGAAAAGATTTTGCCGTGGTCTCTCGTCGATCTATCGCTTGACAAGGCGGCGCTGCGCCCTTACGCGTTTCGCCCTCCTGCACTCCTCGGATTGACCGCCATGCCTCGCGACCAGAAGCACGTCACGTTCTCCGGCCGCATGGTCATCGTCGGCTTCGGCAGCATCGGCCAGGGCGTGCTGCCGCTGCTGCTGCGCCATCTCGACATCGCTCCGTCACAAATCATCATCGTCACCGCCGAAGAGCGCGGCCATGAGGAGGCGAAGGCGCTCGGCATCCGCTTCCGGCTGGAGCCGTTGACGCGCGAGAACTATGCGCGCGTGCTCGACCCGCTGCTGGGAGCGGGCGACTTTCTGCTCAACGTCTCGGTCGAGGTGTCGAGCATCGCGCTGGTCGAGCTGTGCCGGCAAAAGGGCGCGCTCTACCTCGACACCTGCATCGAGCCTTGGCCGGGCGGCTATACCGACCCTTCGCTCTCGCCCTCGCGGCGCTCCAATTATGCGCTGCGCGAGAGCGCGCTGGCCCTGCGCGACAATCGGGCGCAGGCGCCGACCGCGGTGCTGACCCACGGCGCCAATCCGGGCCTCGTCTCGCATCTCGTCAAGGAGGCGCTGCTCGCCGTCGCCCGGGATGCCGGCGTCGATGCCGCCGTGCCGGCGAGCCGCGCGGCCTGGGGCGCGCTTGCCGAACGGCTCGGCGTCAAGGTCATCCACGTCGCCGAACGCGACACGCAGGTCTCGCCGATCCCCAAGCGGCCGGGCGAGTTCGTCAACACCTGGTCGATCGACGGCTTCGTCGGCGAAGGCTCGCAGCCGGCCGAGCTCGGCTGGGGCAGCCATGAGCGGCATTTCCCGGAAGACGGACGGCGCCACGACTTCGGCAGCGGCAGCGCGATCTATCTGCTGCGGCCCGGCGCCTCGACGCGGGTCCGGACCTGGACGCCGCTCGAAGGCCCGTTCCACGGCTTCCTCGTCACCCATAGCGAGGCGATCTCGATCGCCGATTATTTTACGCTGCGCGACGGCGATGCCGTGCGCTACCGCCCGACCGTGCATTACGCCTATCACCCTTGCGACGCCGCGGTGCTCTCGGTGCATGAGCTTGCCGGCAAAAACTGGCGGATCCAGCCGACGAAGCGCCTCATCGTCGACGAGATCAGCACCGGCATCGACGAACTCGGCGTGCTGCTCATGGGCCATGCCAAGGGCGCCTACTGGCACGGCTCGCGGCTCTCCATCGCGGAGGCGCGCCGGTTGGCGCCGTACAACAACGCCACCAGCCTGCAGGTGACGGCGGCGGTGCTGGCAGGCGTCGTCTGGGCGATCGAGAACCCGCGCCGCGGCATCGTCGAGCCCGACGAGATGGACTACGAGCGTTGCCTAGCGCTGATGCGGCCTTATCTCGGCACCGTGATCGGCGCATATAGCGACTGGACGCCGCTGCAAGATCGCGGCAGGCTGTTCCCGGAGGATCTCGACCGAGACGACCCCTGGCAGTTTAGGAACTTTCGTGTCGTCTGAATTTCTCGGCCGCCGTCGGCGTTAGCAGCCTCGGGGTCGGGCGGAGGCGGCGATGGTGCGGCGGTGGTGTCTGGCGCTTGCAGCGCTGGCCGCGGTCATGGCGGCGGCGAGCGCCACCGCGGCGGCGCGCAGCGTCGATCTGGCCCTGGTGCTGGCGGTCGATGTCTCCGGCAGCGTCAGCGGCGAGCGTTTCGAGCTGCAGCGTCGCGGCTACGCCAAGGCCTTTGTCAGCCCCGAAGTGCTGGCCGCCATCGCTGCCGGGCAGAACCACGCCATCGTGGTGACGCTGGTGGAATGGTCGGGCGCCGAGCATCAGCAGCAGGTCATCGGCTGGACGCTGATCGACGGTCCCGTCGCCGCCGCCGCCTTCGGCAGCGCGCTTGCCGAGGCACCGCGCGCGTTTGCCGATTGGACCTCGATCAGCGGCGCGCTCGACTATTCCACGGCGCTGTTCGCGAGCGCCGGTGCCGACGCGGCGCGCAAGGTCATCGACGTCTCCGGCGACGGCATCAACAACAACGGCCGCGACCTCGCCGCGGCGCGCGCAGACGCGCTGCAGACGGGGCTCACGATCAACGGCCTGGCGATCTTGTGGGACTATCCCGAGCTCGACGCCTATTACCGCGACAATGTCATCGGCGGCCCCGGCGCGTTTTCCGTGGTGGCGCATGACGTCGGCGATTTCGGTGCGGCCGTTCTCAGCAAGCTGGTGCGCGAGATCGCCGGCGCGGGCGGGCCGGCGAGCGAGCCGGCGCTGCACGGAGCGATAGGGCCTCAGCCGATACCGTAGGCGGTGATCACCGCGGCGAGGTCGTCGCTGAGATGCGCGCCGGTGCGGATGGTCGGGATGCCGGCGGGCAGGCCTTGGCGCAAGAGATCGTCCTCGGCGAAGCTGGTCAGGATCGCCACCGGGATCTTGTTGGTGGTCGCCATCGCGGTGAGCGCGCGCGCGAGGTCGGTGCCCGGCAGCTCCGCCATGGTCGCCGAGGTGATGATCAGGTTGGGCTTCATGCGGATGGCGAGCGTGAAGGCCTCGGTCGCCGATTGCGTCAGGATGGCGCGGATGCCGCAGGCGGCGAGGTCGCGCGCCACCAGCCGGCCGACGACCCGCGAGGAGGTGACCAGCAGCGCCTCGACGTTGCGCAGCTCGATCTCGTCGGGATTGAAGGCGCGCGGGATCGGCAGCGAGCGCAGCACGGTGGCGATGGCGGTGTCGTCGATGCCGCTGCCTTCCATCGACTTCGCCATGGCGTCGATATGCGCACGGATGTCGCGCAGCGCGTCGGCGGCATGGGCGGGGTCGATGTCGTCGAGATAGTTCTCCAGCCGGTGCGCCACCAGCGAGACCAAGGGAAAGCCCGAGGCCTCGCCCATGCCTTTGAGGGTATGCGTGTCGCGCCGGAGCTGCGAGGCGGCGGCGGCGAAAGGCCTCTTCCCCTCGATGACCTCCTCGACCAGCCTGTCCATGCCGGCGAGCCGCTCATCCGATTCCTCGCGAAAGGATTGGCGCAGATTGGCAAAGGGATCGTCGACTTGCGCCTGGGGCCTTGAGACCATGGGGTGTTCCTTTGCGCGGCGCCGCAGGCTCGAGCGCCCGGCGCCGGCGATATACGGGCCGGTCAGACTAGCCGGGGACGGCTAAGGATTCGTTTACGTCTTGCTCGGGTGGCGCCCGGCTCACGCCGCGGCACCGCAGCCTCTAGGCTTGAGCTTGCGCTGGGTCGAGGCCGGAAATTTCGCGAGCTTTTCCGGGGGCCGCACCGGCCGGCGCAGCAACCCGCCGCCGCAATTGGGGCAGCGTCCGCCGAGCACGCTCTCGGCGCAGCCGCGGCAGAAGGTGCATTCGAACGAGCAGATCATCGCATCCGCCGCCGCCGGCGGCAGGTCCTTGTCGCAGCATTCGCAGTTGGGGCGCAGCTCCAGCATCGCCTGTCTCCTAGTCGACCAGCATGATCTCGCCCGCTTCGACCGCGACGCTGAGGCGCCGCAGGCTTTTGCCGGCGCAGGGCCCGTCGATGCAGTAGCCGTCCTCGATGCGAAAGCGTGCGCCATGGGTGCTGCACAGAAGATGCGTGCCGTCGCGGTCGAGGAAGCGGTCGGGCAGGAAGTTGAGCGGCGTGCCGAGATGCGGGCAGGCATTGTCATAGGCGAAGAGCGCGCCCGCCTTGCGCGCGACGAAGACCGCCTCGAGATCGGTGCCGGAGCCGAAGCGGAAGCCGCGCGCGCCGCCGTCCGGCACCTCCTCGGCACGGCAGAGGCGGCGCGGCCTCACGGCTTGACGCCGCCCATCTTGCACAACAGGCGCCATTCCTCGGCCGCGACCGGCACCACCGAGAGCCGCCCCTGACGCACCAGCGCGAAGTCGGCGAGCTTCGTCTCCGCCTTGATCTCGGCCAGCGTCACCGGCGTCTTCACCGCCTCGACCGGCTTCACATCGACCATGACGAAGCGGCCGGTCTTGTCGGAGGGATCGGGATAGGCCTCCTTGACGATCTCGACGATGCCGACGATGGCGAGGCCCTCGTTCGAATGATAGAAGAAGGCGCGGTCGCCGACCTTCATCGCCTTGAGATTGTTCGCCGCCTGGTAGTTGCGCACGCCGTTCCACCCGGTGCGCCCGTCCTTGACGAGGTGCTCCCAGGAATAGGCGGAAGGCTCGGATTTCAGCAGCCAGTGGCGCATGGCGTGTCCCCTGCTCTCAGCGGCGCGCGACGAGGAAAAGCCGGCGGAACGGCAGCACGGTCTTGCCGTCGGCGCGGCGCGGATAGGCGCGCCGCAGCTTGGCGCCATAGGCGCTGAGGAAGGCCTCGCGCTCGGCGCCGGCAAGCGCGTCGGTGACCGGCCTCAGCGCCGTGCCGCTCACCCAGTGCAGCACCGGATCCTCGCCCTCGAGCACATGGAGATACTCGGTCTCCCAGAGGTCGAGCCCGCCGGTGGCGAGCGGCGCCAGCAGATCGTAGTACCAGTCCGGCGGCGCCACCGGATCCTCGCGCAGCACCGTGGCGCCGCCCACCACCGGCGCCAGCTTGGCCGCCCACGCGCCGGCCGCCGCCGTCTCGCGCATCAGCACATGCGATGGCTGGTCGAAGTTGCGCGGCATCTGCACCGCCAGCACGCCGCCGGGCACGAGTTGGCGCATCAGATGAGGAAAAAGCTGCGCATGGCCGCCGAGCCATTGCAGGGTCGCGTTGGAGAAGATCAGCGCCGCGGTCTCTGGCGCCGACCAGGTCGCGATATCGGCCTCGAGCCAGCGGATCGGCGTCGGCTCGGCGGCGGCCTTGGCCAGCATCTCCGCCGAGCGGTCGATGGCGGTGAGAGCGCGGTCGGGCCAGCGCTGGGCGATGGCGCGGGCATGAGCGCCGGTGCCGCAGCCAAGCTCGTAAAGCGGCCCTGCCGGCAGATCGCCGAGGCGCGCCAGGAGCTCATAGCCCGGCCGCAGCCGCTCGTCGCCGAATTTGAGGTAGAGCGTCGGATCCCAGGCCATCTCCCGCCTCATCACCGGTTGTGTGGGGGTCATAGCCCATAGCGCGGCGGCGGCAAAGGCCGGCCAGCCTTCCGCGTGGCCGCGAGCGCATTAATAACACTATAATTATGTAATATATATCGATTTGACAAACATAAGTGTGCAAACTACATTCATCCACAGCGCCGATTTGAAACTCAGCTTGCGGGCGCTTAAGAAATGCGGCTAAAGCGAGGTGCCCCGCGCCCCGCCGACCCCGCTCAGAGATGGGATTGAGAGATGACGGCGACGGGCACGTCTTCCAGGCTCGACTCAGCGCAGCGCACCGGTAACGGCTTGCGCGGCCGGCTTGCGGCGGAGCTCGCCGATCCCTCTCCTGCCTTCGGCGCGGCCGGCGAGGCGCTGCTCGGCTTCCACGGCATCCGCCGGGGCGCCGATGGCGACTTCATTCTGCGCGTGCGCGTTCCCGCCGGCAGGCTCGCGGCGCCGCAATACCTCGCGCTCGACGATCTCGCCGATCGCTATGGCGACGGCACGGTGCGTCTCACCCCGCGCCAGGAGGTGGAACTCCACGGCCTCCTGAAACGCGACCTCAAGGCGGCGATCGGCGCGATCCATCTGGCGCGGCTGACCACGCTGGCCGCCGGCGGCCATGTCGCGCGCGCGGTGACGGCGACGGCAGCGCGGCGCGACGGCGTGCATCGCCGCCTCGAGGAGGATGCGCGGCGCCTCTCCGAGCAGCTGCTGCCGCGCTCCGAGGCCTATGACGAGATCTGGCTCGATGGCGAGGGCGCGGCCGAAGAGGACGCGCTTTACGGCGCCGCCGATCTGCCGCACAAGCTCGAGATCGGCTTTGCCGTGCCGGAGGACGATGCGCTCGACGTGCTGGCCAACGATCTCGCCTTCGTCGCGCTCCATGAGGACGAGCGGCTTCTCGGCTACACCCTCGCTCTCGGCGGCCTGGGCGACGGGACCCGCGCGGCCACGCCGATCGCCTTCATCGCGCCGCAGGACCTGCTCGGCGCCGCCACCGCGGTGGTGACGCTGTTTCGCGAGCACGGCGACCGGGTCGAGCGCGACCGGGCGCGGCTCGGTCATCTCATCGCCGAGCGCGGCGACGCCTGGGCCAAGGCGCAGCTCGAAGAGCGCCTCGGCAAAAGCCTCGCGGCGCCGCGGCCACTGCCGCACTTCCACATCGAGAACCATCTCGGCTGGCATGAGCAGGGCGACGGCAGGCTCTCTCTCGGCCTCGCCGTGCCGGGCGGACGCATTGCCGATGGCGGCGCACGACGGCGCACGGCGCTGCGGCTGGTCTGCAAGAGCTTTGCCACCACCGTGCTGCTGCTGCCGCAGCAGGTCATTCTCGGCAACATCGCGCCGGCCGATCGGCTCGCGGTCGCCACCGCGCTTCGCCGCCTCGGCGTCGCGACGGAAGGCGGCGAGGCCGCGCCGCTCGCGCTGCAGGAAGCGTCCTGATGCTGCCGCTGGTGCTCGATCTCGGCCGGCTCAAGCTGATCCTGATCGGCGACGGCGCGGCCGCCGCGCGCCGGCTCGGCCTGCTCGACGCGGCCGGCGCCGTCGATCTCACCGTCTATGCCGAGGCGCCCTCGGCCGCGCTGGCGCGGGCCGCGGGAAGCCGCCTCGTCCAGCGCTTGCCGACGGCGCCGGAGATGGCAACGGCGCGTCTCGTCTTCATCAGCGACCGCACCGCGGGCTATTGCCGCGAGCTGGCGGCTCTGGCGCGCGCGCTCGGCGCGCTGGTGCATGTCGAGGACGAGCCGGCGCTGTGCGACGTGCAGGCGCCAGCGGTGCTGCGGCGCGGCGATCTCACCATCGCGGTCTCGACCGGCGGCAAGAGTCCGGGGCTCGCCGTGCAGGTGAAGCGCTTTCTCGGCACGCTGTTCGGGCCGGAATGGCAAGGGCGGCTCGACGCGCTGGCGGCGCAGCGGCGCGGCTGGCGCGCGCGCGGCGCCGATGCCGAGACCATCGCCCGCTGGAGCGAGAGCTGGGTCGGCCGCCAGGGCTGGCTGCCCGCCGATGAGACGACCTCCGCCGAGGCCGCGCCGGGCGGCACCGCCGACGCGCGCCTCGCGACGAGACATTGACGCGACGAGGGCCCCCGTGCCGCACGGTCACATGCCTTCCCCCTCACCGCCGCCGTGCAGCGTCATGTCCTTGGACGTGGCGCGGCGGCTGGTGACCGGCAACCGGCTGCGCGACGGCGTGCCGGTCTATTTCGCCGGCGCCGGGCGCTGGTCGCCCGCCTTTGCCGAGGCGCGGCATGTCGACGCCGCCGAGGCTGAGGCGCTGCTCGCCGAGGCGCAGGCCGGCGCGCCGCCGCATCCGGTCATCGCGCCCTATCTCATCGAGGCCGTGCTGCGCGCCGGCCGCCTGCGCCCCATCAGCCTGCGCGAGGAGATCCGCGCCTTCGGGCCGACGGTGCGGGCGGCCGAGGCCTGAGAGAACCCAGGAGAGTCCCGCGTGTACCGCTATGACGAGTTCGACCGGCGCTTCCTCGAGGAGAGAGTGGCGCAATATCGCGACCAGGTGCGCCGGCGCCTCGCCGGACAGCTCTCCGAGGATGAGTTCCGCCCGCTGCGCCTGATGAACGGGCTTTATCTGCAGCTGCACGCCTATATGCTGCGGATCGCCATCCCGTACGGCGCGCTGTCGTCGGAAAAGCTGCGCCTGCTGGCCAAGATCGCCCGCCGCTATGATCGCGGCTACGGCCATTTCACCACGCGGCAGAACATCCAGTTCAACTGGATCAAGCTCGAAGAGACGCCGGACATCCTCGCCGAGCTCGCCGGCGTCGAGATGCACGGCATCCAGACCAGCGGCAATTGCATCCGCAACGTCACCGCCGATCCCTTCGCCGGCGTCGCCGCCGACGAGATCGAGGACCCGCGCCCCTATTGCGAGATCATCCGGCAGTGGTCGACGCTGCATCCGGAATTCTCGTTCCTGCCGCGCAAGTTCAAGATCGCGGTCTCCGGCGCCACCACCGACCGCGCCGCGGTGCGCGTCCACGACATCGGCCTCTATCTGCGCCGCAACGATGCCGGCGAGGTGGGCTTCGAGGTGCTGGTCGGCGGCGGGCTGGGGCGCACACCGATGATCGGCAAGACGCTGCGCGGCTTCCTGCCGAAGCAGCAGCTGCTGGCCTATCTCGAGGCGATCTTGCGCGTCTACAACGAGTTCGGCCGGCGCGACAATCTCTACAAGTCGCGCATCAAGATCCTGGTGCATGCGCTCGGCGTTGAGAAGATGCGGGACGCGGTCGAGGCCGAGTTCGCGGCGATGGGCGAGAGCGCGCTGGCGTTGCCGGCGGCGACCATCGCGGGGATCGCCGGGCATTTCGCGCCACCCGCCTATGCCGCGCCGGAGCCGGATGACGAAGCGGCGCTCGACTTTGCGCTCGCGCTCGAGCCGGCGCTGGCGCGCTGGGTGAAGCGCAATGTCGCGGCGCACCGCGTGCCGGGCCACGCCATCGTCACCGTGTCGCTGAAGCCGCCGGGACGACCGCCGGGCGATGCCAGCGCGGCGCAGATGGAGCTGCTGGCCGATCTCGCCGAGCGCTACAGCCGCGGCGAGATCCGCGTCACCTACGAGCAGAACCTCGTCCTGCCGCATGTCCGCCGCAGGCATCTGCCGGAGCTGTGGCGCAGGCTCGGCGAAGCCGGGCTCGCTACCGCCAATGTCGGGCTTGCCAGCGACATCATCGCCTGCCCCGGGCTCGATTATTGCAGCCTCGCCAATGCGCGCTCGATCCCGGTCGCCGAGCGGCTGAGCGAGCATCTGGCATCGCGCGACCACGAGATCGGCGAGCTGCACATCAAGATCTCCGGCTGCATCAACGCCTGCGGCCATCACCATGTCGGCCATATCGGCATTCTCGGCGTCGACAAGAACGGCGAGGAATTCTACCAGATCACCATCGGCGGCAGCGCCGACGAGAATGCGGCGCTCGGCGCCATCGTCGGTCCCGCCGTGCCGAGCGCCGAGGTGACGAGCGCGGTCGACACGCTGATCGACGCCTATCTCGATCTGCGCCGCGACGGCGAGCGCTTCCCCGAGACCTATCGTCGCGTCGGCGCCGCGCCGTTCAAAGAGGCGCTCTATGCCACTGCTTAAGGACGGGTGGGTCATCGAAGATCCCTGGCGCCATCTCGACGATGCGGAATCGCTGCCGGACGGCGCGCCGGCGACGGTATCGCTGAAGCGCTGGTCGACCGAGCGCGGCGCGCTCACGCGACGCAACGGCCGGATCGGCCTGCGCCTGCCCAACGATGTCGCGCCGCTGACGCTGGCGGAGGACATCGCGCGTTTCGATCTCGTCACCCTCGCCTTCCCGCGCTTCACCGACGGCCGCGCCTATTCGCAGGCGCGGCTGCTGCGCAGCCGCCTGGGCTTCCGCGGCGAGCTGCGCGCCACCGGCAACGTGCTGCGCGATCAGCTGATGTTCATGCGGCGCTGCGGCATCGACGCCTTCGAGGTCGGCGACCGCGCGCTGGCGGAGAACTGGCTCGCCGCGCTCGGCGAGTTTGACGTCTTCTATCAGCCCGCCGAGGACAGCCACCCCTGGATCGCCCGCCAGCGCGCGCGCTGAGGCGGGGCCAAGTCGGGCGTTCCCCCCGGCCGCCGCTTGCGTCACAATGCCGGGGAACGCCGCCGCAAGCCGGCGAGGCACCAAGACACCGACGACCGAAGGAGGAAAGCATGTCACTGTCGATTGGCGATATTGCGCCGGATTTCGAGGCGGAGACGACGCAAGGCCGCATCCGCTTCCATGATTGGATCGGCGATTCCTGGGCGGTGCTGTTCTCGCATCCCAAGGATTTCACGCCGGTCTGCACCACCGAGCTCGGCTACATGGCCAGGATCAAGCCGGAGTTCGACAAGCGCCACACCAAGATCATCGGCCTCAGCATCGATGCCGTGCAGGATCACGGCCGCTGGGCGAACGATATCAAGGAGACGCAGGGCACGGCGCCGAACTATCCCATCATCGGCGATCCCGAGCTCAAGGTGGCGAAGCTCTACAACATGCTGGCCGCCGCCGCCTCGGGCGATGCCGCCAAGCGCACCGCGGCCGACAACCAGACCGTGCGCAATGTCTTCGTCGTCGGTCCCGACAAGAAGATCAAGCTGATCCTCGTCTATCCCATGACCACCGGGCGCAATTTCGACGAGGTGCTGCGGGTCATCGACTCGCTGCAGCTCACGGCCAAGCACAAGGTGGCGACGCCGGCCAACTGGAAGCCGGGCGAGGACGTGATCATCGCCGGCTCGGTTTCCGACGACGACGCCAAGAAGATCTATCCGCAGGGCTGGAAGGCGCCGCGTCCTTACCTGCGCATCGTGCCGCAGCCGAAGTAACCGGCGGTCAGGAACGGCCGGCACCAATGCCGGCCGTTCCCGTCATCGCCAGGCGAGAAACGCCTTTTCGGCAAGCCCAATCAGCGCGCCGAAGCCGAGGCCGAGCAGCGAGACGACGACGACGCCGGCCATCAGCTCGTCCGGCTGGCTGAGATTGCCCTCGGTCAGCAGGAAAGCGCCGAGGCCGAACTCGGCGCCGATCATCTCGGCCGACACCACCAGCAGCAATGCCGTCGAGACCGAGATGCGGCAGCCCGCGAGGATCGACGGCAATGCGGCGGGCAGAATGATCTTCCAGACGATGGCGCGCAGCGGCAGGTCGAAGCTCTGCCCCATGCGGATGAGCGTGCGGGGCACGGCGTCGACGCCGCTGAAGGTGGCGATGACCGCCGGAAAGAACACGCCGGCGGCGATGGTGGCGACTTTCGGCGCCTCGCCGATGCCGAGCCAGAGGATGAGCAGCGGCAGCAAGGCGATCTTGGGAATGGGATAGAGCGCCGAGACCAGCGGCATGCCGACGGCGCGCGAGATCGACGACAGGCCCATGGCGAGGCCGATGACGAGGCCGAGCGCGCTGCCGATGATCCAGCCGAGCCCGATGCGCAGCAGCGAGACCGAGAGGTTGCGCCAGAGCTCGCCCGAAACAATGAGGCGTCCCAGCGCCGCGGCGATGTCGGCCGGCGAGGGCAGGAACACCGGCGAGATCCAGCCCAGCGAGATCGCCGCCTGCCACAGCGCCAGCAGCACGGGGAAGGTCAGCCAGGAATAGAGCGGGCGCGGCGCCGGCAGAAAGCCGCCGCCGCGGAAGGCGATGGCGCGCCGCCGCTCGGCCGGCGCCGCCGTCGACGTCTCGTTAGACATCGGCCACCTCCCGCTCGGCGCTCGACGCCTCGTCGCGGATCAGCGACCACAGCCGCTGCCCGAGCTCGGCGAGCTCGGCCTGCGCCGACCTCGCCGTGCGCTCGCGCTGCGGCAAGGCGATATCGACGACCTCCTTGATGCGGCCCGGACGGCGCGACAGCACGACAACGCGGTCGGCGAGCCGCAGCGCCTCGGCGAAGGTATGGGTGACGTAGATCGCCGCGACGCGCTCGCGCAGCAGCAGATCGAGGAAATCCTCCATCAGCAGCTCGCGGGTCTGCGCGTCGAGCGCCGACAGCGGCTCGTCCATCAGCAACACCGCCGGGCGCACGACGAGGGCGCGGGCGATGCCGACGCGCTGGCGCATGCCGCCCGAGAGCTGCTTCGGCAAGGCGCCGGCGAAATCCGCGAGCCCGGTGCGCCTCAGCGCATCCGCCACCAGCCGCTCGCGCTCGCTCCGGGCAAGGCCGTGATGCTCGAGCGGGAAGGCGACGTTCCCGGCGACGGTGCGCCACGGCAGCAGGGCGAAATCCTGGAAGATATAGGTGAGCGGGTTGAGGCAACCGGCCGGCGGCGCGCCTTGCATCAGCACCCTGCCTTCGCTCGGCGCGAGGATGCCGCCGGCAATGCCGAGCAGGGTCGATTTGCCGCAACCCGACGGGCCGATGACCGAGACGATCTCGCCGGCGCGCACCGCCAGCGAGACGTCCTCGAGCACCGTCAACTGGTCATAGGCGTGACGCTTCACCTCGACGATCAGATCCACGGCGTTGGCTCTCCCGGCCCCTCCTGGCCCGGCATTCTGGCGCGGCGCCCGCAGGATGCAAAGCCGCCGCCCGGGGATGCCGGCGGCGGCGGCGCCGTAGAATGCCCGCCGATGTCGTCCGAAGAGCAAGCAAGCACCAGGGAAGAGCGCAGCGCCGAGCCGGGCCGCGGGACCGGCTCGGCGCTGCCGGGCTGGCGCGTGCCGGGCCTTGCCGCCATTCTGCTGCTGGGCGCGGGGCTGCGCGGCTGGGGGATCGAGCGCAACGGCTTTGGCACGGAGTATTACGCCGCCGGCGTGCGCAGCATGGCCGGGAGCTGGCACAATTTCCTGTTCAACGCCTTCGACCCCGCCGGCTTCGTCTCCCTGGACAAGCCGCCGCTGGCCTTCTGGCTGCAGGTGGCGAGCGTCAAGCTGCTGGGCTTCAGCGGGTTTGCGCTTCATCTGCCGCAGCTGCTGGAGGGCGTCGGCGCCATCGCGCTGCTCTATCACCTCGTCGCCCGCCGCTTCGGCGCCACCGCGGGGCTGCTCGCGGCGCTGTTCCTGGCGCTGACGCCAATCAGCGTCGCCGTCGACCGCTCGGACAACACCGACAGTTGCCTGGTGCTGTTCCTGCTGCTGGCGAGCTGGCCGCTGATCGTCGCGGCCGAGCGCGCCAGCACCGGGCTGCTGCTGCTCGCCGCGGCGCTGGTCGGCCTCGCCTTCAACGCCAAGATGCTCGCGGCGCTGGTCGTCGTGCCCGGCTTTCTCGCGATCTATCTCTGCGCCGCGCCGGTCGCCTGGAAGCGCCGGCTGATCGATGCCGCGCTTGCCGGCGCCGTGTTGGCGGCGGTGTCGCTGTCCTGGATCGCGCTGTACGATCTGACGCCGGCAGCGAGCCGGCCCTATGCCGGCAGCAGCCACGCCAACTCGATGCTGGAGCTGGCGGTCGGCCATAACGGCATCGAGCGGCTGATCCGGCGCGACCGGCCGCCGGCGCCGCTGCCGGTCGCCGCCGCAGCGCCGGCGCGGCGCTTCGAGCCGCGCACGCCGCCCGGCCCGCTGCGGCTGCTGCATCCCGCGCTGGTCGGGCAAGTGGCTTGGCTGTTGCCGCTGGCGCTCGCCGGGATGCTGCTGCCGCTGCGCCGGCAGCGCTCGCTCCTGAGCCTGCCGCCGCGGCCGCTGGCGGCGCTGCTGTGGAGCGGCTGGGCGCTGATCTACGGCGCGGTGCTGAGCTTCGCCGCCGGCCTCTTTCATGATTATTACCTGGTGACCCTGGCGCCGCCGCTCGCGACGCTCGCCGCCATCGCGGTCGTCGAGCTCTGGTCGCGCGCGCCGGAAGGCGGCGGCCGGCGCCTGCTGCCGGCGATGCTGCTGCTGACGGCGGCATGGCAGGCGGCGATGGAATGGCGCTACGTCCCGTGGCAGCTCGGCGATTGGCGGCTGTGGCTGCTGCTGGCGCTGGCCGGCGGCAGCGGGCTCGCCGCCGCCGGCTTGCTGACGGCGCCGCGCGACGCGATGGCACGGCGCGGCGCGGCGCTCGGCCTCGGCATCGCCGCGCTGCTGGCAACGCCGACCGCCTGGGCGCTGAGCAACGTGCTCGAACGCGGCAATGTCGCCTTTCCGGTGGCCGATCTCTCCTTGCTGGCGACGGGCGAAGAGCACGGGCGCGACCGTTTCGCCGGCGAGGCGCGGCTCGCCCGCGACGAGACGCTGCTCGGCTTCCTGCTGCGCCATCGCACCGGCGAGCGCTATCTGCTGGCAGTGCCGAACGCGCGGCTGGCCGCGCCGATCATCCTGCGCAGCGGTGAGCCGGTGATGGCGCTGGGCGGCTTCTCCGGCGGCGACCCCATCCTCGATCCCGCAGCGCTCGCGCGCCTTGTCGAGGCCGGCGAGCTTCGCTTCATCCTGATCGGCGGCCCCGCCAGCTTTGGCCGCGGCGCCGAGGCCGAGGCGCGGGGGCGCGCGTTTGCCGACTGGATCGCCAGCAACGGCGCGCCGATCGATCCCGCGCTGTGGCGCGCCAGCGTGCCGGAGCCGCCCGCCGGCGGGCGCGGCACCGGCCGGGCGCAGGTGCAGGACATGCAGCTCTATGATCTTCGGCCGGCAGCCGTATCTGAAACGCCACGCATGCCGTAGCCGCTTCAAGTACCCGCGCGGCGCCAGTATCGCGTCATATTGTCTAAAATTGCGGCGACCGGACAATAGCGACTTCGCGTAAAATTTTACGAATTAAAGCCGCGGGATCGCGCGTCATTTTACGTTCATTTAACGCAGAGGCGGCACACTCTGCGGATCAAGCCGGCGATGTCCGAGCGACACGCTGGCACCGCACTATCGGGAATGGCGATCATGTCGGACATCTCGCTGAGACTCGTGCACCGCCGGCGGTCCCTCGGCGAGGCGGATGATCTCGCGGTCACGCTGCTGTTCTCGATCACCGGGCTGGTGGCACAGCTTGTCGTCGCCGCCGCCGGGTACGTCATTCTGGCGCCATAGTCTCGCCAGTTCGCTTCGCGCGCGACGGCCGCGGCTGGTCGGGCCTCCCCTCGCCCTCCCAGCCGCGGCCACTTTTTTCTCGCGGTGCCCGACGCGCGCAAGCCACGCCTCACCCGAGCGGGTAGTCCGCCTGATCCTCGTAGATCGCGCCGCTCTTGGTGAGATAGCTCGCCACCAGGCTGAACTGCGCGACCGGGAAGGACTCGGCGCGGAACAGCGCATGCTCGGCGAGGAAGGATTGCAGCTTCGCCGCGCTGGCGTTGCGCAAGCGCGCCAGCGTCACATGCGGCGCATAGCGCCGCGTCTCCGGCTCGAGGCCGAGGCGCACCAGCGCGCTCTCGACCTTGTCGCGCAGATGCACCAGCAGTGGGCTCTTGTCGACGCCGACCCAGAGCATGCGGTCGCCAAAATGGCCGACGCCGGCGAGCCCCACGGCGAAGCGCGGCGCCCGGAGTCGTGCCAGCGCCTCGTCGATATCGCCGGCCAGCCCCTCATCGACCTCGCCGATGAAGCGCAGGGTCAAATGGTAGTTGCCGGGATCGACCCAGCGCGCCCCGGGCACGCCCGAGCAGAGCAACGACAGCCTGAGCTTCAGCTCGGGAGGAAGCGCGATGCCGACGAAGAGGCGCAGCATGGGATCATGTCAGAGAAAAAGCGCGAGCACCCCGGTATAGCCGTAGAGCCGGTCATGGGCGATCTCGCCATTGCCGAAGAAGCCGGCGAGCGGGAACTCGCCGAGCGCGTCGCGGATCATGGCCAGCTCCTGGCTGGGTCGGCCGAACAGGTTGGGGCCGCGCGCGACGCAGCTGAAATAGAGCCCGGCGCGCGGCGTCGAGGCGGCGCGGCGCTTCATCTGCTCGAGCATGCGCGCGAGATCGGTGGCGGCGCTGGCGGGATCGCGGCGGCAGAACAGCACGGGATCGCCGGGCGCCACGGAATGCGCCACCGCAAGCCATTGCCGCTGCACGTCGATGGCGACGAGGTTGCGCACGAGATAGTCGCCGGTATCCGAGCCGGTCACCGGGAAGCCGGCGAAGATCTGCCCGGCGACGCGCTTCAAGTCGCGCGACAGCAGCTCGCCGATATCCTCCTTGAAGACTTCGAGCGCCGGCCGCCCGTCGAGCGCCTTCAGGATGTTGTCGCGCGCCTCGGTGATCTCGCGCACCGGGCCGATCGGCGAGCAGCCCTGCGTCAGCCCGGTGATGACGGGAATGTCGGGCGCGAGCAGCACGCCCGAAAGCCCGCCCTCGACGATGCGCCCGGCGACCTGCACCGGCGCTTCGGCCGCGGCGGCAAGGCCGCCGATCAGGAACAGCGGCGCCTCGTGTGCCAGCGCGGCGACCGTCGCGGCGATGCCGGCGTCGCGCGGATCGCCATGGACGATGCCGAGCATCGGCCGGACACGCGCGAACCAGTGGTCGGGCGCGGCGGCGAGCTGCGCCGCACTCGCCTCGGCCGGCGCAAACAGGCGGAAACCGTCCGGCGGCAGTGCCGCCACCAGCACCGACAGCGCCGGCTCGTCGAAATAATCCAGGCCGGTGGCGCAAACGCCGAGGCCGACGCTCCCCACCCAATCCATGATGCGCGTGCGCTCGCGCAGAAAGGTGAGAATGCTGCCGAGATCGGCGGCGAGCGCCTCGGTGGCATAGAGGAAGCCGAGATTGGCGCCGGGCGGCAGCGACAGGAGTTGATCGGCGCAGGCCTTGGCGACGGCGGCCCAGCTTTCGCCGCGCGCATGGGCGGCGAAGAACTGGCTTTCGCGCAGGCCGGTCATCCCTGCGCCGCCTTGTCGCGGATGAGCCGCTCGACATAGGGCGTCAGCTTTTCGGCGATGATCTCGGCGCCGGCCGCGTTGGGATGGAGCCCGTCCTGCTGGATGAGCCGGGGATCAAGCACGACGCCGTCGAGGATGAAGGGATAGAGCGCCACCTGGTACTTGTCGGCGAGCCGGCGGTAGATGGCATCGAAGTCCTGCCGATAGTCGCTGCCCCAATTGGGCGGCGCGAGCATGCCGATCAGCATTACCTTGACGCCGCTCGCCTTGAGCCGCGCCAGGATCTGGTCGAGATTGGCGTAGGTGAGCTTGGGATCGATGCCGCGCAGCGCGTCATTGGCACCGAGTTCCACCAGCACCGCATCGGGATGATCGGCCATCGACCAGTCGAGCCGCGCGAGCCCGTCGGCGCTGGTATCGCCGGAGACGCCGGCATTGATCACCTCGGCGGCAAGCCCGTCGGCGGCAAGCCGCGCCTGGAGGCGCGCGGGAAAGGCCTGGGCCGCCGGCAGCCCCAGCCCGGCGGTCAGGCTGTCGCCGAAGACGAGAATGCGGGTCGCGGCGGCAGCGGCGGGGATCGCCAGGACGATAGCGAGCAAGGCCAGGCCGAGCGCCGCCGCGCATCGCTTGCCGAGCCCGGCGCTTCTTGCCTCGATGTTGACAACCGCGTCTCCATCGCCATATCCGCGGAGGGCGCGCCGCGGCGGCGAGGTCGTGCCGGACCGTTTTTGCTCCCGATGAGGTGACATGCAGGGCCCGCCCCGTTCCGACGCTCCGATGATCCTGCTCGAGGATGTCCATCTAACACTGGCGAGCGCGGCCGGTGCCGTCAATGTCCTGCGCGGCGCCGCGCTGTCGGTGGCGGCGGGCGAGACGGTGAGCCTGGTCGGTCCCTCGGGCTCGGGCAAGTCGACATTGATGATGGTCACAGGCGGGCTCGAGCGGCCGAGCCGCGGCCGCATCCGCGTTGCCGGCACCGATCTCGCCGGGCTCGATGAGGATGCGCTCGCCCGCTTTCGCCGCGACACCATCGGCATCGTCTTCCAGTCCTTCCATCTCATCGCGACCATGACCGCGCTCGAGAACGTCGCCATCCCGCTCGAGCTTGCCGGGCGCGCCGATGCCTTCGACGCCGCCGGCGCGCAGCTCGCTTCGGTCGGGCTTGCCGCGCGCGCGCTGCACTACCCCGGCCAGCTCTCCGGCGGCGAGCAGCAACGGGTGGCGCTGGCGCGCGCCTTTGCCGCCGGGCCCAGGCTGCTGCTCGCCGACGAGCCGACCGGCAATCTCGACACCGCCACTGGCCGCCACATCATCGACCTGATGTTCGCGCTCTCCGCCGAGCGCGGCACCACGCTGCTGCTGATCACGCATGATCGGAACCTGGCGCGGCGCTGCGACCGCGTGCTGCACATGGCCGACGGCCGCATCGTCGAGAGCGACGACGTCCCCGGCATCGCCGCGCTCGGTGGGCGCTGAGCGATGCTGGCGCTGCTCGCCTGGCGCTGGGCGCGGCGCGAGCTGCGCGGCGGCATCAGGGGGTTCCGCATCTTTCTCGCCTGTCTCGTGCTCGGCACCGCCGTCATCGCCGGCGTCGGCTCGTTCTCCGCCGCGGTGACCGCCGGCCTCCGGACCGACGCGCGCGCCATGCTCGGCGGCGATGTCGAGCTGCATCTCGTCTATCGCGAGGCGACGCCGGAGCAACGCGCCCATCTCAACAAGAGCGGCGCGGTCTCGCGCGTCGCCGAGCTGCGCGCCATGGCGCGCACCGAGGACGGCGACGCCCGCAGCCTGGTCGAGCTCAAGGCGGTCGACGGCGCCTATCCGCTCTATGGCGCGGTCGGGCTCGAGCCGGCGCAGCCGCTGGCCGCGGCGCTGGCGCAGCGCGACGGGCGCTGGGGCGCGGTGGTGGCGCCGGGGCTGCTCGAGCGGCTGAAGCTGCAGATCGGCGACACCATCCGCATCGGCGACGCGCGCTATGCGGTGCGCGCGACGCTTGAGCACGAGCCCGATGCCGCCACCGGCGGCTTCGAATTCGGACCGCGGGTGATGATCGCCGCCGCGGCGCTCGGCGAGACCGGCCTCCTCCAGCCCGGCACGCTGATCGGCTATGCCTACCGCCTGCGCCTGCCGCCGGGCGTCGGCGTTCAGCGCTGGGTCGCCGGCATCAAGCGCGACTTCCCCGATGCCGGCTGGCGCATCCGTGAATTCGCCAATGCCTCGCCGATGCTGCAGCGGCTGATCGACCGCGTCAGCATCTACATGACGCTGGTCGGGCTGACGGCGCTGCTGGTCGGCGGCGTCGGCGTCGGCAACGCGGTGCGCGGATATCTCGGCGGCAAGACCGAGACCATCGCCACGCTCAAATGCCTCGGCGCGCCGGGCCGGCTCATCTTCGCGACATATCTCGCGCAGATCCTGGCGCTGGCGCTGCTCGGCATCCTCGCCGGCCTCGCCCTCGGCGCGCTGACGCCGCTGCTGGCGCGGCCGCTGCTCGCCACCTTTCCGATCGCCGCGCAGCTCGGCCTCTATCCCGCGCCGCTGCTCGTCGCCGCGGGCTTCGGCGTGCTGACGACGCTGGCCTTCGCGCTCTGGCCGCTGGCCGCTTCGCGCGAGGTGCCGGCGGCGAGCCTGTTCCGCGATCTCGTCGATCCCGCGCCGCGCCGGCCGCGCCCGCCTTACATCCTCGCCACCGCCGCGGCGGCGCTGGCGCTGGCGTTGCTTGCCATCCTCACCGCCACTGATCGGCTCACCGCCTTCTGGTTCGTGCTGAGCGCGTTCGCGGCACTCGCCGCCTTCCGCCTGCTCGCCGCCGCGCTGGTGCTGCTGGCGCGCCGCGCCGGCAGGCCGCGCCATCCCGGGCTGCGGCTGGCGCTGGCCAATCTGCACCGCCCCGGCGCGCCCACCGCGGGGATCGTCGCGTCGCTCGGGCTCGGGCTTACGGTGCTGGTGGCGATCGCGCTGATCGAGGGCAACATCGCCGATACCATCGACGAGCGGCTGCCGGAGCACGCGCCGTCCTTCTTCTTCATCGACATCCTGCCGAACCAGGTGGCGGCGTTCGACGCGCTGGTGGCGGGAACGCCGGGGGTCACGCAGGTGGCGCGCGTGCCGAGCCTGCGCGGCCGCATCACCCGGATCAACGGCGTGCCGGTCGAGCGCGCGCAGGTGAAGCCGGAGGCGCGCTGGGCGCTCAGCAACGAGCGCGGCCTGACTTATGCGGCACAGCCGCCCAAGGGCTCGCACATCGTCGCCGGCACCTGGTGGCCGGCGGATTACCGCGGGCCGACGCTGGTGTCGCTCGATGCCGAGATCGCGGCGGGCATGGGCTTGACCATCGGCGACACGATCACCGTCGACGTGCTCGGCCGCGAGGTCACCGCCACCATCGCCAATCTGCGCGAGATCGACTGGACCTCGCTCGGCCTCAATTTCGTGCTGGTGTTCTCGCCCGGCATCCTCGACGGCGCGCCGCAGATGCACATCGCCACGGCGCGCACGCCGCCCGGCGAGGAGGCCGCGCTCGAGCGTGCCGTCACCGACCGCTTCCCCAATGTCTCGGCGATCGCCGTCAGGGATGCGTTGCAGGCGGTAAGCGCCATCATCGCCGCCATCGCCGGCGGCATGCGCGCGCTGGCCGCGATCACGCTTGCCGCCGGCACGCTGGTGCTGGCGGGCGCGGTGGCCGCCGGCCATCGCCGCCGCGTCTACGAGGCGGTGGTGCTGAAGGTGCTGGGCGCCACCCGGGCCGACATCACCCGCGTCTTTCTCATCGAGTACGGGTTGTTGGGCCTCGCCACCGCGGCGATCGCCGCCGGCCTCGGCACGCTCGCCGGCTGGCTCGTGCTCACCCGCGTCATGCACCAGGAGTGGAGCTTCCTGCCCGGGGTGGTGGCGCTGACGGCGCTGCTGGCGACGGTCTTGACCCTGGCGGTGGGCTATGCCGGCACCTGGCGGGCGCTCGGCGCCAAGCCCGCCCCCTATCTGCGCAACGAATAGGGGCGCTTCCCCAGCTCATTGAATTAACCGCCGGCTGTGCCAATATGGCATCACGAAGCCACAACCCTAATTGGGGGCCTGCCATGGCGTTTGAACCGGGTAATCGCTGGACCACGCGCGACGCTGCGATGCCGCAAGTCGGGATCGATGTCGGTCTGCGGCAGTATATGCTGAGCGTCTACAACTATATGGCCGGCGGCTTGGCGCTGACCGGCGCGGTGGCGTATTTCGCCGCCGCGAGCGGCTTCTACCAGGCGATCGCCGGCAGCATCCTGTTCTGGATCGTGCTGTTCGCCCCGCTGGGCCTCGTCCTGCTGCTGAGCTTCCGCATTCAGAGCATGAGCCTGGGCTCGGCGCAGCTCACCTTCTGGGCCTATGCGGCGCTGATGGGACTGTCGCTCTCCGGCATCTTCCTCATCTATACCGGCGCGAGCATCGCGCGCGTGTTCTTCATCACCGCCGCCACCTTCGCCGCGATGAGCCTCTATGGCTACACCACGCGCACCGACCTGTCGCGCTTCGGCTCGTTCCTGTTCATGGGGCTGATCGGCATCATCATCGCCGGCCTCGTCAACATGTTCATCGCCTCCTCGGCGCTGCAATTCGCGATCTCGGTGGTCGGCGTCCTGGTCTTCACCGGCCTCACCGCCTGGGACACGCAGTCGATCAAGGAGATGTACCTCGAAAGCGACGGCACGGCGGTCGCCGGCAAGAAGGCGATCATCGGCGCGCTGCGCCTCTATCTCGACTTCATCAACCTCTTCATGATGCTGATGCAGCTGCTGGGCGACCGCCGCAACTGAGCCGGCGCCTCTCGGTCTCGCGCAAGCCGCCCGCGGGTCATGCCGCGGGCGGCTTCGTTTTCAGGACTTGCCGTAGACCGGCACGACCGCGCCGCGCGTCACGGCATTGGCGGGCGAGGCGAGGAACAGGATCGTCGCCGCCACCTCCTCGACCTTCGGCCAGAGCGCGTGGTCGGCTGTCGGCATGCTCTTGCGGTTCGCCGGCGTATCGAGGATCGAGGGCGCCACCGCGTTGACCAGGATGCCGTCGCCCGCCACTTCCTGCGCCAGCGCCTGCGTCAGCGCCGCGACCCCGGCCTTGCTCACGGTATAAGCGACCATGCCGGCGCCGAGCCGCGGCTCGAGTGCCGGCCGCGCCGCGACGTTGACGATGCGCCCGCCGCCGGCGTGCCGCATCGCCTCAACCGCAGCGCGGCAACACAAGAAGGCGCTCACCAAATTCATCTCGAGCTGCGCCATCAGCGCCGCCTTGCCGGTAGCGGCGAAGGCGCTCATGGCGAAGCCGCCGGCCAGATGGATCGACGCCCAGAGCGGCGTGATGCCGTCATAGACCGCCGCCACCGCTGCCTCCTCGGCCAGCGTCCCCGCCGGCAGCAGCCGCACCCGCTCATGGCCGCGATAGGGGAAACTCTCCGCCTCGGCGGCAACGAGATAGGGCACATGGCAGGTGGCGCCGCGCTCGAGCAATACCGCCACCACCGCGGTGCCGAGCGCGCCGCTGCCGCCGGTGATGACGACATGGCGATCGCGAAACTCCATGGCCTTCCCTCCGCGCCGCCAAGCTTAGCGTGGCCGCAAGCGGCGCGGCAAATCCGGATCGCGAGGCAGGCGCGGACCCGCGACGCCGAGGCGCGCCTGGCCTTCCCGGCGCCGCCCGGCTATCACCCGTGTCGGGGAGATCGATCATGAGCCGCGACGCCGCGATCGCCGCAGCGCAGGACTATGTCGACGCCGGCGGCTTCGAGCGCGACCTGGCGCGCCGTGTCGCCATGCCGACCGAGAGCCAGAATGCGAGCCGTGCCGAGATGCTCGAGGCCTATCTCGCCGCGGAAATGCTGCCGGCGCTCGCGATGATGGGCTTTGCCTGCCGCATCCTGCCCAACCCGCTGGCCGGCGGTCCCTTCCTCATCGCCGAACGGCTGGAGGATCCCGACGCGCCGTGCGTGCTCGGCTATGGCCATGGCGACGTCATCCGCGGCCAGGAGGGGCATTGGCGCGACGGGCTCTCGCCCTGGCGGCTCGCCTCGCGCGGCGAGCGGCTTTACGGCCGCGGCACCGCCGACAACAAGGGCCAGCATACGATCAATCTCGGCGCGCTTGCTGCGGTGCTGAAGGTGCGCGGCCGGCTCGGCTTCAACGCCAAGTTCCTGATCGAGACCGGCGAGGAGGTGGGCTCGCCCGGCTTGCGCGAGATCTGCGCCGCCGAGCGCGAAGCCCTCGCCGCCGATCTCTTGCTCGCTTCCGACGGGCCGCGCGTGGCGCCCGAGCGCCCGACCTTGTTCCTCGGCGCGCGCGGCATCGTCGATTTCCGCCTCGAGGTCGCGCTGCGCCGAGGCGGGCACCACTCCGGCAATTGGGGCGGGCTGCTCGCCAATCCCGGCATCGTCCTGGCGCATGCCATCGCCAGCATCGCTTCGGCCAAGGGCGTGATCGCGGTGCGCTCTTGGGTGCCGCGCAGCCTGCCCAGCTCGGTGCGCACCGCGCTCGCCGACATTGCCGTCGAGGGCGGCCCCGACGCGCCGGCGATCGACGCCGATTGGGGCGAGCCCGGGCTCTCGCCGGCGGAAAAGGTGTTCGGCTGGTCGAGCTTCGAGGTGCTGGCCTTCAAGACCGGCAACCCCGACGCGCCGGTCAACGCCATCCCGCCCGCCGCCACCGCCTGGTGCCAGATCCGTTATGTCGTCGGCACCGATCCCGCCCAGTTCCTGCCGGCGCTGCGCCGCCATCTCGACGCGGCAGGTCTTGCCATGGTCGAGATCATCCCGGCGGCCAGCGGCAATTTTGCCGCGACGCGGCTCGATCCCGATCATCCCTGGGTGCGCTGGGCGGCGGCGTCGATCGAGCGCACCACCGGGCTGCGCCCCGCCATCCTGCCCAATCTCGGCGGCTCGCTGCCCAACGACATTTTCTCGGATCTGCTGCGCCTGCCGACCGTGTGGGTGCCGCATTCCTACGCCGCCTGCTCGCAGCACGCGCCCGACGAGCACCTGCTGAAGCCGGTGGTGCGCCAGGCGCTGGCGGTGATGGCCGGGCTCTACTGGGATTTAGGCGAAAGCGGCGCACCGCGCTGATCAGAAATCGGTGCAGCGGCCGTTCTGCTCCCAATCGCCGTAGCGCGTCGGCTCCGGCCCCTTCGGGCCGCCGATCTCGCGCGGCGGCTTGGCGTCGCCCGTGCCGGGTTTTTGCGCCGGCACCGCCGGTTTCCCGGCATCAGGATTGGGATCGCTATCGGTCATGGCGGAGATATGATCCCTGCCGCCGCTGTTGCCAAGCCTTGAAGATCGCGGCCGCGCACGCCAGCTATCGGAGGCAGTTTCGTGACGATCGCGCCACCATGAGCAACCTTTTGCGCACCGGCATCCTGCTTGCGGGCCTGACCGCGCTCTTCATGGGCGTGGGCTGGCTGATCGGCGGCAGCGGCGGCATGCTGATCGCGCTCGTCATCGCTGCGGCGACCAATCTCTTCGCCTATTGGAACGCCGACCGCATGGTGCTTGCCGCTTATGGCGCGCGGCCGATCGCGCGCGCCGAGGCGCCACGGCTTCATGACATCGTCGCCGGTCTCGCCCTGCGCGCAGCGATCCCGGTGCCGCGGCTTTTTCTCATCGACAGCGCGCAGCCCAACGCGTTTGCCACCGGCCGCGATCCCGAGCATGCCGCCGTGGCGGTGACGCGCGGGTTGCTCGAGGCGCTCGACGAGGCGGAGGTCGCCGCGGTCATCGGCCACGAGCTCTCGCATGTCGTCCATCGCGACACGCTCACCATGACGATCACCGCCACCATCGCCGGCGCCATCGGCATGCTGGCGAATCTCGCCTTCTTCTTCGGGCCACGCCAGGACGAGCGCGACGCGCCGCTCGGCATGGCCGGCGCGCTGCTGGTGGCGGTGCTGGCGCCGATCGCGGCGCTGCTGGTGCAGATGGCGATCTCGCGCACGCGCGAATACGAGGCCGACCGGCGCGGCGCGGAAATCAGCGGCGATCCGCAGGCGCTCGCCACCGCGCTCGGCAAGATCGAGACCATGGCGCGCGGCACGATGGTAGCCGACGCCGAGCGCAATCCCGCCACCGCGCATCTCTTCATCATCAACCCGTTGCGCGGCGCGGGCCTCGCCCACCTCTTCGCCACGCACCCCGCCACCGCCGAGCGCGTGCGCCGGCTCGAGGCGATGGCGGCGGCGCGCGGCCTCGGCGGCGCGGCCGGGCCCAGCGGCCCCTGGGGCGTGCGCCGCATCGCGTGATGCGGAAGCCCGGCGGCGCCGGAACAATCGGCCCCGCGCGGCGTTTGTCGACACCCGGAACCTTGGTGTATGCATCCTTTGGCAGTACATTCCGCCCCAACCCAGACCGCCCCCGCCACGGCGCGCAGCGTCGCCATCGATTTGATCGGCGCCGTGCTCCGTCGCAAACGGCCACTGGACGACGCCATCGAGGACAACCCGGAGATGAGCGGCCTGCCGGCGCGCGACCGCGCTTTTGCGCGCCTGCTCGTCGCCACCGTGCTGCGCCGGCTCGGCCAGATCGATGCGCTCATCGCCCACTGCCTCAACACGCCCCTGCCGCCGCGCGCGGCGATGGTCCACGACATGCTGCGGCTCGGCATCGCCCAGCTGCTCTTCCTGCGCACGCCGCCGCACGCCGCGGTCGCCACCACCGTCGATCTCGCCGATCTCCGCGGGTTCCTGTCGCATAAGGGGCTGGTCAACGCGGTGCTGCGCCGGTTGAGTCAGGAAGGGCCGGCCCTTGTCGCGCAGCAGGACACGGCGCGGCTCAACACGCCGGATTGGCTGTGGCGCGCCTGGAGCCAGGCTTATGGCGAGGAGGGCGCGCGCGGCATCGCGCTGGCGCATCTCAAGGAGGCGCCGCTCGACCTCACCGTGCGCGAAGACGCCGAGAAATGGCGCGGGCTGCTGGATGCGATCCTGCTGCCGACCGGGACGCTGCGGCGCACCGGCGGCGGCGCGATCATGAGTCTCCCCGGCTATAGCGATGGCGCGTGGTGGGTGCAGGACGCCGCGGCGGCGATCCCGGCAACGCTGTTCGGCGCCATCGCCGGGCAGCGCGTGATCGATCTCTGCGCCGCACCCGGCGGCAAGACGGCACAGCTTGCCGCGGCGGGCGCGCGCGTCACCGCCATCGACCGCTCGCCGCGCCGGCTCGAGCGGCTCAACGCCAATCTCGCGCGGCTCGGCCTGCCGGTCGAGAGCCTCGTCGCCGACGCCGCGGTCTGGCGGCCGAGCGAGCCCGCGCGCTACGTGCTGCTCGATGCGCCCTGCACGGCGACGGGCGCGATCCGCCGACATCCCGACGTGCCGCATCTCAAATCACCCGACGACGTGACGCGGCTCGCCGCGGTGCAGGAGCGGCTCATCGCCGCCGCCATCGACATGCTCGCGCCGGGCGGCCTGCTGGTCTATTGCACCTGCTCGCTCGAGCCGCAGGAAGGCGTGCAGCAGGTGCAGCGGCTGCTGTCGCGCGGCGCGCCGGTGCGGCGCAAGGCGATCGATCCCGCCGAGATCGGCGGCCTCGCCCAATGCGTCACGCCCGATGGCGATCTGCGCACCCTGCCGAGCCATCTCTCCGAGCTCGACGGCATCGACGGCTTCTACGCCGCGCGGCTGCTGCGCAACGGCTAGCCGCCACGCGCGGCCGCGCTTGCGGCCTCCGCCGTTCCTTGTTACCAAGCCGCATGCAGCAGGCGGTTCGCATCGCGCCGTCGATCCTGTCGGCGGATTTCGCGCGGCTCGGCGAGGAAGTGCGCGCGATGACCGCCGCCGGCGCCGACTACATCCATATCGACGTGATGGACGGGCATTTCGTGCCCAACCTCACCATCGGCCCGCTGGTGGTGAAGGCGCTGCGGCCGCTCTCGCCGCTGCCCTTCGACGTCCATCTTATGATCGCGCCGGTCGATCCCTTCATCGCCGAGTTCGCCGCCGCCGGCGCCGACATCATCACCGTCCATCCCGAGGCGGGGCCGCACCTCCACCGCACCGTGCAGCTGGTGAAATCGCTCGGCAAGCAGGCCGGCGTGGCGCTCAACCCGGCGACGCCGATCGCGATGGTCGAGCCGGTGCTGCGCGATGTCGATCTCGTGCTGGTGATGAGCGTCAATCCCGGCTTCGGCGGGCAGAGCTTCATCGCCTCCCAACTCGAGAAGCTGCGCGCGCTGCGCCAGCGTCTCGACGCCGCCGGCCGCGCCGTCGATCTCGAAGTCGATGGCGGCATCAACGCCGAGACCGCAGCGGCGGCGATCGCCGCCGGCGCCGACGTGCTGGTCGCCGGCACCGCCAGCTTCGCCGGCGGCGCGTCGGCCTATGCCGCCAACATCCAGCGTTTGCGCGGCGGCAGCTGATGCTGCGGGCGCGGTCCGTGCTCTACGGCTCGGCCCTCTATCATGTGAGCCTCTGGGGCCCGGCCCCCGCCCAGCCCGCCTTCAGCCTCGAGCCGGCCCGGTCCGGCGATGCCGCGCTCGGCGCCGAGCTCCGGGCCGGCACCTTCCGCTTCGCCGGCGAGTGCGTCGCCACCGGCATGCCGCCCTGGACGGCGGCGCTGCGGCCGGCCTTCCTTGCGGAGTTGCACGGCTTTGCGTGGCTCGCCGATCTCGCCGCGCTGGGCGATGGCGCCGCCTGGGCGGCGGCGCGCGCCTGGACGGCCGACTGGCTCGAGCGCTGCGACGGCTGGGATGCCGTCGCCTGGCGCGCCGATGTCGTCGGCAACCGGCTCATTGCCTGGATCAGCTATTGGCCGCGCATCGCCGGCGCCGCCGAGGACAAGGCGCTTGCCGCGCGGCTCTGCGCCAGCCTCGCACACCAGATGCGCCATCTCGCGCGCATCGGCCGGCGCGAGGCGCCGGGCGTGCGGCGGCTTGTGGCGCTCGCCGGCCTCATCGCCGCCGCCGCCGCGCTGGGATATCCCGGCAAGCTCGAGCGCGGCCTGAGGCAGCTCGCGCGCGAGACCGATGCGCAGCTTCTGCCCGATGGCGGCCATGTCGAGCGCAGCCCGCGTGCGCAGCTCGGCGCGCTCGAGGCGCTCATCGCCGCGCGCGCGGCGCTGGTGGCGCGACAGGCGGAAGTGCCGCCGGCGCTGCAATCCGCCATCGACCGCGCCGCGCCGATGCTGCGCTTCTTCCGCCACGGCGACGGCGCGCTGGCGCTGTTCAACGGCGCCGATGAGGAGACGGCCGAGACCGTCGAACGCGTGCTGGCCCATGCCGAGGCCAGGGGCCGCGCGCCGCACTCGGCGCCGCATGTCGGCTTTCAGCGCCTGCAGGCCGGGCGCAGCCTGGTGATCGTCGATACCGGCGCGCCGCCCGCGCCGGGGCTCGATAGCGACGCCCATGCCGGCACCTTGTCCTTCGAGATGAGCCATGGGCGCGAGCGGCTCATCGTCAATTGCGGCGCCTATCACGGGCCGGACGCGCAGTGGCGGGCGGTGGCGCGCGCCAGCGCGGCGCATTCGACGCTGGTGGTGGCCGACACCAACTCCGCCGAGATCCGCGCCGGCGGCGGTCTCGGCCGCAAGCCCGGCCAGGTGCGCTGCGAGCGCGCCGAGCAGGACGGCGCGCAATGGATCGCGGCGAGCCATGACGGCTACGTTCCGCTCTTCGGCCTCACCCATCACCGGCAGCTCTTCCTGTCCGCCGATGGCGAGGATCTGCGCGGCGAGGACCGGCTCAGCGGCCCTGCCGGCCACGGCTTCGTCCTGCGCTTCCATCTCCATCCGGCGGTGCAGGCCTCGCTCACCCAGGATGGCGGCACGGCGCTGCTGCGGCTCGCCAGCGGCGTCGGCTGGCGGCTGCGCGCGCAAGGCGCGGTGATGAGCCTCGCCGAAAGCATCTATCTCGGCGGCGGCGAGCCGCGTAAATCGCAGCAATTGCTGCTCGACGGCCATGTCGGCACCGGCGGCGCCACGGTCAAATGGGCGTTGCGCCGCGAAGGCCGCAAGGGCGGCGAGGATTGAACCCGGGTTTGTCGCGTCCGGCGCTTGATCGCTCCGGCCTCCCGCCCTATCGTCCTCGCCCTTGCCGCCGCCGGGGCTCCCGATGTCCGATGCTCAGCTTCGCCCGATCACGCGGGCGCTTCTGTCGGTCTCCGACAAGACCGGCCTTGTCGCCCTCGCCCAGGCGCTGGCGGCGCGCGGCGTAGCGCTCGTCTCCACCGGCGGCACGGCGAAGGCGCTGGCCGAGGCCGGGCTCGCGGTCGCCGATGTCGCCGCGGTCACCGGCTTTCCCGAGATGCTCGACGGCCGGGTCAAGACCCTGCATCCGGCCATCCATGGCGGGCTGCTGGCGCGGCGCAGCGACGGCGCGCACGTCGCCGCGCTGGCCGACCACGGCATCCAGCCGATCGATCTGCTGGTGGTCAACCTCTACCCCTTCGCCGCCACAGTGGCGCGCGGCGCCGAGGCCGAGGAGTGCATCGAGAACATCGATATCGGCGGTCCCGCCTTGATCCGCGCCGCGGCGAAGAACCACGAGGACGTCGCCGTCGTCACCGATCCCGCGGAGTATGACGAGCTGATCGCGGAGCTGGCGCGCCATCACGGCGCTACGACGCTGGCGCTGCGGCGGCGGCTGGCCGGCCTCGCCTATGCCCGCACCGCCGCCTATGACGCCGCCGTCGCCGGCTGGTTCGCGGCCGAGCGCGGCGAGACCTTCCCGCCGCTGCTGACGCTGGCGGCCGGGCTCAAGGAGCGGCTGCGCTACGGCGAGAACCCGCATCAGCAGGCGGCGTTCTATATCGGCGGCGAGCGCCGCCGCGGCGTCGCCACGGCCGAGCAGCTCCAAGGCAAGGAGCTCTCCTTCAACAACCTCAACGACACCGACGCCGCCATCGAATGCGTCGCCGAATTCGCGGAGCCGGCGGTGGCCATCATCAAGCATGCCAATCCCTGCGGCGTCGGTCAGGGCCGGAGCCTCGGCGAGGCCTATGCCAAGGCGCTGGCCTGCGATCCCCTCAGCGCCTACGGCGGCATCATCGCCGTCAACCGCACGCTCGACGCGGCCACCGCCGAGGCGATCGCCAAGCTCTTCGCCGAGGTGGTGATCGCGCCGGCGATCGAACCCGCGGCGCTGGCGGCGCTGGCGCGCAGGACGGCGTTGCGCCTGCTCGTCACCGGCGGCATGCCCGATCCCGCCGCGCCGGGTGTGACCCTGCGCTCGCTCGCCGGGGGTTATCTGCTCCAGACGCGCGACAACGGGCGCATCGGCGCGGCCGAGCTGCGGCCCGTGACGCGGCGGCCGCCCAGCGCCGCCGAGCTCGCCGACCTGCTGTTCGCCTTCCGCGTCGCCAAGCATGTGAAGTCGAACGCCATCGTCTACGCCAAGGGCGGCGCCACGGTCGGCATCGGCGCGGGTCAGATGAGCCGCGTCGACAGCGCGCGCATCGCCGCCTGGAAGGCGGAGCAGGCGGGCAAGGCCGCCGGCTTCGCCGAGAGTCCGGCGAAAGGCTCGGTGGTGGCGTCCGATGCGTACTTTCCGTTTGCCGACGGGCTCGAGGCCGCCATCGCCGCCGGCGCCACCGCGGTCATTCAGCCCGGCGGCTCCGTGCGCGACCCGGAGGTGATCGCCGCCGCCGACCGGGCCGGCATCGCCATGGTCTTCACCGGCATGCGGCATTTCCGGCACTGAGGCCGGGATCGGATCATCCCGGCCGTTCGCGCCCGGCTACTGCCCCCAGGGCATGCTGACGGTGTGCGGGCGCTGCGCCTCGGGACTGTCGAAGATCCAGGGATGAGCGGCGGCGTTTCGCCGGTTGAGCACGCCGATGGTGGCGGTGAGCAGGATCAGCGCCAGCAGCAGCACGACGCGCGAGGCCGGCCAGGCGGGCGCCGGGGCGGGCGGCGCGCCGGCAGGCTGCGCCAGGCCGAAATCCGGCAGCGGCCGCGCCGCCACGGCCGGCGCCAGCGTGTTCGAGCCGTAGAAGACGACGAATTCGCGGAACGCGTCATCGCACGGCTCGACCGCGACGACGCGCACGGCGGCGAGGCCGCGGGCGCGCTCGAGCAGGCGCTTCGCCTCGGCGACGGCCAGGCCCTTGTCGTCATGGACCGAGTCCACCACCCATCGGCCCCGGCGAAAAACATAGAGCTCGAAGCTCGCGCGGCGCGAGTGCGCATCGGAAGACGATAGCGAGGGCCGTCGCATGTTCCTCTCCACCCGTGCCGGCAGCCGCCGGGACCGAAGGTCTCGGGCGATTCTTGATCGGCCCGGGTTAAGCAAAAGTTGTCGCGGCGGCGGCCATGGTTAACGGCGGCAGCGACGCGGGCGACCGGCGGAGGGAGGTCTTCCCGTCAGATGCAGCGTCCGCCATCGACCTCGAGGGCGACGCCGGTGATGAAATCGCCCTCGTCGGAGGCGAGGTAGAGCGCGGCGTTGGCGACGTCGCGCGGCGTGGCGAAGCGGCCCAGCGGAATCGATGCGAGGAACTTGGCGCGCAGCTCCGGCGTATCGCCGCCCATGAAGCTCGGCAGCAGCGGCGTATCGCCGGCCACCGGGCAGAGCGCGTTGACGCGGATCTTGTCGGGCGCGAGCTCTTGCGCCATCGCCTTCGACAGCATCACCGCGGCGCCTTTCGAGCCGCAATACCAGACGAGCCCGGCGCGCGCGCGCAGCCCGGCAGTCGACGCGGTGTTGAGGATGCAGCCGCCGCCCTGTTTGCGCATCACCGGCACGACATGCAGCGCCGCGAGATAGATCGATTTGACGTTGACGGCGAAGACGCGGTCGAACAGTGCCTCCTCAACGCCGAGCATGGGCCCGTTTTTATGCGTCGTGCCAGCGTTGTTGACCATGATGTCGATGCGGCCGAAGCGTGCCAGCGCGCGCTTGACGAGCCCTTCCATGGCGGCGTTGTCGGAGACGTTGGCGCGCGCGTAGAGCGCGCTGCCCTGGCCCTGCGCCGTCTCGATCTCGGCCGCGACGCGCTCGCCGCCGCGATCGTCGATGTCGTTCACCACCAGCTTGGCGCCTTCCTCGGCGAAGCGCTTGGCGATGCCCTCGCCGAAGCCCGACCCCGCACCGGTGACGATCGCCACTTTGCCTGCGAGCCGCATGGAGTCCCTCCCGTTCGTTATCCGTTGTCAGTCGTCAGTTATCAGTCGCGGCAACGACTGACAACTGATAACTGAAAAACTGACAACCGCGGCTGCCGCCGCGTGCTATCTTATGCCAGGATGTCGATCAGACGGCCGCGGCCGCTCGCGCCGGAGGAGGGCGTGGGGCGAGGCTGATCCGGCGTCGCTTTCGCCTCGTCGGCGCTCGGGGTCTGCGGCGTTTGACGCGCCTGCAGCATGGCGAGATTGACGGCGGTGAGGGGGAGCGGTGGTGACGGCGGACCCATGGTCGGCGCGCACCATGACAGGGGTTGATGAAGAGGAGATTAACCCGACCTGACGCCCTTGGATACATACTGTTACAAAACCTCACAATTCATTACTTCATCCACGTTGCTCAACCGCCGATGCTGTCGTCAGAAAAGCCGATTAACTGGGGCGACAATGACGCAAGAAGCCCGAACCTTGCACTACCCATGGTCGATGGCGGCGTCGATCGCGGAATGGAGGGGCAGGTGGGGCGTCTCGACAGGAGCGGCGACGTGAACTTCCCGGGGGCATCGAACGGCAACGGCATCGTCACCATGACGGCAGCCTGCGCCTTGGCCATCATCGATCACAGCCGGCTGCGGCGCGAATGCCTGCGCTTGGCGCTGACCCAGTACAATCCGCATTGGCGGGTGGCCGAGTTCAGCACCGCCGACGAGCTGCTGCGCGGCGTCGGCCTGGGCGAGAGCGTCGACCTCGTCGTCATCGGCGCCGCGACCGCCGAGCATGTCGACCTCTCCCAGCTCGAGAGCCTGCGCGAGACGCTGCCGAGCGCGCCGCTCGTGGTCGTCGCCGAGAACGGCAACCCGCATCGTGCGCGGCAGATCCTGAGCGCCGGGGCACGCGGCTTCCTCCCGACCAGCCTCAGCCTCAAAGTGCTGATCGGCGCGCTCGACCTCGTGCTCGCGGGCGGCGTCTATGTCCCGTCCTCGCTGCTCGAGGCGGCGCCGCAGCGGCGCACCGGCTGGGACGGCGAGGATCGCCCGATCGAGCCGTGGTCGGAGCTGACGCGCCGCCAGCGCGACGTGCTCGGGCTGATCTCGCAGGGCAAGTCGAACAAGCTCATCGCCGACGCGCTCTCGATGTCGGAGAGCACGGTCAAGGCGCATGTGAAGCAGATCATCAAGCGGCTGCACGTCTCCAACCGCACGCAGGCGGCGCTGCTCGCCACCGGGCATGGTCCGTTTTCGGCACCGATATACAATGGCGGGCATGCCGCCAACGGCGTCATCGCCAAATAGGCATCGACGGCACATCGACGCCGCACCCCCCGCGGCGTGGATAGGGACCCGGCTTAGCCCCCCAGCGGCCGGGTCCCATGTTTTTGGACTTCCCGAAGCCCGGCGACCGACATGGGTGTCGTTAATTTTCCCGCTGGCAGATAGCACTATCCGCGATATCTTACGATAACGCGTAAGTTGCGCAAATGCCCCTTATAATCATACCAACGCATGTATGGAACGAACGGGGTACGCTTTCCGGCCGGCACTGGCAGGCGGCAAGCCTGCGGCGACCGCACGTTGCGGGATGGCCCCACCCGTCCTTGTACCGGCCGGTGCTGCCGCCTTAGAGTTGTTCGTGAGTCACAAAGCCGGGCGGGATCAACCGCCGCCAGAACCGGGAGCGAACTCCATGTCCAGCACCACCGTGTTTCCCGTGCCCGAGGCGGTCGCCCGCGCCGCCTGGGTCGACGAGGCGCAGTATGTCAGGCTCTACGAGCAGTCGCTCAGCGACCCCGACGGGTTCTGGCGCGAGCAGGCCACGCGGCTGCACTGGATCAAGCCCTTCACCAAAGTGAAGAACGCGCGCTTCACCGGCGAGGTCGCGATCAAATGGTTCGAGGACGGCACGCTCAACGCCGCCTACAACTGCATCGACCGCCATCTCGCCGAGCGCGCCGACCAGACGGCGATCCTGTGGGAAGGCGACAGCCCCGAAGAGCATCGCCATGTGAGCTATGGCGAGCTCCATGAGAGCGTCTGCCGGCTCGCCAATGTGCTGAAGGCGCGCGGCGTCAAGCGCGGCGACCGCGTCACCATCTACATGCCGATGATCCC
>JBKQTR010000050.1:0-7484 GCA_052143095.1 Allostellaceae bacterium
CTCGCTTTCTGCTGCATTGACCTTGGCGACAATGTCGTCTGCAATCTGAGGATCAATAGTAAATTGCATATTAGCACCCGCGTTATTCAATCCGGCATGAACGGCAGATCGGTGTCGGACGTAGAACGGTTCCTATAGCCGTCATGGCCGGGCTTGTCCCGGCCATCCACGTCTTGCTTGCTGAGAAGGAAGGCGTGGATGCCCGGCCCAAGGCCGGGCATGACGAAGGAGAGGCCGGCTGCAGCGGACCGTAGGCCGGCCGCGCCGACTTCGCCTGTGAAACGATCGCCTCGAACGCCGCCGGCTCGGTGATGGCGAGGTCCGAGAGCACCTTGCGGTCGACCACGATCCCGGCCTTGGCGAGCCCGGCGATGAAGCGGCTGTAGTTGAGGCCGAACGGGCGCACCGCGGCATTGAGGCGCTGGATCCACAGCGCGCGGAACGTACGCTTGCGCCGCTTGCGGTCGCGGAAGGCGTATTGGTTGGCCTTCTCCACCGCCTGCTTGGCGACGCGGATCGTATTCTTACGCCGGCCGTAATAGCCCTTGGCGGCCTTGAGCACCTTCTTGTGCTTGGCATGGGCGGTGACGCCGCGTTTGACGCGTGCCATGGTTGATCTCCTCTGAGAGTTTGCGAAACGCTGAAACCACCCCCCTCCCTACCGGCGGGGGTCGGCGGGTCTTCAGCCGTTCGGCAAAAAGTATTTCTTGATCCTGTCGCCGTCGGTCTTGAACAGCACGGCGGTGCCGCGCAGCTGGCGGATCTGCTTCTTGGTGCGCTTGATCATGCCGTGGCGCTTGCGCGACTGGGCATAGAGGACTTTGCCTCCGCCCGTCACCTTGAAGCGCTTCTTGGCGCCCGACTTGGTCTTGATCTTGGGCATTTGGCTCTCCTGATGGTCGCGCGGGGCTCCCTCCCTACCCTCCCCCGCAGACGGGGAGGGTAGGACGGGAGCACGCCGGCGACGCTCTTGCTAATGGCGTGCTGAATGAGCACTTCGCCGCCGCCACGGCAGCCCTAATCAGCCGGGCGGCGGGAGGGCGCGGTTATGGCAGAGGGCGCCGCTTCTGGCAACCGGCCGGGGCGTCACCGCGGCGCCAAAACCATCACCACCTGGCGGCCCTCGAAGCGCGGCTCCTGCTCGATCTTGGCGATCTTTGCGGTATCGCCTTTGACGCGGTCGAGCAGCTTATAGCCGAGCTCCTGGTGCGCCATTTCGCGGCCGCGGAAGCGCAGCGTCACCTTGACCTTGTCGCCTTCCCCGAAAAAGCGCTCCATCGAGCGCATCTTCACGTCGTAATCGTGATCGTCGATCATCGGCCGCAGCTTGATCTCCTTGATCTCGACGACCTTTTGCTTCTTGCGTGCCTCGGCGGCTTTCTTCTGCGCCTGATATTTATATTTGCCGTAATCGAGAATCTTGCAGACCGGCGGCACCGAATTCGGCGCGATCTCGACCAGATCGAGTCCGGCTTCCTGCGCCATGACCAGCGCGGCGTTGATTTCGGTGACGCCCTTATTGGCGCCGTCTTTGTCGATGAGCTGGACCTCGCGAGCGCGGATCTCCTCGTTGATGCGCGGCCCCTCCTTGGCGGCGGGCTGCGGCGTTCTGATCGGGCGACGAATGGGGCTAATCTCCTGTGCTTGCTACGCTAACCGGTGAGGATCGAGAGTTTTGCGGCGCAAGTCAACGTCAATGCGCATTGCGTGCATGCGGCGCGAGCGTGATTTATGTTCCTTGAGCGCGATCGTCGCGATCGACCGACACATCCTGCCTGCACCGCCGCCATGAACGATAACAGCCTGAAATTCCTGCACATTGGCGAAGGCTCGGACCGTCGCGCGATTGCCATGCGCATTGGCGAGGGCGCTGCGCCCGGCCTGTTGTGGCTCGGCGGCTACAAGTCCGACATGCAGGGCACCAAGGCGCAGGCGCTCGCCCAATGGGCCGCGCAAAACGGCCGCGCCTGCGTGCGTTTCGACTATTCCGGCCACGGCGAATCGGAGGGCGCATTTACCGACGGCATGATCGGGCGCTGGCTCGCCGAAAGCATCGCGGTCTTCGACGCCTGCTGTCGCGGTCCGCAGATCGTGATCGGCTCCTCGATGGGCGGCTGGCTCGCACTGCTCATGGTGCGCGCTTTGCAGCGCCGCGGTCGAAACGGGCCGGCGACCATCGCCGGTCTTGTTTTGATCGCGCCGGCGGTGGATTTCACTGAAGAACTGATGTGGAAAAGATTCACACCCGCGATCAAGGCCGAGCTCGAGACCAAAGGCGTCTGGGCGCGGCCGTCGCAATATTCGCCGGAGCCCTATCTCGTCACCCGGCAATTGATCGAGGAGGGCCGCAATCATCTCTTGCTCGGCGGCATGATCGAAACCGGCTGCCCGGTGCGTATCCTGCAGGGCGTCGAGGATCCCGACGTGTCATGGCGGCATGCCGAGGCGCTCCTCTCGCGGCTGGCTTGCGACGACGTGGTACTGACCCTGGTCAAGGACGGCGACCACCGGCTGTCGCGGCCGGAAGACATCGAGCGGCTCATTCGCGCCGTCGCGGAATTCTAGTCACGATCAACGCTCATGCCGCCGGCGCCATAGACGATCACGTAGAGAAAGCCGCCGGCCATCACCAGGTTCTTGTAGAAATGGATCATATCGTCCTCGTCTCCGGCCGGCAGGTGCACGCCGAAGGCGGTGCCGAGACAGAGCAGCGCCAGCACGGCGGCGGCCCAGCGCGTTTTGAAGCCGACCAGAATGGCCAGCCCGCCGAGGATGTGGATGGCGACCGAGACCCAGATCGCCACGCCGGGAAACGGAATATGGACGCTGGCGAAAAACTCCGCGGTATCCTGCGGGTTGCGCAATTGCAGAACGCCGTCCCAGATGAATAGGCTCGACATCAACACGCGCGCGAGCGGCGGCAAGAAGCCTCTGATCGCCTGCATGGCCTATCTCCTCAAAATTTATTGGCGACGCGCCGGCGGCGCGGCGGCTTATTTGGGCAATTCTAGCACCATAAAGGATTGAGGACTGCTTCCGTTCACTCAGACCGATTCGGCGGACTTGTTTTGGGCGGCGGCCGTGTCATCGCCCTGGAACGCCACGCCGAGTTGGTCGTGTGTACGCCAGACGACCCGGCAGGCGCGCCGCGTTCGGCCGCTCTCGAAAGTCAGTTCGAAGTGCTGCGGTACGCCATAGGCGTTCGCCATTTTCAGGCAGGCGCCGCCCGAAGTGATGTTCTGCACCGTGCAATGAATGACCGGCCACTGGCGCGGCAGGATGATCTTGGCGCCGCGCAACACTTTCGTGCGCTGCACGTGGCGGCGGTCTTTGGTCTTGTCCTCATCTTCCCGCATGGCAATGACCAGATCATGTGTCATATCCTTGGCGTGTCGGCGTACGGACGTATGCGGCTCATGCCGTCGCCGCGAGGAAAAGCACTTCGAAAGCTACTCATGTCGGCGGACGGCCTGGGATTCAACCAAAAGCTAGAGCTAGCCGTATCGTTGCGCGCTGTATCCGACAAGCGCCGCAAGCGGCTCGCGATACTGAACACGCTTCGCAATAGGTGCAGCCGTTTCTGGCTGTTGAAAGTGCCGGTCCGCAAGGGTCGCCACCCGTGCCAACAGAAGCCACCGTTGCTGCACTACGGAGGGCGCGATCTGCATCATGTCGCAACGTTCAAAGAGTTTCTTGCGGAGTACGGGCCGCTCTACGCCAAGATGTTTGTCGACTATATGAGCTACCGTGATCCGTGATTGCGAAGAATCAAATAGACCTTGCTGAGGGTCGAATTGGGATTAAAGACCCTGCCACCGGAGCGCAACTAATGATTTCGAACGTTCGACAGATCGCTCACCTGCGTCGCGAATACGACAATTATTTTTCCGAGCTTCAACGACGCTGTCCTGGAAAAGGGGCTGCCCCGAAATCCAAAAGGGGTCGCTAATGACGGTGGCTTGACGAGAAAGAGCACCTTCCATTTCAGTGCTCTATTCTCCGCGGCGCTCTTCGTCGCCCGGTTTGGCACCGTCGGACCATTCTTTCGCCAGGCCTGCGACCAGAAGAGCGACCGCAGCGAGCGGAACCAAGCGGCGCCATTCCATGTTCCGGCCGATCTGTAATCCGAGCGCCAGAAATGTGGAATCGAAGAACGGGAAAGGGCTGCGGGACGCCAGTTCCTGCCGCGCACGCTCGATGGCGCGATGGCGAGCGACCACACACACAAGGCCCGCGATGATCGCAACCAGGAGAAAAAAGCCTCCGAGCACGATGCCGGCGATTATCCCGTCGTAGCGCTGCGCGATCCACAAGTAAGCGGCAACGGAAAGAAACGATAGCGTGGCCGCAGTCGCGAGCGCGGCGACGATTCCCCACACGAAAACCTGTAAGCTAAGGCCAGTCTTGACCGTGGCCGTCAGCGTCAGATAGCGAACCCAGCCACTCATCTTCACACTCTCAGCGGCTAACGCCGCCAAGTACCGAAAAGAAATCCGATCCCGAGCGCCAGCGCCAGCGTCGTGTAAGGTCGCCGCTTGAGCGAATCATCGATCGCGTCGGTCACATTTTCACCAACCCCACGGACCGCATCGACGGCCTCTTGTCCCTTCGCCTGCGCATCCGACATCATGCCGTCGATGTTCGACTTCGCGTGCCGCCATGCGGCGTTGCCTTTGACAGCGAGCAGCTGGGCCACCTGCTCGGCTAGCCGCGCGACGTCCTCCCGCAGCGTTTCCAAGTCCTGTTCGATTTCACTGGCCGCGCCCGCGACGCCTTTGTTGGCTGCAGGCTCCTTAGCTGTATTGGACATGGACGTTACTCCGATCTGATTCTAAGTTTCCCTGTCGCTAGCAGGTCGCACGCAAAAAATCTCTCGATCATTCGGGAAGCCTAGCATCATCATCCCGGAAACGATAGTTGAACCGCATTCTCTGAACCGGCATCCCCTGGATGACTGGCTTTCGAGAGGGTAAATTAGCCCATTTTCTGCTATCCCGTGGTGCACGACAAGCCCAGATCAAACCGAGGGACGATCAATTGGTGCAGAATCAATTCTGCAATGTGAGAGCAATCTAATAAACCTGACCGTCAGAAAGCGGCTGGGTTTCACCCCTCAAGAAAATGACCGAATGCCGCCAGCGGCTGAAGACGGTCGCAGATGATCTTAGTAATCGCCAACATGGGCATAGAGAGGATCGCGCCCGGAATACCCCACATCCAGAACCAGAAGACGAGCGAGATGATGACGAGAACGGGATTGAGGGTGAACCGTCTGGCCAGAAGCATCGGCGTTACAGTCTCGCCCTCAATCAAATGAAAACCAAAATAAAGTCCAGCAGGAAGCAGCGCTTGCCAGAGCGTGTCATGAGTCAACAGACCAGCGAGAAGAAAAATCAACACGCCTAACGCAGTGCCAAGGATCGGCACATAGTTCAGCAGAAAGGCGACCGTACCCCAGAGGATCGGGTCGCCCACCCCGGTGAGCCACATCGCCAATGCCGTAGCGATACCTACTGCTGCGTTCATGATCGTGATCGTGACGAGATATGCAGAGACATCGCTTTCTATCTGCTGCGAGATTTCCACGACCTGGCGCTTACTCCTAAAGCGCGGTAGTACCTCGACGAGGCGGTGCAGGAAGATATCGCCGGACACGAGAAGGAAGAAAAGAAACAGTACGGTAGTGAAGAAGCCGCTCGCAAAATTTCGGGCCCCCGTGAATAGTTTCGACAGCAGAGTTGGACCTTGCGCTAAGGCGGCCGCATCTGGGGCTGGTCCGTTTCCTCCAAAATCTTCCACCTGCACCAAAAACCTTTGCAGTGTATCGATCGGCCCTTGCATGAAACTCAGCCGTTCCTGAAGCCGAGGGATGCCCTCTGGAAGCTTAGCTGCCCAGGTGCGAGCGGGGCCGGAAATAGCCGTGCCCAAGGCGACGATCGTTCCGAAAAGCACCAGGATCAGCAGCAGCGAAGCGATTGTCCGCGCCACGTGCAGACGCTCCAATATTCGTAAGGCAGGCTGTAGCAGCAGCTTGAGAACGATGGCAAAGACCAATGGCAACACGATTTCGCTCGCGACATAGGCCGCCGCCAATACCGCAAGGACGAATAGGCCCCCAAGAAACACGACTTTTGGATCTGTAGGCAGAGGCAAGTCCTCCGGCACTTCTGCCGGCTGTACGACCTCGGTCTTCTGATCATTAGCCGCCATATTCAACACTGCGGAAGTCCGACTGCTGCAATGGATGTCCGCTTTCGGGGCAAAAGCAGACATCACGATTTGACCGCGTCATGCCCGCTTCTGACAGGGAGGCTTGCTGGAAGCGTATTGCCTGGCCGGCAGCCCATACCGCAATCAGTCCGACGATTAGCAGGATAGCAAGGCGCCCTGGGCTAAGGCCAGCGAGGTTAAGCGCCATACCAAGCAACACTCCAGGAAAAACGTGGGCCGGTGCCCAGGCTAGAGCCGAAAGAATATTGACGGCATAGAATCGGCGCGATGACATTCCTAAGATGCCTGCAACTAACGGCACAAATGCGCGCACCACCGCTATGAAACGAGCCAGGAAGACGCTCGCGCCACCATATGTCTTGATAAATGCTTCGCTGCGGTCAATGAACTGCGGATACCGATTAAGCGGCCAGCGCAGGAGAATCTCCCGATGGTGGCGGCGTCCTAGCCAGAAGGACAAACCATCGCCGAAAATGGCTCCCACGATCGCAGCACCAAGTAGGGGCCACGGGTCTACATGAGCGCCTGTCGCGAGGGCACAAATCCCAATAATAAGCGTCGAGCCGGGAACTATCGTGCCTATCACAGGGATTGCTTCTGACAACGCCAGCAGGAAGATCGCCGTGAGAGCGTAGTGCGGATGCCCGCCGATAAAATCGACGATACCGGCAAAATACGACGTCATCGTTTGTCTTCATGCGAACAACATGAACATGCCCAATTCAGTTGCAGTGATCTAGGCCAGATGACCAACCCGAAGGGCGTCGTATAGTTGCAATGAATGTCCGCATTCGGGGGTAAACCGCCACACACCGCGAGCGCATTAATCGTGCTGACGTGGTGCGCTTCCCCACATCGCACCAAACGGTCAACGCAGAGTCCGAAGCGGCCCGCTGGATCAAGAACGAGCGAGCGATTTGGCTTCACCAACGTCGCGCGGCGACGCAACAAAGCTTGACTCCAAAACCCTGTCAGCCATTAACGCTGCCTGCGCCCAAGTGCAGGCAAGGTCGATTAGGCTTCGCTTCTCGTTTTCGCTCGTGGCTTTGGAGGACCCGTGCATGGCCTCCTCGGCATATTGCCGAAACAGGTCGGCCTCACTCATGACAGCCTCCTGATTGGGGACACCTTGTTGGCGTCTCCCTAGTTGTGGAGCCTGGACCTGTTGGAACCAGTAGACTGTCTCAAAGTGCTCACTCGCTCAGCCTTTGCGAGTTATCCCTGATCACTATCCGGGGGGTCTGTGACCTATT
>JBKQTR010000051.1:0-4644 GCA_052143095.1 Allostellaceae bacterium
CTTGTAAAGGCGCGCCGCCTCTTGATGGTCCTTCGGCAATCCGCCGCGGCCCTGCAAATAAAAGCGCCCGAGATGGTATTGCGCCTCGGCGTCTCCCCGGTCGGCGGCGGCCTTGAGGCGACGCACCATCTTACTGTCGTTTGACGTTGTTTATGCCCCTCCACTAAGTTTATTGACAGCCGCCCGCAAACGAGCGTGTGAAGAAATTGGGTTTTCGCATGTAAAGGTATGGTCTTTTCGGAATCGCTATGATTCGCTGTCGCTGAACTGGGGTGATTCGGCGATGGGCGAAGCGCGGGTGATACGGGCGGACCGGCAGCAATTGCGCTGGGACATGATCGACCTCGACGGGCTTCTGCCCTCGGACCATCGCGCGCGCATCGTTTGGAGCTTTGTCGAGAGCCTGGATCTTACGGAGCTTTACGATCGGGTGAGGTCGCGCGAGGGAGCGGCGGGCCGCCCGGCCGCCGATCCGGCGGTTCTGCTGGCGCTGTGGCTTTATGCGACAGTCGAAGGGGTGGGTTCGGCGCGCGAATTGGAACGGCTCGCTGAAAGCGACATCGCCTATCGCTGGCTGGCGGGAGGGGTGCCGCTGAATTCTCACGGCCTGGCGGCGGCACTGTCAAGGCAAATAAGTATAGGCGATTTTCGGCGTGGAATCCGGCCAAGCGCGGCGGCAATTCGTGAGCAAAAACAGTGGAGCTCCAACCCGCCCTGGGGCGCGAGCAGGCAGTATAGATTCTTGCCGGAACGAAGCTTGACAAAACGAGTCGGACAATCGTGCGGACGCAGCGCTTAAAATTCAAGCGGCTGCGACGAGGTCAACGACGCGTTGGATGGCGGCATCGGCACGGTGATAGGCGGCTTCGAGGCGGCTGTTGGGTCGGTGCTGCGCTGGTGATGGAAGCGGCTGTTGGCGAGCGGCCCGCAGAGGCGCTTGTGGAAGAACAGGAAGAGCAGGGCCCGATGAGGCCATGCCCTTTGAGCTTGCGCAGGTCGTAGCGCAGCTGGTTGAGGCCGTAGGTGTTCTCTGAGAGATCAAAGGTGGTGAGGACGGCGCGGTGGATTTGCCGGGCCGTCCAGCCGCCGACCTGAGGGCCGCCATGGAGGAGAACCTCGAACAAGCGCACGATGCGCGCCTCATGGATTTTGAGGCCGGGATAGCGGACGGCGCCGACAGTGATCGGGTGAGCAAGGCGCTGGAGGAGGGGAAAGTCGACGATGACGAGGCCCTTGAGGCCTGGCCATTTGTGTCGCTGTTGCAACCAGGCGACGTCGTGGATAACGCCAATGCGGTTGGGGCCTTGCCGATCCTGGCTTCAGCAAAGCTTAGCAACAGTCGGAACGTGTCGCGGTAGGTGGCGATGGTGCGCGGGCTGACGGCTCGCTGGCGGCCCAGATGCTCTACGAAGAAGCGCTGGAGCAAGATGGAAAAGGATGGCGTCGAGATCGGATCAGCCATGGTGACCCTCTCCGACGGTGGCCGCGAATTGCTCGAAGCGCTCGCCAACGATTGCCATGAGTTCTGCGACGCCGGTCAGGTACCAGTAGGTGTCGGAGACCTTGGCGTGGCCGACATAGGTTGAGAGCGCGGCCATGGCGCTGCCGATATCGGCGCCGTGCTCATACCAAAGCTGGACGCGACGGCAGATGAAGGTGTGGCGCAGATCGTGAATGCGCGCCTGAGCATAGGCGCCGCGCGCCGTCCAGCCGAGTTCGGCTCGCAGCCGCTGGAACACCCCATGGATGGTCCGCTTCGGCAGCAACTCTCCCGATGAGGAGAGGAACAGCAAACAATCCCGGTTGGTGGCGGCGTGACGCGACCGCACCGCCATGTAACGGTTCAACGCCGTCGCCACGGTCGGATGCATGGGCACGTGTCTGGACTTGCGAAACTTTGTGTTCCGGACCGTGAGGACGCCCTGATCGTGATCGACATCACCGCATCGCAGGTGGAGCGCTTCCGAAAGGCGCAGGCCGGTGGCGGCATTCAATCCAAAGATCGTCTCGTAGGTCGCCGGCCGCAATCCGCCGTACGGGGCAAGGCGCCGCGCTGCGGCGAGGAGATCGCAGATCTCCTTGTCCGAGTAGATGTGCGGCGCCAGGCGGCGATGCGAGCTGCCAAAGATTGCGGCCTGCGGGAACTCGGTGGCGGGATCGAGCCGCGCCAAATACCTTGCGAATGGACGAAGGACGTCCAGCCGGCGCGCCCAGGAAATGGGCGTGGCGTGCCGGGCTCGACCTTGCACCCAATCCAGAGTGATCCGGGTGGTCAGCGGGCCGGTGTGGCCCGCTTCGTCGACGAAGCGGGCGAAAGCGGTGATCTGGTCGCCTGGAATGCGCAGATCGAATCCCAGGGCACGGCGCTCGGTCAGGTAATCCTCGGCCAGTGAGAGCATGGTGCGGTGCTCGGTCATGACGCGCTCTCCGGCCAGGGCAAGGCCACCGCTGCGAGCTTGGTCAGATCGACCTTGGCGTAGATCGCCGAGGTATCGAGGCTACGGTGCCGCAGGACGTCAGCGATATCCTTCATCGGCGCGCCGGTACGCAGAAGCCGACTGGCCACGCTGTGCCGCAGAATATGGACCCCTGTGCGGGTCCATCCGCATCGTCGATAGCCTGCCAGAACCGCGCGCTTGACGACGCCCTTCTCGATCGGCTCGTCGTACGGGGCGACGTGGCGGACAAATATGGCCCGGTTCGAGGTCTGGGGCCGCTCCTCGCGTAGATAGGCGGCGATCGCGCTGCCGGTCGCAGCGGGCAAGGGTAGGACATCGGAGCGCCTCCCCTTGGTTCTGAGAAGGCAGATTGTCCCATCGGCCCAGTTGATGTCTTCGAGGCGCAGGTTGACGACCTCGCTGCATCGCAGGCCGAGATCAATCAAACACCGCGCCATCGCATAGGCTCGCCGGCGTGACGGAAAGGGCTGATCGAATGATCGCAGCAGTTGGTCGATCTCAGTGTCGGTGAGAACCTCCGGTAAGGACGCCAACCGCCAGTGGGCCGCCCGCGGAATGGCGGCCACCAGTTCGCTGACCCGGTCGCCGGACATGCTGCGGAACCGAAGATAGCAGCCGATGGCGCCGCCGATCACCGCGATCGAGCCTGCGCTGCGCCCATGCTCGCCGAGAACGAAGCGCCGGACACAGGCGACGCTAATCGTCGACATCGCGATCGGCTGGTCGCCGAAATGGGCAAGCAGAAACTCGCCGACGACCCGACCGCGCCGGCGGCGGGTGTTGTCCGCCAGGCCCCAGACATCACGCATGTGGTCGTCAAAGCGCACCAACTCTCGCGCAACGGCAGTGTCCACCGCGGGATCAAGCGCCGCGACGCCGTCGGCCCGTAACACCGCCAACAACAGGGTCAGTGCAGCCCGCAGCTCGTGGCGCAACCGACGAACCGGATAGGGACAACCGCACGCCGGCAGATGCTCCGATAGGAAGCGGGCGACGAGGCCCTCGCCGATCACGCTCGGGCCGTACCGTTCCCCGGTCAGCCAATGGGCGAAATGTGCAACGCAGCACAAGTAGACGCGCTGGGTGCTCGGGGCATACCGCCTGCGGCGCAGGTGCGCGCCGTATCGCGAAACGTAGGGCTGAAGAACGCTGCCTTCCAGCCACGCGCGGGGCTGCGGCTGGACGATGATCTCCTTGGACATGTTGATCTCCGGTCAGGCTGAATGAGCCCGGGAGGAGATCAGGATTATGTTTAGAGCGGAGCCATATGAGCGGCTGCCTTCGCCCGGCTCAACCAACGAAAGCCCTGCGCATCCTGTGACGAACTGCGCATAATCACCTGGTGTGCATAATTGCGCTTATGCAGAGGTCTACATAAGCGCGAGAACGCTCTCTTCGCAGGCTCGGATCGCGGAGGGGAGAATTGGGCTGTGATCGCCTCGCTCGTCGAGACTTGCAAGCTCTGCGGCGTCGATCCGCAAGCCTATCTCGTCGACGTGCTCACACGCATCGTCAACGGCCATCGCGCCCGGGACATCGACGATCTGCTCCCCTGGGCCTGCGCCGAAGCCCCGCCGCTCAAGGACGCGGCCTGAGGACAGCGCTTACCAAAAAGCGATGGCGGCGCATAATGAGACCGCACCTGCTGCGACGAAGACCGGACCGGCTTTTGTAAGAAATGACGGATCGCGCGGCCAATTGAGCATGCTCATTTTCCCAGAGCGGGATCAAGGAGCCGGGGCCAGTAAGCGCGATTGAGGGATCAACTCAGGCTCTGGCCGCCGCCACGTAACTCGGCAACCGCGGGCTCCAGCAGGAGGAGATTTCGGCGAGGCTTGCGCGTGTCGAGCCCGACGACCGCACGACCCTGTGCGGTGAATGCGAGACCTTCCGGCTTGCCATCCAGATCGCCGAGCCGCCACGCATCAAGGAGTGCAGCAGCGCCGCCACCCGGCGGGAGATCATCGAGCCGCGCAATCGTGGAGGACTTGTCACTGAGCAGATAGAGGCGACCATCCGGACCAATGTCGAGGTCACTGAAGTCGGCGCAGGTTTTGGCCAGTATCTTGGGGTGGAAGCGACAGCACGGTGGCAAGGACATGCCGAGCAACTGGAGAAGCCCTCCTCGTCCCGGCGCGAAATCGCCGGAGCAGGGTCGATCGTATAACCGGCTTAACCGGGAAGT
>JBKQTR010000052.1:0-13938 GCA_052143095.1 Allostellaceae bacterium
TACTCGGGCTCACCATGCGCGACGGCGTCAGGATGACAGGCCGCTTCCGCCGCCAGCCATGAATGTCCGGGTATGGCACATAGCGGCCCAATTTCCACTCCGCGCCGTTGATTTTGAGTACGCGCCCTAGACTGCGCCGGGATCTAGACTGCGCCGGGATGGAGGGTCCCATCGACAAGGACGCCGCCGTTGCCGCTGAAGCGCGGCCCGCCCGGCCGCGACGGCTGGGCCGGCGCATCGCGCTTGCCCTCCTCGTCCTGCTGCTGCTGCCGGTGCCGGTGATCGCGCTCTACCGCTTCGTGCCGCCGCCGGTGACGCCGCTGATGCTGATCCGCGCCGCCGGCGGCGCGCCGATCGAGCGGGACTGGGTTCCGCTCGCGCACATCTCGCCGGCGCTGGCGCGCGCCGTGATCGCCTCGGAGGATGCGCGCTTCTGCTGGCATCACGGCTTCGACTGGATCGAGATCGACAAGGCCTATCAGGGCTGGCGCGAGGGCGAGAAGCTGCGCGGCGCCAGCACCATCAGCCAGCAGCTCGCGCGCAACCTGTTACTGTGGCCAGGCGGCGGCTATCTGCGCAAGGGCGCCGAGGCCTATGTCACGGTGCTGGTCGAGGCGCTCATGAGCAAGGAGCGCGTCCTCGAGCTCTATCTCAACCTCGTGGAATGGGGCCCCGGCGTCTATGGCGCGGAAGCCGCCGCGCGCGCGCATTTCGCCCGGCACGCGGCGCAGCTCACGCCGCGCGAGGCGGCGCTGCTCGCCGCGGTGCTGCCGGATCCGCGGCAGTGGCGCCCGGAGCGCCCCACCCCTTATCTCGAGGAGCGCGCCGCCACCATCCTGGCGCGCATGCCGGAGGTGGCGGTGCCGTCGCCGAGAGGCTGCCGCTGAGCGCTCCGCTCACAGCACCTCGAAGACGTCATAGATCGGGCCCTCGGCGCGGCGGTCGCCGGTGGCGACGGCAACGATGCGGTTGAGCCAGCCATATTTCTCCGACGCGGTCTCGAAGACCGGCGCGGTGCGGAAATAATATTCGGCCGGATCGACTTTCTCGCCGCGATTGAGCCGCTCGATCACCGCGGCGGGGCCGTGGCGATAGCCGCTGTAGGACATGGCGATGATGTCGCCGTCCTGGGTCCTGAGGGTGAGGCGCACATTGAGCTGCAGCACGCCGTCTGCCCGGCCGAGGATCCAGTCGCTGCCGCCCTTCAGCACCGTGCCCTTGAGCCGGGCGCCCTCGAAGCTGCCGCCCTCGACCACGGCGACGCGGCGCTCGCCGAACGGCGTCTTGCCGAGCGGCTGGATCTCGCCGACTTTGAGGGTGATGGTGAAGAGATGCGCGGTGCGGATTTCCGCCATGACGATCCTCCCTAGCGGCTGCGTCGGCCGGCAATAGTGCCACGGGGCCGGCCCCGGCGGTAGCCTTGCGTCAGTGATCTGATATAGTTGCCGCAAACAAGGCGCGCCTAAGCGCTTTCCCGGGAGGAAACCATGACCAAACTCGTCCACGGGCCCGCTGTGTCGCTGCCCCGCAGCCGCCGCCGCTTCATCGCCGGCGCCGGAGCGGGGCTTGCCGGCATCATCGCTGCCGGCCGCGCCCCGGCCTTTGCGCAAAATGCCGAGCCGAAGAAGCTGGTCTATGCGCATATCGTGCCCGAGCCGGAATCGGCCGCAATCGGCTTCTCGTGGATGACGCAGGAGATCACCAAGCGCTCGAACGGCGCGCTCGAAGCCAGCTTCTATGGCGGCACGCTGCTCTCCAAGGAGCTCGAGATCATGAATGCGGTGAAGGCCGGCAACATCGCCATGGGCGACCCCGCCGGCGCCGCGGCCACGATCTTCCCGGAGATGGGGGTCTTCCTCGTGCCCTATCTCGTGCGCAGCTACGACCAGGCCTATCGCCTGTTCAACGGCAAGATCGGCGACGCGCTCGACCGGCAGTTCCAGGAGAAATACGGCGTCAAGGTGCTGTGCTTCTTCGATTACGGCTTCCGCCATTTCTGGAACAGCAAGCATCCGATCGTTGAGCCCAAGGATTTGCGCGGCATGAAGATTCGCGTGCAGCTCGCCAAGGTGTTCGCCGATACCGTGAACGGGCTCGGCGCCAATGCGGTGCCGATGCCCTGGGGCGAGGTGATCCCGGCGGCACAGAACGGGGTGATCGACGGCGCCGACCTGCCGATCATCAACATCCTCGCGCTCAAGGCGTATGAGGTCTCGAAATACGCGTCGATGACCTATCACAATTACGGGCCGACGGTGAGCGTGATCAATCTCGGCGTCTGGAACGGCCTTGCCAAGGAGCAGCAGACGATGCTGCTCGATATCGCGCGCGAGGCGCAGGAGAAAATCCGCCACGAGACCGAGACCGTCGACAATCTGGCGAAAGCCAAGGAGCTGCTCGAGCCCAAGGGCATGGTGGTCAACACCGCCGATGTCGACGCCTTCCGCGCGCTGGCGCAGCAGAAGGTGTGGCCGGACTACCAGAAGCAATTCCCGGAGCTGTGGCAAGAGATCGTCAGGACGGAGGCCTGAGCCCCGCCGTGATGTCGGAAGCAAGACCGGCGACGCAGCGTTGGCGCGATTGGCCGGCCGCCGGGCTGAAGCTCTTGCTCGCGGCGATCCTGTGCGTGGCGATCACCGACATGCTGGCGGGCGTCGTGCTGCGCTATGTCGTGGTGCGGATCACCGATTATTTCGATCTGCCGGGAGTGAGCTTCTTCTGGGTCGAGGAGGTCGGCGAGTTCGCGCTGTGCTGGCTCACCTTCATCGGCGCGGCGGTGGCGATCCTCGAGCGCACCCATTTCGCGCTGGCGGTGCTGACGCACCGCTTCCCGCCGCCGCTGCAACGCCTCGTCGAGCGCGTCAATTATCTCCTCATCGCCGGCTTCGGCGCCGCGACCGCCTTCTACGGCTGGAAGGTCAGCGCGATGAACGCCATGCTGGTCTCGCCGGCGCTCTCGATCAACCTCGGCTTCCTGTTCTTTTCCGCCGTGGTCAGCGGCGGGCTGATCGCGCTCTACGGGCTCGGTGTCGCCTCCGGCCTCATCAAGCTGCCCGATATCGCGATCCCAACGGGACCGGAGTAGGCGCTTGCTGCTCGCGCTGACCGCCCTCGTCTTCGTAGCCCTGGTGCTGCTCTCGATGCCGATCGTCTTCGCCCTCGGCATCGCCGGCGTGGTCGGGCTGGCGCTTGGCGGGTTTCCGCTGCAGATGCTGCCGTCGAGCCTGGTGAGCGGCTCGCAGAACTGGGTGCTGCTCGCCATCCCTTCCTTCATCTTCGCCGGCACCTTGATGGAGCGCTGCGGCATGTCGCATGCGCTGGTCAACCTCGCCCGCGCGCTGGTCGGTTGGCTGCGCGGCGGCCTCGGCATGTCGGTGATCGTCGTCTCCTATTTCTTCTCCGATATCTGCGGCTCGAAGATGGCCGAGGTCTCGGCGCTGGGCTCGACCTTGATGCCGCCGCTCACGCGCGCCGGCTACCGCCCCGAGGACAGCGCCTCGCTCATCGCCTCGGGCACCGCCATGGGCATGCTGGTGCCGCCGGCGATCTTCATGATCGTCATCGGCGACGTCACCAACACCTCGGTGGTGGCGCTGTTTCTCGCGGGCTTCATCCCGGCGGCGGTGATCGGGGTTTGCCTCTGCACCCTGGTCTTCATCGAGGCACGGCTCCTGGGTTGGCCCAAGGACACGCGCCCGAGCTGGCGCTTCCTGCTGAGCGCGGGACGCGAGGCGCTGGTGCCGATGGTGGTGCCGGTGGTGATCCTCGGCGGCTTCTACATGGGCGTCTTCACCGCCACCGAGGCCGGCGCGGTCGTCGCCTTCTACGCCTTCTGCGCCGCGCGCTTCTACTACCGCAACGTCTCCTGGCGCGCCATGCTCGCCATCGCCTATGAGAGCGCGCTGCTCACCGCGGCGGTGGTGTTCCTGCTGGCGGTGGCGAGCATCTTCCAATATCTGATGGGCATCAGCGGCGCGCCGCTGTTCCTGGCGCGGCTGCTGCAGCCGCTCGCCGGCACGCATTGGCTCTTCCTGACCGGCGTGGCGCTGCTGACCATGCTGTTCGGCATGGTGCTGGAAGGGCTGCCGGCGGCGGTGGTGCTGATCCCGGTGGTCTTTCCCATCGCCACCAAGCTCGGCATCAATCCCGTGCATTTCGACATCGTGCAGACGGCGGCGGTAGGCATCGGCCTCTTCCTGCCGCCGATCGGGGTGGGGCTGCTGATGACCTTGCGCTTCGCGCAGATCTCGGTGGGACGGCATGCCCGCGCCTATTGGCCCTATCTGCTGGCGCTGCTGCTGGGGCTGATGCTGATCATCTGCATCCCGGAACTGTCGCTCTTCCTGCCGCGCAGCGCCGGGCTGGTGCGTTGAGGCCCGGCCGGGACGACCCTACGCCCCCGGTGTACACCGGCGACAAAAATTCGATATGCGCCGATGACGTAGGCCGGCGGCGAGACCGGCCTGCGATCGATGGTAGGACTGCCCCCCTCCTCCGGCAAGGCTGCTTATCGCATGTTCATTCGCTTCGGAATTCGATCTGGCTCTAGCTAAGACGACAAATACCGTCGATCGTGTCTATATCCCGCGTCCATCAGGAGTTTCTCCAGTCGTTTACGTTGATCGACATTGTCACCTATCGATTCGCGCAACGGCAGGATCTCCTGAGCCACAAACCGTTCTGTTGTGATTGCTCCCGGCGAATCGAAATCCGGCCCGTTTGAGTCCAAATATAGGTTGATGAGCCGACGTCCGGCACTAGGTGTTAGGTCGTCCGTTGATATCGCGTGCATATGCGGGATGATTCGATCCAACACTAGATCGGAGGAAATCTCGTCAGGATCATTTGCGAGCGCAATAAGGCGATCCCGCGCTTTGTCGGACGCAAAACGAGCTATGTGGTTGCATATGTGCCATAGCAACGTATCGTTACGACTGCCGGGTGGAAAAACAGTCGACAGCAAGCGAACCCAATCATCAACTCGACGGTCAGTAAAAATTATCGTGTTATGGTATGGAAAGAAGTAGTGTTCGATTATCGTAGCGGACTCTCGCCCATGTGCGGAGATCGAGGCAAGAACAACGTTTTCGTCAATTTCTAGCAGGTCATTTGCTAGCTCGCCCACGAGCGAGCGATCAGCACGCGTTAGGCTTTTGGGGTTGTGTAGCGCGCGATAAATGAACTTCTCCTTAGCAGATCGGGATGCTCCTGGGTGGAGCGTTTTGAGAACTCTGCGCATTGACGCGTCGGAACAAGATTTCGAAGCCGACCTTACCCCATTAGCCCAATGAGGATCGCGAGTCGCGATCTCACGCAGCAAAGCCATACTCCAGCGTGCTCTTTCGGCATCGAGGCCGAACGCGGCGCCTATCAGCTTGCCTAAGCGCTTCTTTGTAAAGCGCGGTATTTCGGGTCGCGGTTTGTCTGGCGAGGGATACATTAAGCGCAAATAGATTGTGAAACATGCATGCCAGAGCCCTCGGTCGAGCTGCTTTAGGAGATAGGCGTCTACCTGAGAATCTGCGATTGGTTGCGCCGCCTCGCACATTACGTTTCGCACGTCGGCGCTTTGGTTATTCGACCATTGCAGCACAGATCGGAAATCTTCAAGAGATAAAGCTAACATAACCGAAGCGAATGCATGGCGCTTCATTTCAAAAACGTGGTCGGACCCGTCCGGTGTAGGTGAGGAATCAAGCTGTGTATTTTGAAGTGTAGCTAGGAAATACTCAAGCAACGTTCCTGACAGACGCGAGCCCAACGATGACCCGGAGATTGTAGCGTAATTGAAATCTATCTCACCTTTGTCCAGACGGTCGATCCAATGTCGGAGCTCCTCATCTCCTGCGTGCGGGGCGAAGAGAGAAGCCGCCCAACCGCCGAGATGCTCCGGGAGATACATTAGTTGCTTTAACGCCGGCGCCGCGGCAGAAGGCGCCTTAACCCCGTCTACTGAATGAATCATACGAAGGGCAGTGTCGTCGGGTGGTGGCGCCTTCTGAAGCGCGCCCAAGAATGCCAACCAGACTCGCACTGTCCCTAACTCGGCGCTCGCCACCATACGATAGGCCAGTACTGGGTCTATTTCGTAAACGGAGTGGACCAGACTTGACGCGCCCTCATCATTGAGCTCCTCGAGCGCCCAAACGATCGTGTTGTCCCAACGACGCGACGATAATCGCTGCGTCAAGTCAAGCTGGTTCGAGCGCCAACGGGATACTATTTCTCCCGAGGCAAGAAATTCTGTAACGGTCCGATGCACGAATCTAACATGTGCGTCTATTTCGGATGTCATCAGTCCGGCGGCGACGAGGCGGTCGACCGCTCGCTGTCCAGCCGAAGCTGTGACGGGCTGTCGCCTTATGAAATGATCGGCGACCGCGTCTAGAGAAATAGTCTCTCGACCCAAGCTAATCAATCTTCCCGCAAGAGCTACGAGCTCGCTCTGAACTTGCGGCTCTGCGACCTCGCCGAATGCGGTCTTGATGCCTTCTTTTAGGAAGGCGGAGAGCAGCGCGGGCGCGGATCGTATGTCCTGGCGGCGTGGAAGGAATCGACGTCCGAGAGCAAGCAGAAAAGGCGTGCAGAGGTACTTAATGAACTCTTCAGAAAAATCCCTTGCTGTCGACACCCATTTCTTCTAGGCCGCTCCGCGCGACCCCTGCGTCGAGTGGCTCGATATCGAAGACTGCGAGGTCGCGCCGCGCCACTAAACTCGAACGGCGGGTTCCGTATACCACTCGCACTCGGTGGAATCGCTCGACAAACTGTTGCAAATTTGCGGGCCACCGCGCTTCATTGAGATGCTCAATCGGCATTTCATCTAGAGAATCCACAAATATCAAGATTTCGTGGGTGCCAGAGAGGGCGGTGAGGTCGAGCCCGTCTGGGACAGCCGCCGCGGCAAGCTTAGAGAATTCCCCGTCGTACAGTCGTCCATCAAGTAGAACGGGGATAGGTGGAGCGTTTTGTCCCGGTTTGCCTTGCCATTCTAAAAGTGTACGGCCGCAATCTGACAAAAATCGGGCGAAGGCGAACGACTTTCCCGATCCCGCTGGGCCGACGACTATCAAAGAACCCGGATATGATCGCAATATCTGCTCAATTGGCGCGTGTCGAAAGCGTTTACTTTCGTCGGAGTAACGGCGATTCGACCTCCAGTCGTCGCGTCTTCCAAAAAGAGGAAACGACAGCGCGGGTTCCGGTCGGACGAGACGCGCGGCATAACGAACGAGAGCGGTAGGATCTTGCGCTGGAGTAGCGCGGCGCGCGTCAACTCTTATGTCAGGCGATTTGCGCCCTCCTCGCCCCAAAGGAGCAGTAGGCGCCGCAATCCCCGGCCGCGCGGCCACCAACCACCGCAGTAGATCCAACAGCGGACTATGGTCCCGCCTGCCAGGCGATGCCTCACCGGTTGCATACGAATGGATGCGTATTCGAAAGCGATCCCACCAGTAGTTACGATGTTCCTCGGTCGCATCGGCGATCACTGCAACAAAATCGCTAACATTTCCGAGGTAACGATCGCGAATTGTGCGCAGGACGAGGCTGGTATCGAGATCTCGGAGACCGTAGCCAAGAAACAGCACCGGTCGCGTAACCAACAGCGTTCCAAGCGTTCTTCCAACCTCATTCGCGTGGCCGCCGATGATCCGTTCGTAATCACGCGACGCGAGAACGAGGCTATCGGCGTCAGCAATGTCGCCGTGAGGCTTAAAGATAAAGAGATCCGATCGCGCCTTCATGATATCCGCGAGTTCTGCGACTTGCCGTCCGGTTACTGTTCGGAACCTACCTAAACGACCGTCGAGGCCGAGCTGCTGTTCGAGCAGGGTGTCATAGTTTGTCGTAATGAAGCGTTGAGGCCCCAGCCGAACGACTAAGGAATGAATCTCATGCGGTTTTGCCAAAGCAAAGCCAAGCTCATTCCATAATGTGCCCGCGATCTCAAGTGGCGTAAGTTGTAAGGCATCCGCCGCGTCTAGCAGTTGCTTGCTCGCTAGCGCCTCCTCCGAAATTTTAGTTGTGGCGCCCTTGGCAGCCGCAACATCTATGAGCTTTCGTATTAACTCTTCCCAGGTTGGAAGCCCCGACCAAAGGGAAAGTCCCGACCCAACAAATATGCTCGCGTCAGCCTGATCAAGGAATTGGCGGAGCGCGGTGCGTGTCGTATCTTCTATCATTTGCAACCTAGGGTGGGCTTTTGTGTGTACCATACCCTTAACGAAGATGCATCAGTTGGGATTGCCTCTTGGCACTGCCCTTCGCCATCCATAGCAAGCTTCGTGGGCGTGGAGCTTCCGATCGACTGGTTCATTTCACCCACGGTGCGATCGATGGACGGGCTCTCGCGCTTGGGGCATCATGGGATTTCGAGGAGGTGACCATGAGCCGGGTGTCGGTCGTGGAGATGAAGCCGCTGCGCGAGCGCGTCAGCGAGGCGGAGTGGGAGACCCGGGTCAACCTCGCCGCCTGCTACCGGCTGGTGGCGCGCTATGGCATGACCGACCTCATTTACAACCACATCACCGCGCGGGTGCCGGAGGAGGAAGGCCACATCCTCATCAACCCCTATGGCTTCCTCTATAGCGAGATCACCGCCTCGAGCCTCTACAAGATCGATCTCGACGGCACCGTCGTGCTCAAGCCCGACACGCCTTACGGCATCAACCACGCCGGCTACGTCATCCACAGCGCCGTGCATGGCGCGCGCCACGATGTCGGCTGCGTCATCCACACCCATAGCCGCGCCGGCATGGCGGTCTCGGCGATGAAATGCGGCTTCCTGCCGCTGACCCAGACGGCGATGCGCTTTTACGGCCATGTCAGCTACCACGCCTATGAAGGGCCGGCGCTCGACCTTGCCGAGCGCGAGCGGCTGGTGCGCGATCTCGGCGCCAACGACGTCATGTTCCTGAGGAACCACGGCATCCTCACCTGCGGCCGCTCCGTCGCCGAGGCCTTCAACATCCTCTATTGGCTGGAAATGGCTTGCAAGGCGCAGGTCGATTGCATGGCCGCCAATACCGAGCTCGAGCTCCCCGCCGATGACGTCGCCGCCAAGACCGCGCATCTCTTCGCGCCGGGCACGCGCCGCGTCTATGGCGAGATGGAGTGGGAGGCGATGCTGCGCCAGCTCGACCGCGAGGACCCGTCCTATCGGACGTGAGAACGGGCGACTGGAGCGACAAGCGTGTTCATCGGGCATTACGGGCCGGCCTTCGCTGGCAAGGCGCTAGGGCCCGGGATTCCACTATGGCTGCTGTTTGTCGCCGTGCAGGGTCTGGACATCGGATGGGCAATTCTCGTGCTCGCCGGCATCGAGAAGCTGCGCATCCTCCCCGGCTTCACCGAGGGCAGCGCCTTTGACCTCTACTATATGCCCTATACCCATGGGCTGATCGGCGCACTGGTGATCTCGACGCTGCTCGGCGGGACCGCCGCCCTCTTCCTGCGCGAAGCCCGGACCGGGGTGTTTCTCATCATCGCCGGAGCGACGTTTTCGCATTGGCTCCTCGACCTCGTCGTGCATGTGCCGGATTTGCCGCTTTATGACGACAGCGCGAAGCTCGGTCTTGGCCTCTGGCGTCACATCTGGCTTAGCCTGCCGCTGGAGCTTGCGCTGCTGATGCTCGGCGGCTGGCTCTACGCACGGATGGTGCCAGCGCGCCGCGCGCGCGGCGATCGCTGGCTCTGGCTGTTCCTCGCGGCGATGACGGCGCTGGAGATCTACAGCGCGACGGCGCCGCCACCTGCATCGTCGCAGCAGGTGGCGATATCGGCGCTGGCCGCCTATCTGGTCCTGGCCGTGTTCGCGGGGCTGGTCGATCTCGCGCGCGGCACGCGCTCGGCCGTGCAGATCGACCATGAGGACCCGTCCTATCGGACGTAGGGAAGCCGCGGCCTCCGTCCGCCAAGATTCCTGAACCGTCGACAGCGCAACCGGCCCTTGGGCTCGGCGGCTTTCTGCCGCTTTCTCTCTAAGCCATAGGGCCCCGGCTGTCGCCGGGGCAGCGGGCAAGGACAGGCCGCCGCAAGCCCCGGTAATCATTCGATAACACTTCTCTCCTTGACTTCCGCCGGGGAAAGGCGCATCTCCTGCACAGCAGATTTCTCGCGACTGCGCGACGCGTGCATGGCCTCCCCGGCCTTGAGCGCCCCTCCCGAGATCATCAAACGTCAACCAAGCCTCCCGGTCGCGCGGATGAGGCCCCTTCCCGGGTGAAGTGGCGACCGCTCAGCACGGCGTCTCCAACGCCGCGCTTCCAAGCGCATGTCAGCAGCTTTTTGAACCCAAAAAAACGTGCCGATGGGCCGCCCAGAAAAGCGCCCACGGCCTACAAGAAAGAATATCCTCAGTGACTTCCAGTTTTTCCGAACTCGCCCTTATCGAGCCGTTGCAGCGTGCCCTCAACGCCGAGAACTACCATACGCCGACGCCGATCCAGGCGCAGGCGATCCCGCATCTCCTGGCCGGGCGCGACGTGCTCGGCGTGGCGCAGACCGGCACCGGCAAGACGGCGGCGTTCGCGCTGCCGATCCTGCAGCGCCTGGCACAAAACCGCGTCGCTCCGGCGGCGAAATCGGCCCGCGTGCTGGTGCTGACGCCGACCCGCGAGCTCGCTCTCCAGATCGATGAGAGCTTCCGCACCTATGGCCGCTACCTGCATCTGCGCCAGGCCGTCATCTTCGGCGGCGTCGGCCAGCATCCGCAGGTTTCGGCGATGGCGCGCGGCGTCGACATCCTGGTGGCGACGCCGGGACGGCTGCTCGACCTGATGAATCAGCGCCATGTGCGCTTCGACGGCCTCACCGTCTTCGTGCTCGACGAGGCCGACCGCATGCTCGACATGGGCTTCATCCGCGACGTCAAGCGCATCATCGCCACGCTGCCCAAGGAGCGCCAGACGCTGCTGTTCTCGGCGACCATGCCGGGCGACATCGCCTCGCTCGCGCATATCGTGCTCAAATCGCCGGTCCGCGTCGAGGTGACGCCGGTGGCATCCACCGTCGAGCGCATCGACCAGCGGGTGCTGTTCGTCGAGAGCAGCAACAAGCGCTCGCTGCTCGCCGAGGTGCTGCGCGATCCCCAGATCTCGCGCGCGCTGGTCTTCGCCCGCACCAAGCATGGCGCCGACCGCATCACCAAGGAACTCGCGCGCGGCAACGTGCAGGCCGCGGCGATCCACGGCAACAAGTCGCAATCGGCGCGCCAGCAGGCGCTCGAGAGCTTCCGCGCCGGACGCGTGCGCGTGCTCGTCGCCACCGACATCGCCGCGCGCGGCATCGACATCGACGGCATCACCCATGTCATCAATTTCGACCTGCCGAACGTGCCGGAAAGCTATGTCCACCGCATTGGCCGCACCGCGCGCGCCGGCGCCGACGGCATCGCGCTTTCCTTCTGCAGCACCGAGGAGCGCGACCTGCTGCGCGACATCGAGAAGCTGACCCGGCGCAAGCTGTCGATCGTCGACAACCATCCCTTCGCCCGGCGCGACCAGCGCGCGCCGGCGGCGCTTGCTCAGTCGCAAGCGCAGCCGCAGCGCTCGCATGGCGGCCGTCCCGACCAGCGCCGCGGCCAGCGCCCGCGGCAGGGACAGGGATACGCCCAGGTTGCCAAGCGAGCGTGAGCCACAGAGCCGTCTCTGCCCGCTCTTGCGGCCATCGCATTTATACATCGCCCCCCTCCCCCCTGGAGGGGGAGGTCGGCAGCGCCCGCGCGAGCGCGGAGCGCTCGTCGCGCGCGCTGCCGGGAGGGGGGTAGCCGCACGCTCCACGGCATGCCACGATCGCTCCATGGCATCGCCGCTGGCGCGCAGATTGCGCATAACCCCGACCGACGCGGAAATCCGGCTCTGGTCTCGCCTGCGCCGAAAACAGCTTGAGGGCTTCCGCTTCCGGCGCCAGCATCCGATGGGTCCCTATGTCGTCGACTTCTTTTGCCCCGATGCGAAGCTGGTCGTCGAAGTCGATGGCGGGCAGCACGCGGAGAGCGCGAGCGATGTCGTCCGCACACGCTGGCTCGAAGCGCAGGGCTATCGTGTCATCCGATTCTGGAACAACGACGTGCTTGGCAACACCGAGGGTGTGTTGCTGAGTATTCTTGACGCGCTTCGCGCGTGCCCCCCCTCCCGGCCGCGCCAGCGCGCGGCCGACCTCCCCCTCAAGGGGGGAGGGGCCATGAGATAGTGAAGCTGATAGCCGCTTCGCGCGGAGAGGGACAGCTACCGCGGCCGGTCGCCGGCGAGCGTGATGCGGTGCATGATGCGGCGCTGGCCGTGATAGTCGTTCACGGGATTGTGCTGCGCCGCGCGGTTGTCCCAGAAGGCGAGCGAGCCCACGGCCCAGGCGAAGCGGCAGGTGAATTCCGGCCGTACTTGGTGCTGGAAGAGATAGGCCAAGATCGGCGCGCTCTCCGCCTCGGTCATGCCGACAAAGCGCGCGGTGTGCGCGATGTTGACATAGAGCGCCTTGCGGCCGGTCTCGGGATGGGTGCGCACCACCGGATGCTCGGCGACCAGCGCCTCGCTCGCGCGTGAGGTCGGATCGGATTTGACCCGGTCCTCGCGCGTCCGGGTGGCATCCGCCCGGGCGGAGCTGTTGACCGCGACGAGGCCGTCGAGCAGCCGCTTCATCCCGTCGGACAGCGTCTCATAGGCGAGATACTGATTGGCGAAGAGCGTGTCGCCGCCGACCGCCGGCACCTCGCGCGCCACCAGCAACGTGCCCATCGGCGGGTGATCGAGATAGGTCGTGTCGCTGTGCCAGAGGCCGCCGAAATTCACCGTCTCGTGCTCGAGCTTCGCCACCTGGATGATCTCGGGATAGCCCTCGATGCCGCGTACGAAGGGATATTCGATCGGTTCGCCGAAGCGGCGGGCGAAGGCGAGGAAGCGCTCGGGCGGCAGCTCCTGGCCGCGGAAAAAGATCACGAGGTGATCGAGCAGCGCCTGCCGGATCGCCGTCACGGTCGCGGCGTCGAGCGGGCGGTCGAGCGCCACGCCATGGATCTCGGCGCCGAGCGCGCCGGCAATGGGCCTGATGTCGAGCTTGGTCATCGTCTCGGCCATGGTGTCAGTGCCCCGCGAAATCGGGCTGCTTGCGCGGATGTGCCTCGGCGAATGCCGGCAGCGTCATGCAGTGCTCATGGATGCGCATCACCCGCTTATAGGGCGCAACCTCGGTCTTGAAGAGCTGCGCCGGGGTCACCTGCGTGACGAGGCAGATATCGGCCACGGTCGGGCTGTCGCCATGGCAGAACTTGCCCCCGGGATTTTTTTCCGCCAGCAGCTCCTCCATCGCCTGCAGCCCGGCACCGAGCCAATGCTGGATCCAGGCGGTGCGTTGCGCCTCGTCCAGCTTGAGCACCTCGGCGAGGTAGTTGCGGATGCGCGGCACGATCAGCGGATGGGAATCCGCGACGTTGATCAGCGCGAAGCCGCGCACCCAGGCGCGCGCCAGCAGATCCCTAGGCAGGATCGGCGGGTTCGGGTATTTCTCCTCGAGATATTCGAGGATGGCGACGGATTGGAACAGCTTGGCGTCGCCGTCATAGAGCGTCGGCAGCACCGCCTGCGGGTTCTGTCCCTTGTATTCCGGCTTGAACTGGTCGCCGCGGTCGAGATTGATGACGACATCCTCGCGCTTCAGCCCCTTGAGGTTGAGCGCGATACGCACGCGGAACGTCGCCTGCGAGCGCCAATAGGTGTAGAGCTTCACGCGGTCCTCCTGTGTCGTTTTTCCTGGAGCAGGCTTCCGCTGGATGAACTCAGTGCGTCCTTCGACTGCTCGCTTCGCTCGCGCTCAGGATGAGGAAATTTTCTTTGTGCCATCAACAACTTTCCTCATCCTGGCCAACCCGGCCGCCCGCGGCGCGGCCGGCCCCGGAGGGTTCGATCGCAGAGCGATCGAACGGGTTGGCGGCGCGCGAAGCGC
>JBKQTR010000053.1:0-3587 GCA_052143095.1 Allostellaceae bacterium
CCAACCCGGCCGTATCAGCCTTCCCCGATATGGCAGTCGGGTCGGCCTACACATCGTCCTTTTCGAGGCTTGCTCGGCGTTCACTCGCGTTGCGGCCTGCACACTCGCGCTGTCACCAATTCGTGACACGCTAATCGAAGGCTTCAGCCATTTCGTTACCTCCATGACTGCTCCGATTGCTTCCGGCTGGAGCGGTTGCCGGGTGGGCCTTGCACCCACTGGAAAGCGCCGCCTTTTCACGGCGCACGCCAAAAGGCGACATCAAGCTTTGCGCTTTGCTGATGATCTTAAGAAAGTTGTTGCCCGCATGCGGGCGTGGGGCTGTTGTCTAATTGACGTCCCACACACTTGCCAGAATCCTAGCGGCGCGCCGGCCATGAGAAATTTCGATCTCTTGCTGCGTAAGTTTGGGTCGGATGCGCCTCGCAGACATGAGTGCTGCCCGAGCGAGTTCGGTCCGCCCCAGCGTTGCCTGTGCCACGGCTTCGAGGATCGGTGGTAGGTGAAGGCGCGGATCGCGTCGTGCCGCGATACGAGCCTCTTCCAGTGCCTCCCCCGCTCGGTTGGCACGCAGCAGAAACGACCCCAACGCCCAGCCCCAGAATCCCAGCCGCCTATCGCGGGGGCTGAGCTTAATCCCGTGGCGCATGCGCGCGATTCCTGCGTCGAGATCGCCCAGCAGCGCGAGCGCCGCGCCAAGAGCCACCTCGGCTTGGGCATTGCTTGGATCCATCTCGAAAGCTTGCCTTAGAATTTCTGCTCCCCGCTCGGGGTGTCCTAGATCAGAGAGCGCGCAACCCGCATAGCCCAAAACCTCGGAACTTCCTGCATCGTCCGCAATCGCCATTTCGGCTGCCGCTAGCGCCTCTTGAGTACGCTCCGCCGAACGTTCGACAAGGCCGGTGGTTTGCGCAAGCGCCGATAGAAGGGCGAGCTGCGCACGCGCCAGGGCGAAGTTGCTGTCCAGTTCGAGAGCCCGTCGCAAAAAGTCTTGCGCTTCCGCAACTGCATGCTCATTCCACCCATTACCTCCGAGCGCGGCAGTGGCCTGGTGGTAGCATCCCCAGGCGTCGACATTATCCGGACGCTGGCGCCGAATCACGGCGACCTCCGCCCGGGTGAGCGCAGGCTCCAGTTCGATTATTATTCCGCGGGCAATGTCGTCCTGCAGCTCCAGCGTCTCGGCTCGCGCAGCCTCGAACTTGCCGGACCAAAGAATGCGGCCTGTCGCGGCTTCAGCAAGTTGGGTTGAAACGCGGACTTGGTCACCCGCGCCTCGTACGCTTCCCTCCAACACGTAACGGACGCCCAGCTGCTGGGCGATAACGGACGTCGGCGTTTCAGGATTGTGGAAGGCAAATGACGATGCTCTCGAAATCAAGAAAAAACCGGGCACCCGCGCGAGCAGTGCGGTGACGTCTTCCGCCAGCCCATTGGCCAGAAATCCGAGCCTTCGATCTTCAGACAGAACCAGGAACGGTCGAACTGCAATTGACGGTCGCTCGGGTGCAGCGAGCGGGCTAACAGTGTCCTGTACAGCGCCAGCGGCGTTTGCACGATTGTCGGACTCGAACATGACTTGAAATGCACGCACCGGACGCTCGATGTTCTTCAGAGAGAGTCCGCCAAGGTCGCGGAACTCCGCCTTTACGCGATTAATCACGGCATCGTGGGCGATAGCGGAAATGACGATGCCGCCCGGCTCGGCAATCCCTTCAAGCCGGGCCGCGACATTCACGCCGTCGCCAAAAATGTCGTTGTCTTCAATAATGACGTCGCCGACATTGATCCCGATACGAAACTCAAGACGCTTATCGTGCGGCACGGAGACATTGCGCTCCCTGATGCCGCGCTGAACATCCACCGCGCAGCGGGTGGCGTCAACGACACTTGCAAACTCGATCAAAAACCCATCGCCGGTGGTCTTGACGATACGTCCCCGATGCTCGGCAATCTTGAGATCGAGAAATTCACGCCGGTGGGCCCGGAGCGCCGCGAGCGTGCCTTCCTCGTCGGCACCCATCAGGCGGCTATATCCAGCGACGTCGGCCGCAAGGATCGCGGCAAGTCGGCGTTCGACTTGCTCCTTCGACATTTCAGCGTCCTCAACACGCCCAGCGTGTGAGCGCAGTTTAGGCTCAGGGCCTTGGGGTGTCTATCGCCTTAAGGAGTTCCGCCTTGGGTCATGAGCACGCGTGCGAGATGCAGCACGGCGGGGCAGCTTCACCCCCAACTCCGGAAGGACGGGCGGGTACTTGGCGCCACGGCGCACGCCACAGGCAGACGGTCGACATTGGTGGCGCTTTAGTCAACTAGTGAGCCGAACCTGTCGGAAATTCGCTTCGGCTGCTTCCGCTTCAGCCTAACGAAAGCGGCAGAAATACTCATGACGCTGCGCCCTCGCCCACCACCATAAAAGGCACTCAAAAAGTGGAATGCGTCTCTTCAGCTCCGCGTGCCGATTAACACAAGTATCGACTACCGCTTAGCCCCGCGCGCCCAAGTCTCTGTCGGATGCCATCCTCCCTACCGCGCTTGTTCGATGGCGTTACTTGGCGCGTAGCACCTGTTCCCGCTTGGCAAGCTCTTTCGCGGCCTGCCATCAATGCGTAAGCTCGCGGCTGAAGTCATTTGGTCACGGGGAGGAAAGCATGAGCGAAGTCGACGGCGCTACCCTGATAGCGAGGAGCCTAAAGCAGCAGGGCATCGATCACCTGTTCGGGGTCGTCGGGTTTCCGGTCGGCCCGATCGCCGCAGCCGCGCAGAGGGAAGGCGTGGCTTATATCGGCATGCGCAACGAGCAGGCCGCCTCCTATGCGGCGCAGGCCTACGGCTATCTGACCGGCCGTCCAGGCGCGTGCCTCGTCGTGACCGGCCCAGGCGTGGTGCACGGCCTCGCTGGCCTCGCCAATGCCCAGCAGAATTGCTGGCCAATGATCCTGCTTGGCGGCGCCTCCGAGACCTATCGCGGCGGCATGGGCGCTTTCCAGGAGGAGCGCCAGGTGCTGATCGCCTCGCCGTTCTGTAAATTCGCGCACGGCATCGAGAGCGTCAAGCGCATCCCCTACTATGTCGAGATGGCGACCCGGAACGCCATCTATGGCCGCCCCGGCGCCACCTACCTCGACGTGCCCGATGACATCATCACCGGCAAATGCGACGTCGACAAAGTCGTCCAGGTCGAGCGCGCGCCCGACCCGCCGCGCATGGTGACGCCGATGGAGAACATCGAGGCTGCGCTGAACCTGCTCGAAAGGGCCGAGCGACCGCTCGTTCTCGTCGGCAAGGGCATGGCGTGGTCGCGCGCCGAGGACGAAGTCCGCGCTTTCATCGAGCGCACGCAACTGCCGTTCCTGCGTTCGCCGATGGGCAAGGGCGTGATGCCGGACGACCATCCACTCTCCGTCGCGGCGGCGCGCACGCTGGCGCTGCAGAACGCCGACGTCGTCTTCTTGATGGGCGCGCGGTTCAACTGGATCCTTCATTTCGGCCAGCCGCCGCGCTATGCGAAGGACGTCAAGGTTATCCAGCTCGACATTGCGCCCGAGGAGATCGGCCATAACAAGGCGACGGAAGTGGCACTGGTC
>JBKQTR010000054.1:0-7967 GCA_052143095.1 Allostellaceae bacterium
GTCAATCTTCCAGGGGCGAAATTCCTTGCTCATGGCCCAGCAAGGAATCAGACTCGCCCCCACTTGACCAGCCATTTCTCAGACAGGCTCCTAGCCGCTGCACTAGCCGCTGCGAGGGCGCCGTCGCGGCGCCTTCTTTCGATCGCGTGTCCGCTTCCCGATGCCCAACGATCTCCAGCGATGGCGCGGACAGACGACGCAATGGCCTGCGGTGGCGGCTGGCACTCGCCCCTGATGCGGCGGCCCTGCGTAGTTTCCGAGCCTAGCGCCTCCCTTTTGTTCCACCCACATCACACCTCGTGCGGGAACGATCGCTGCTCGCCGCAGCCCCACAAAAAGACTCGCCCACCGTTGTCCCGCCGCTCCTCAGGAAGGAAGTCCGATGAAGTCTCTCCGGAAATTCAAGTTTGCGCTGCTGGTCGCACTGATCGGCATCGGCGTGTGCGGGAGCTTGAGCGCCTGCATCATCGACGATGGTTGGGGCGGTCACGAACGGCATTGGCGCTGACAGGTAATCGGCGCACGGGCTAAGACCGCGCTTCACCGTGGCACGGCGCCGGATGTCCGAAGGGAAAAGGTCATGAACAAAGTACTGGCGATGCTTGCCCTGCTGGTCGGATTGTCCGCATGCCATGTGGGGGTTGGTATCGGTGATAATGGCCAGCCTCCCGCTTACGCCGCAACCGACACGTTGGGATCGGCCCTCGCTCAAGCGTCGATGGGAATCGTCCCGGCGACGGGCGACTAACCGCAGCGGCGCCACGGCCATCGACGGGGATCAACGGCACAAACCCGACACTGTCCGTCGGCACTTGGCGCCTTCCCGCGTTCTGAGAAAGCCGCTCCCGACTTGCCGAGATATGGAGAACGGGTCTGACGATGGAAGCGCCGCCTCTCGAGCGAAAACTCGTCGCCATCCTCGCCGCCGATGTCGAGGGCTATAGCCGCCTCATGGGCGTCGACGAGGAAGGCACGCTGGCGACACTCTCGGCCCATCGGGCGATCGCCGACGCGCTCATCGCGCAGCATGGCGGCCGGATCTGCGGCACCGCCGGCGACAGCGTCCTTGCCGAGTTCACCAGCGTCTTCGCCGCCGTGCAATGCGCCGTCGAGATCCAGCGCGACCTCGCCCAGGCCAATCTGGCCCTCACCGAAGAGCGCCGCATGTGGTTTCGCGTCGGCATCAATGTCGGCGACGTCATGATGAAGGAGGGCGACACCTTCGGCGATGGCGTCAACATCGCCGCGCGCCTCGAGGGGCTGGCCGAGCCCGGCGGCATCTGCATCTCGCGCGGCGTCCACGACCATGTCAGGCGCAAGCTTCCCTACGGCTTCGAGGATCTCGGTGAACAGAGCGTCAAGAACATCGCGCAGCCGATCCGCGTCTTCCGCCTGATCCCCGACGCAACGGCGCCGAAGAGCCGCTCGGGCGGCGAGGCGCCGGTGGCGTCGAGCGACGCGCTCGCCGATGCGCCTTCGCCGAGCGAGCTGCCGGCTGAACCGGCGGAAGTCGAGCCGCAATCGGTCGAGCTCGTCTTTTGGGACTCGATCAAGGACAGTACCCGTGTCGCCGACTATGAGGCCTATCTGGAGCAATATCCGGAAGGTAGCTTCGTCACCCTTGCGCGCACCCGACTCGCGGAATTCGCCTCGACTGCGGGCGGCATGCGCGATCCGCAGGACCGCGAGGTCGAGCTGTCGTTTTGGGACTCCGTGCGCGAGAGCGACAACCCGGCGACGCTGCAAGCCTATCTGGAAAAATACCCAAACGGCGAATTCAAAGCGCTCGCCGACATTCGCCTGAGCGAGCTCGACGCGCCGGAAATCGCCGGGACATAATTCCGGCGCCGCGGGCCTCACTCATTGGTCATTGGTCGGGGCGCTGCCGCCAGCGCGCGCATGCCGTCGAGCAGGGCCTTGTGGAAAATGTCGGGCGCCTGGATCTGCGGCGCGTGGCCGAGATCAGGGAACTCGACCAGACGGGCGTGCGGGATGCGCGCCGCCGCGGCCTTTCCCAACACCGGATAGTTGCCCAATGTCGGACGCAGGGAAGGCGGCGCGAGGTTCTTCCCGATGGCTGTCGTGTCCTTGTCGCCGATCATCAGCAGCACCGGCATCGGCAGCTGGCCGAGCTCGTAGAAGACCGGCTGGGTGTAGATCATGTCGTAGAGCAGCGCCGAATTCCAGGCGACGATGTCGCGCCCGGGACCGCGATACATCCCGGCCAGCATCTGCACCCAGCGCTCATAGCTCGGTTCCCATGTTCCGGCATAGTAGGTCGTGCGCTCGTAGTCCCGGATGCCGTCGGCGGTGGTGTGCAATTCCTGTTGGTACCACGCATCGACGCTCTGCCACGGTACGCCCTTGGTTTTCCAATCCTCGAGCCCGATCGGATCGACAAGCACGAGCTGGTCCACCATCTCGGGATACATGAGCCCATAGCGGATTGCGAGCATTCCGCCGGTCGAATGGCCGATGAGGACCGCCCGGTTTATTCCGAGCGACGTCAGCAGTGCGTGCGTATTCGCCGCGAGCTGCTGAAAGCTGAACTGGTAATGCGCGGGCTTGGTCGATTTGCAGAACCCGATCTGGTCGGGCGCGATCACGCGATAGCCGGCCTCGCTCAATGCCTGGATGGTGCCTTGCCAGGTGGCCGCGCAAAAATTCTTGCCGTGCAGCAGCATCGCCGTCCGCCCGCTCGGTTTCGCCGGCTTTACATCCATATAGGCCATGTCCAGCGCTGCGCCCTGCGACGTGAAGCGGAAATGCTGCACCGGCCAGGGATAATCAAATCCTTGCAGCTCGGGCCCGAACCCCGGACTGTCCTCAAGCGGCGCCGCGCCGGCGGGCGACGTCAGAGCCACGGCGACAGCGACGCTCAGCGCCGACAAGCGTGCAGAAAAGCGCATCTTCAGACCTTCCGCGACCATAGGCTCCCGCCCGGGACTTTCGGGGGGATGGACTCTCAGCGCCATAGTACATGATCGGACGGCGGCGGTGGCGCAGGCGCGGCAAGCCTCCGACGTGTCCGCCGGCGGCGCTTTTTCCGTCGGAGCCCCAGCTCGGACAGGCCGGCATGGTCGGCGGGGCGGGCGCGCGAGCTCGACTACCGCCTGATCAAGGAACTCTGGGCCTTCACCGACAACCGGATCGCAGTCCGCGCCGGGCGGCTCAACGATCGATCGTGATCGCGGTCGGGTCGCTGGCGGGGAAGGTATCCCCGAGCGCCGCGTCCAGGAGCGCCTCGACGTGGCGGCGGTGCTCGCGCGACCGTGCCGACGCCGAGGCCGCTTCGTGGGGCGGTGGCGACGCGGGCTTGGCGCCGCCGCGCGGAGTTTCCTTCGATTTGTTCGGCATCTGACCAGCCCGCCTCATGACCGTGGTCGTCGTGGATCAGCCCAGGCCGCTCGATCAGTCGCTCCGCTCGGCATGCGCGGTCGTCTCGAAGAGAAACCAGGCGCGGCGCTCGGCTTCGTCGATCCAGATTTCGAGCAGGCTCGCGCTGGCGACATCGCCATGCTCCTCGCACAGCCCGTGCGCCTCGCGCATCTGCACCGCCAATTGGATGTTGTCCTCGCGCAATTCCGCCAGCATGTCGAGCGGCGTCACATAATCGGCATCATTGTCCAAAACGCGCTGCAGTCGGCCGATATGGCCGATCGACCGCAGTGTCGTACCGCCGATCTTGCGGACGCGCTCCGCCATCGGATCGGACACGGCGAAGATTTGATCGCTCTGCTCATCCAACAGCAGGTGATAGTCGCGGAAATGCGGCCCCGACATGTGCCAGTGGAAATTTTTCGTTTTAAGGTACAACGCGAAGACGTCCGCCAGGAGCGCGTTGAGCGCACCGGAGATATCCTGCGTCGCGTTGGATGCCAAACCCGTTCGGGTGTCGAGCGGCGCGGTGCGCCGCCGTTTCAGTGCCTGTGTCGTCATGAATCTGGTTCCTTTTCGAGTTGCTTCGCAGCCGATATAGCTCGCGAGACGTCGCCGGAAAGGTCCTGGGGGCAGAAGATTTCACCACAGCTGCTCCGGCGACGCCACGCCTTTGATCGGCGATTGCCGGCTTTTTGGTCGGATGAACCTGCCGCGCACGACGCGCCGCCTCCGGCGACAGAATGTGCGCGCCGGTTGCGCCACGGTCCTCGTGCAGCGCGCACATGGCCGGGAAATCCGGTCCTCGCCCCGACCGGAACGATACTGTCGCGGCCTCGATCTGCGGGATGAAGGGGTCACCAGCGCGCCCTCTGGCCGCGATAGTCGAGATAGCGCAGCCCGGGCTTTTGTGACTGCGCGGTGATGGTGTCGACCACGCGCGGGATGCTGTCGTCGACGGCGAGAGCCGCTTGATAAGATAAGCTGTCATGACACTCGCCTCCTTCGCTACGCTGAATGACATGCGTTCCAGGCCGGCAAAAACCAACCCTCTGGCATCGTCGCAAGGAACAAATCTTCGGCGATGCCAAGGCATCGGACGCGACAGGCGGCGAGCCGCCGCGGACGCTGCGCAAATGGGCTCGGCTTCGCGCTGCGACTATGCGCGCTGCGGCAAATGGTTTGTTCGGCCGGAGACGACAATCAGCAGAGACTTTCTCCCACGCTCGCAGCGCCAGCCGCCGATCTTTGGCCTGCGGCGGCACTCGATGCCCTCTACGCCCCGCGACGCGCGGCGCTGCAGCGTGCACGCGGGCTCTCGCGACAGGCGAAAGCCGACGGCGCAGATCGCGCCTGGAATTGATGATGACGCCCCCCACATTGATCATGGCGCTCCCCCCGGCATCACGCCGATGGGCCGCAGGGCGGGCGACCGGCGGAGATGACCCTGAGGAGATGAGCGAATGGACGCGAAGAAATCGCCCCGAGCACCGTCATCGACGCGGCTGGCCGCGGTCGCCGCGCTGATGCTGGCGGCAGCCGCGCCGGCGCTCGCGCAGAACGCGCCGGCGCCGGGCGCCGGAGCGGCGCCGCCGGCGCGCGAAGGCAATATCTACGGTCACCAGGACCATCAACCGACGCAGGCCGACATCGACAGCGCCGCGGCGGCAGCCGGCGTCCGCGCGCCTTTAGAGGACAAAGCGCAGACCGAGGCCGAGGTCGAGCGGCTCTTGAAACAGACCGACAAGGTGGACAAACAATCCGACGAGGATCTTAGGGGCCATTCAACCAGCGGGCAATGACCGTCCGGCGACCGCATCAAACCAAAGCACGGCCGGCGACGCGGCTCAGGGCGGCGGACTTATTCCTCCGTTCGCAGGCCCGGCTTTGATCCCGCGGCGCTGAGGCTTTCCTGGCCGGCGCGCTCGAGGTCATACGCCATCCCTTCGCTCGCCCGTCCGATGCGTGCGGCCGAAATCTGCGCGAAGGTGAGCGCTGCGCCGGTCAGCTCCGCGACGTCCGCCGTGAGCCGATGCACGGCGCCGAGCACCCATTCCTGCTGGATGCGCACGAGCTCCGCAATATCGTTCGAGCGCCGCATCTCATCCATGGATTGCCGCGTGGCGTCGAGCGCTTCGCGACGACGGTCAAGCCAGCGTCGGGCGACCTCATCGACGCGCTCGAACAGCCGGGTCTGAGCCTCGATCCAGAGATCGGCCGCCTTGGGCACGACCGATCCGGCATGCTCTTCCAAGCCTTCCGCGTGTTCGCCCGGCTGCGCGGCGGCCTCGTGATCCGTGTGCGTGCGTCTGCGTGCCATAGTGTCTCCTTCTGTCAGTTCGTTGCGAACGGTGGAGACCGGATCGAGTTCGTCGTTCAACGGTCGGTCGGGGTCGCGCGGTCGCAAAGGACGCGGCGCGCGCAGGTACCACCGCGCGCGCCCGCTACCCTCGCCGGCGGCACGATCGATGCGCCCGCTCCGCCGCGGCGCTTGCCCCAAAAGGCGAACCAGGCGTTTGGCGGTCGACTATTTCGGCAATGTCGGCTAGCCTCTCGCCGCGTCCGGGCGATCGCTCCGGCAGTGTCGAAATATCGGTTTGCAGAATCCGCTTATGCACCTTCGCTCTTTGCTCCTTGCCACAATCGCCGCGCTGCCCCTGACCACGGTGATCGGCCCGCGCGATGCCGTCGCGGACACGCTGGATATCCGCAAAGCGGATAACGGCGTGTCGCTCGATGCCGGCGAAACCTATCTCGACTACGCCGAGACCTCGGGCGGGGTCACGGCCGACACCGAGAAAGGCTGGCTGCCGACGGTCGGGCTCGGTTTCGGCATGTTGGCGTTTCACAATGCGCCGATCCCCAATCTCTACTTTCGCCTCGACGCAAGGGCGAGCATCGGCTCGACCGCGTATAACGGCGCGCTGTGCGATCAGTTCGGCTTCTGCACGCCCTATCAGAGCACGACGAACGATCAGATCTATACCGGGGCGGCGCAGTTGGGGCGCGCCTTCGAGTTGGGTCGGGCGGTCCTCCTCACCCCCTTTGCCGAGATCGGCTACCGTTACTGGTCGCGCGATCTCAAGGGCATCGGCGGCTATGGCGAGACCTATCAGAACTGGGACGCCATGGGCGGCCTGCTGCTGCAGTATTCGCCGGCATCGCGCTGGGTGCTGTCGCTGTCAGGGGCGGCGGGCACGACTTTCGGCGCGTCCGTGGAGACCTCCGGCGAGAGCTTCCCGCTCGGCAGCCAGCTCATCTGGCGGACGCAGGGCAAGATCGGCTACCGCCTCAGCGAGCGCATCGAGCTGTCCCTAAGCGGCGAGTATCAGAGCTTCGGCTACGGTGCGAGCCCGGTTGACGCCAACGGCTTCTACGAGCCCGACAGCACGACCCACGAGACCACGCTGCTCCTCGGCATCGCCTATCACTTCTTTTGATCGGCCGGCGCCCGGGCGACGTCGGGGTCGCACGACATCATCGAAGAGCTTCTTCTCTCGGCCTCGACCGCGCTCCGGTTCAGAGCCGCGCTACGCCGCGCTCTCGACGGCGAGCGGCAGCAGACGCGCGCAGGGCAGCGACACGGTGACGGTGGTGCCGAGGCCGGGACGGCTCTGGATGCCGAGCGTGCCGCCATGGAGCTCGACCATCGCTTTGGTCAAAGGCAGGCCGAGGCCGGTGCCGGGATAACGCCGCGCCAGGCGGCTGTCGACTTGGCCGAAGGGGCTCAGCGCCTTGGCGAGATCGGTATCGGCGATGCCGATGCCGGTGTCGGCGACGCTGAGGTGGAAGCCATCGGCGTCGGCGCTGGCACGCAGCACGACGCTGCCGCCGGCGGGGGTGAACTTCACCGCGTTCGACAGCAGGTTCAGCAGGATCTGCTTCAGCCGGCGGTCATCGGCGCGCACATGGGGCAGCACCGGCGGCAGCTCGGCCTCGAGGCCGATTTGGGCGGCCTCGGCGCGCGGACGCATCAGGCGCAGGCAGGATTGGACGGTGGCGGCGATGTCGACCGGCTCCTCGAGCAGCTCGAGCTTGCCGTATTCGATCTTGGAAAGGTCGAGCACGTCGTTGATGAGCTCGAGCAGATGCTGGCCGCTATCGCGGATGTCGACGGCGTAATCGACATAGCGCGGATTGCCCAAGGGCCCGAATTTCTGCGCCGCCAGCAGATCGGCGAAGCCGATGATGGCGTTCAACGGCGTGCGCAGCTCATGGCTGGTATTGGCGAGGAACTCGGATTTCGACCGGCTGGCGGTCTCGGCCTCCTCCTTGGCGAAGCGCAGCTCGCGATACGTCCCCTCGCGCTCGCGCAGCTGGCGGAAATAGATCAGCGCAACGGCGAGGCCGACGCCGGCGAGCGAGAGGAAGATGACCGACGCCAGCCCGGCGCTCTGGCGCAGATCACGACGCAGGAAGGCGGCGGCGGGAACGTCGATGGAGAAGGCGCCCATGACCTCGTCGAGATGCCAGCGCGGCTTCTCCGGCTGCATCCGGTTGTGGCAGTCGACGCAGCTCTGCTGCGTCGCGACCGACGGATAGACGGTGCGGAACACCAGCCCATCGCCGAGGCTGAGGAATCGCGACAC
>JBKQTR010000055.1:0-2614 GCA_052143095.1 Allostellaceae bacterium
CACGGGAGGAACCCGATAGTCAATGGAAGGCGGCAGCCTTCGTGCGATGGCACGAGCCGGATGAATCGAGAGGTTCATGTCCGGATCTGTGAGCGGCTCGGGGTGAAATGCCCCGGGCCGACTCGGCCAATTCGACACCGATACGTTCGCTGCCGGTATCGCAGCAGGTCCGAAATAGTCTCAACGCGGACGAACGGCGGAACGCCAAAAACGGTTACACTTTCTCGCGCTCGTTGTCTCTCAACTGTTAGGGCTCGATCACGCAGCGGAAAGTTCTTCCAGTAGGGCCTTGCGGAAAAAGGCGATCACCTCATCCACCGCGCGTCGTGTGGGTTGGTCTGGCGCATCTATCAGGTCGCCGGTAAAGACGGAATGCGGCTCCTTTCCCTGCGCCTTCATGCCGGCGGGGTTGGCGGCGCTGCCGGGCAATTCCGTACCAGCGAATGCGCCGCCGAAGGCAGTGCGCAGCGTCTGGAAACGCGATGCCCGGCAGATACTGTCTCCTTCAAACCGATAGCCGCGCAGTTGCAGGCCATCGCGAGTGCGCGCCTGCACGCGGGCGAGACCGGCCGGCGAGATATCGTGGCGGCGGGCCTGGTGGCCGGCAAGCCCGGCTGAGCTAGTACCGGCGCGAGGACGACCGGATCGAGGGCCATGGAAAGTGCAAAGCCGCCCGTCAGGCACATCCCTATAGCTCCGACGCCGCGGCCACCGCATTCCTGATGGGCGAGACGCCCGAGGGCGCGCAGCCAGTCCGTCACCGGGCTGGATTTGTTTGCCGCAAGCAGCCTGAACTCGCGCGACACACAAAGCGATAGAATACGCCGCAGCGTTGGCTTCTCGGTGTTGCCAGCATCGGGCGAGCCGAACAGGATCGGCGCGTACACTCGGAACCCGGCATCGCGCACCCAGCGCGTCATGCACGAGGTGTATGGCTTTACTCCGACGCTCGCGCGCTTCTGCCGACATTGCGCATGTTCCCGATCGTGATGTCGCGCCTTGAGAAATCGGCGATGTCCGAGTCCACTTCCACGCTTGTAACCCTATCCTATTGTCCGGACCGCAAGGCGCGCGCAGTTCTGCGCCCGAGCAAGGTGCTGGTACTCAAGGCTATCGACTTAGAACGTGCAGGGCATATGCACCGTGCCACCGGCCGATAGCAATCACCGGGCAACGTTCGGCCATCTTAGCTTGTGAGCGTAGACGTGACGTTTGTTGCTCCCGTCGTTGACCCCCGCCAAGACGGAAACTGAAACGAGGAGGGTTTCTCCCGCTCGTAGGGCCGAGCCGATAACTGCCGGACCTGTCGCCCCCGTCAACAGGACGGGTTTCGTCTTGCCCAGCAGCGCCCGCGCGCATGGAAGTCTGGAACTCGGCACGAAAGCCGAATGTGCCGATCAACGGCCGTAAGTCGCCGTCAAGCTGGCCTTACCTAGAGTATGGAAATGTAGATCGAAGCCGACGAGTGCCGCCGATGCATTGTGGTCCTGGGCATCGGGCAGCTTGTCGGCGTCCACCGCAAACACCGTAAAGTGGTAGTGATGCGGTTTGTCGCCTTTAGGCGGGCATGGGCCGCCATAACCGTCGGTACCGAAATCGGTGCGGCTCTGGATGGCGCCTTCAGGCATAAGCTTCGCGCTGACGTCGCCAGCGTTCTTTGGCACCGATGTGGTCGATGCCGGAATGTTGAAGACTACCCAATGCCACCAACCGCTGCCCGTCGGCGCGTCTGGATCGTAGACCGTGATGGCGAAACTTTTGGTCCCCTTTGGTGCCCCGGTCCAACTCAGCGACGGGGAAATGTTATCGCCGGTACAGCCGAAGCCCTTGAACACCTGTTCGTTCTTGATGGTCGCGCCCTTGTGGATTTCCGCGCTGGTTAGTTCCATGCTTTGCGCATAAATCCCCGACACGCCAAGAGTGCCGAACACCACAATCACCGCCCCTAATGCCACTTTGTGCATCTTTTCCTCCCTTGGTTCGGGGCAGTAAAACTAACACAGGGATGCCAACTCGTCTCGCGGACCTAATCGAGCCGATCAAGGGCGCGTCGCCCAAGCGTCTTGTCGAAATGACGGTAGAGCGCACAGGGCGTGTGACCGTGCCAACCTGAATTTGCGCAACGCCAAAACAGCAGGTGCAAAACGCGGCGCTTATTGGTCCTGCCGGATTGGGTTACGCAACACGTCGCAGGTGGCGTCGGCGGCTATGAGTTTCCGACATAGTTTGTCCAGCGGCGCAGGACCCAAACGCACGCAATTAATGCAGCGCGTTTGTTATGTGTCACCATCTGCCGCGAAATAAGAGATTCCGATCAAACAAGTAGGTCCGAACACGGTGGAGACAGATCGACCGCAGCGGCCGGCCTGTCCAGCATGGGACAATTATGCGGCGGAGCGGGATTGATGCCATCCGCGACTATTGGCATGCTGTCGATGTGCGGGGCTCTCACCTGAGTGCGGGGTTACGCGTGGCAGAACCAGCACGAGAAATCGAACGCGACCAAAACCTGCTGACCGGGCTTGCGGCCCGGCTTGCCTGCCGGCGCGGCAGCCTGCGCGCCACGACAGCCGGCATCGCGCCGGGGTATGTGCAAGGCAATCTTGCCGTCCTG
>JBKQTR010000056.1:0-17356 GCA_052143095.1 Allostellaceae bacterium
GCCCTGCGTCCTTCGACAGGCGCGCTGCGCGCGGCCAACCCGTTCGATCGCTCTGCGATCGAACCCTCCGGGGCCGACCGCAAAGCGGTCGGCCGGGTTGGCCAGGAGGAGGAAAACTGTTGATGGCACAATGAAAATCGCCTCATCCTGAGCGCGAGCGCAGCGAGCAGTCGAAGGACGCACGGAGTAGATCTAGCCGAAATCTAAAACGCGGCGATCCCGGTCTGGGCGCGGCCGAGGATGAGGGCGTGGATGTCGTGCGTGCCCTCATAGGTGTTGACGGTCTCGAGATTGAGCACGTGGCGGATGACGTGATACTCGTCGACGATGCCGTTGCCGCCATGCATGTCGCGCGCGACGCGGGCGATGTCGAGTGACTTGCCGCAGGAATTGCGCTTCAGCATCGACACCATCTCCGGCGTCGCGCGATGCTCGTCCATGAGGCGGCCGAGGCGCAGGCATGACTGCAGGCCGATAGCGATCTCGGTCTGCATGTCGGCTAGCTTCTTCTGGATGAGCTGGGTTCCCGCGAGCGGCTTGCCGAAGGCGGTGCGGCTCAAGGTGTAGTCGCGCGCCGCATGCCAGCAGAACTCGGCGGCGCCGAGCGCGCCCCAGGCGATGCCGTAGCGCGCGTTGTTGAGGCAGGAGAAGGGGCCTTTGAGGCCGCTCACCCCAGGCAGCAGATTCTCCGCCGGCACGAAGACGTCGTCCATGACGATCTCGCCGGTGACCGAGGCGCGCAGCGAGAACTTGCCCTCGATCTTGGGGGTCGAGAGGCCCTTCATGCCGCGCTCGAGGATGAAGCCGCGGATGCCCTCATCCTCGGTCTTGGCCCAGACCACCATGGTGTCGGCGACGGGCGCGTTGGAGATCCACATCTTGGCGCCCGTGAGCAGGAACCCGCCATCGACCTTGCGCGCGCGGCTGGTCATGCCGCCGGCATCCGAGCCGTGATCGGGCTCGGTCAGGCCGAAGCAGCCGATATGCTCGCCGGTGGCGAGCTTCGGCAGGTATTTCTGCCGCTGCGCCTCGGTGCCGAAGGCGTAGATCGGGTACATCACCAGCGAGGATTGGACGGACATCGCCGAGCGGTAGCCGCTGTCGACGCGCTCGACCTCGCGGGCGATGAGGCCGTAGCAGACATATCCCACATTGGTGCAGCCATAGCCCTCGATGGTCGGCCCCAAGAGCCCAAGCGCGCCCATCTCGCTCATGATCTCGCGGTCGAAGCGCTCCTCGCGGAACGCGCTCTTGACCCGCGGCATGAGCTTGCCCTGGGCATAGGCGCGGGCGGCGTCGCGCACCATGCGCTCGTCCTCGGAGAGCTCGTCCTCGAGCAGCAGCGGGTCCTGCCAGTCGAAAACCGGCTTGGCGCTGGCGCGCTCGGTCTGGCGGGCGACGTGCGGCGTCATCGGCGCCTCCTAGGCGTCGGGAATGATGGCGGTCGATTCGATCTCGACGCGGGCGCGATCGGCGACGAGAGCGGCGACCTCGACCAGGGTCATGGCCGGGAAGGTGCGGCCCATGATGTCGCGATATGCCCCGCCGATCTCGCCGATGCGCGCGACATACTCCTGCTTGTCGAGCACGTACCAGGTCATGCGCGCGACATGCTCGGGCTTGGCGCCGGAAGCGGCCAGCACCTCGACCGTGTTGTTGAGCGCCTGGCGCACCTGCGCCACGAAATCGTCGCTCTCGAACTGCTCCTGGGCGTTCCAGCCGATCTGCCCCGCGACGAAGACCAGCGTGCCGCGGCCGACGACGCCGTTGGAATAGCCTTTGGGCCGGGCCCAACCCGGCGGGTTTACCGGACGCAACGCGCTCATCGCCGTCTCCTCCTGCTGCACCCCTCATAGGGCGAAACCGGGCGACGGGCAACCCTCCCGCGCCGCGGCGATTGTGGTTATGCTGGCCGGCGTGACGGAGGGGGCGATCGCATATGCCCATAGGGAGTTCACCACGGAGACACGGAGGGCACGGAGAAGGGGAGACTGGCGCGCTGTCGCCTGCCTTTGCCGAAGCGAAGCCGCTTCGGCTTCGCGCAGGCAGGCGCGCTTGGCGCATGTTCCAAGCACCCCACCCCCACCAACCACCGCCGTCCCCGCGCAAGCGGGGACCCAGGGCGAGCGCCGCGCGGTTGCTCCTGGGCCCCGGCTTTCGCCGGGGCGACGGAGACGTTTCCACGGTTTCTTCTTCTCCGTGCTCTCCGTGCCTCCGTGGTCAAACTTTTCCGGCGGTTCGGCGGCACATGCGATTGCCCCGGGGGTAACGGAGGGGGCCGTGGCCGGCAGGCGCGAGGTGATCTTCGAATTCATCCGCATCGGCGGCACGGTGAAGGTGACGGCGGTCGATGCCGCGACCGGCATCGAGGCATCGATCGTCGGCACCCCCGCGGCGGGCCAGACGGCGCTGAAGCGGCTGGCGCGGCGCAAGCTCGACTACGTCATGGCCCGGCGCGCGCGGGGGGAGCCGCCGGAGGATCCTTGACTCCGTCAAGTATATCGCGGAGCCTCTTCCTGGAGGTGACGCGGCATGGCGGAGGTGCGGCCGGAGGCGCGGGTCGATGCGGTGCGCGGCTTCAACCGCTTCTACACGCAGAAGATCGGCGTGCTGCAGGAAGGGCTGCTGGCGAGCCCGTTCTCGCTCACCGAGGCGCGCGTGCTCTATGAGCTGGCGCAGCGCCGAGATGCCACGGCGAGCGGGCTCTGCCGCGATCTCGGCCTCGACGCCGGCTATGTCAGCCGCATCCTGCGCCGCTTCGAGAAGCAGCGCCTCATCGCGCGCACGCGCTCGGCGGCAGACGGCAGGCAAAGCTTCCTGGCGCTGACGGAGGCGGGCGGCGAGGCCTTCGCCGCGCTCAACCGGCGCTCGCGCGAGGAGGTGGCGGCGCTGCTGGCGTCGCTCTCCGCCGCCGACCAGACGCTTCTGGTTCAGGCGATGCGCGGCATCGAGCGGCTGCTCGGCGCCGGCGGCGCGGGCGCGGCACCGCTGCGCCTGAGGCCGCATCGCCCGGGGGATATGGGCTGGGTCGCCTCGCGCCACGGCGCGGTCTATGCCGAGGAGTTCGGCTGGGACGAGAGCTTCGAGGCGCTGGTGGCGGAGATCGTCGCCGGCTTCCTGCGGCAGTTCGATCCCGCGCGCGAGCGCTGCTGGATCGCCGAGCGCGACGGCGAGAGGCTGGGCTCGGTCTTCCTGGTGAGGCAGTCGCCGCGCGTGGCGAAGCTGCGCCTGCTGCTGGTCGAGCGCGAGGCCCGCGGTCTTGGCCTGGGCGCGCTGCTGGTGGAGGAATGCGTGCGCTTTGCCCGCGACGCCGGCTACCGCAAGCTCCAACTGTGGACGCAGAGCATCCTGGTCCCCGCCCGCCGGATCTATGCGCGGGCGGGCTTCCGCCGGATCCGCGAGGAGCCGCATCGGAGCTTCGGCCAGGACCTCATCGGCGAGTTCTGGGAGCTGCGGCTTTGAGCGGAGTTTTCCCTCTACCCCGGCGGAGAGGAGCAGAGTAAGGCGATTCGCCTGCTGGGGTGCGGGCTCTCGCGCCCCGGATCAAGTCCGGGGCGCTGGCGCCCGCCGGCGACAACGCTGTGCGTTGCGCCGGCCTTGCCGCCCGTCGGCGTGGCGCTTACCTTGGGCGGCGCATGGCGTATTTACAGCAGCAGCTGATCAACGGCCTGACGCTCGGCTCGATCTACGGGCTCATCGCCATCGGCTACACCATGGTCTACGGCATCATCGGCATGATCAACTTCGCCCATGGCGAGATCTACATGATCGGCGCCTTCGTGGCGCTCATCACCTTCCTGGTGCTGGGGGTGGTGGGGGTGAGCTATGTGCCGCTGGCGCTGCTGGTCATGCTGCTCTCGACCATGCTGTTCACCGCCGCCTATGGCTGGACGGTGGAGCGGCTGGCCTACCGGCCGCTGCGCCAGTCCTTCCGCCTGGCGCCGCTGATCTCGGCGATCGGCATGTCGATCTTCCTGCAGAACTACGTCCAGCTGCTGCAGGGCGCGCGGGTCAAGGCGCTGCCGCCGGTGGTGCAGGGCGGCTTCACGCTGATGCAAAGCGGCGGCTTCAGCGTCGAGGTGAGCTGGCTGCAGATCTTCATCCTGGTGCTCACGCTGGCGCTGATGGGGGGATTCACCCTGCTCATCGGCGCGACACCCTTGGGCCGCGCGCAGCGCGCCTGCGAGCAGGACATGACCATGGCGGCGCTGCTCGGCATCGATGTCGACCGCACCATCTCCACCGCCTTCATCATCGGCGCCGCGCTTGCCGCGGTGGCGGGGCTGATGGTGACGCTCTATTACGGCGTGATCGATTTCTTCATCGGCTTCCTCGCCGGCATCAAGGCGTTCACCGCGGCGGTGCTGGGCGGCATCGGCTCGCTGCCCGGCGCGATGCTGGGCGGGCTGCTGATCGGCCTCATCGAGGCGTTCTGGTCGGCCTATTTCTCGGTCGAGTACAAGGACGTCGCGGTCTTCGTCATCCTCGTGCTGGTGCTGATCTTCCGCCCGACCGGGCTGCTCGGCCGGCCGGATGTGGAGAAGGTGTGATGGCGCGGCAGGCGCTTGCGCCGGCGGGGCGCGGCGCATGGCGGAGAAGGCTCACGGAGGCGGCGCTGGCGGCGGGCCTCGCGCTGGTGCTGGCGGTGCCGCTGATCGGCTTCCAGGCGGTCGAGACCAACGCCATGCCCGGCATCCGCACGCGCTTCGGCTGGGTGGCGCTGGCGGTCGCCGCGGTCTTCGCCGGCCGGCTGCTGTTGGCGCTGGCGCGCGACCTGCGCCCGGTGCTGCCCGCGGTTTCGCACTGGCGCCTGCCGGTGCCCGATCGACGCCAGATCCCGCTCCTGGCCGCGCTCGGCCTCGGCTTTGCGGTGGCGCTGCCGTTCCTGCCGTTCTCCTCGAACCGCATCGTCGACCTCGCCACCACGGTGGTGATCTATGTCATGCTCGGCTGGGGCCTCAACGTGGTGGTGGGGCTCGCCGGGTTGCTCGATCTCGGCTATGTCGCCTTCTACGCCGTCGGCGCCTATTCCTTCGCTCTCTTCGCGCATTGGCTCGACCTCTCCTTCTGGCAGGCCCTGCCGCTGGCGGGGCTGCTGGCGGCGTCCTTCGGCCTGGCGCTGGGCTTTCCGGTGCTGCGGCTGCGCGGCGACTATCTCGCCATCGTCACGCTGGGCTTCGGCGAGATCGTCCACTTGGTGCTGCTCAACTGGGTCCCGGTGACCAACGGCCCCGCCGGCATCGGCGACGTGCCGCGGCCGAGCTTCTTCGGCCTGCCCTTCGAGCGCCGCGCGCCGCCGGGGGTGACCAGCTTCGCCGATTTCTTCCATATCCCGTTCAACCCCGGGCAGCGCCTGGTGTTTCTCTATTACGTCATCCTGGCGCTGGCGCTGGTCACCAACGCCGTCACCTTGCGCTTGCGGCGCCTGCCGATCGGCCGCGCCTGGGAGGCGTTGCGCGAGGACGAGATCGCCTGCCGCGCGCTCGGCATCAATCCCACCCTGGTGAAGCTCTCTGCCTTCGCCATCGGCGCCGGGATCGGCGGCTTCGCCGGCGCCTTCTTCGCCACGCGCCAGGGCTTCATCAGCCCCGAGAGCTTCACCTTCATCGAGAGCGCCACCATCCTGGCGATCGTCGTGCTCGGCGGCATGGGCAGCCAGCTCGGCGTCGTGCTGGCGGCGGTGGTGCTGGTCACGTTGCCCGAGCTCGGCCGCGCCTTTGCCGAGTTCCGCATGCTGCTGTTCGGCGCGGCGATGGTCGCCATCATGGTGTGGCGGCCGCGTGGGCTGGTGGCGCGCCGCGCGCCGAGCCTCAGCCTCGCCGCCGGCCGGGAAGCGGCGCGATGAGCGCGGCGCTGCTCGAGGTCGAGCACCTCTCGATGCGCTTTGATGGCCTTCTCGCGGTCGACGATCTCTCGTTCGCCGCGCGCGCCGGCGAGATCACCGCCATCATCGGCCCCAACGGCGCCGGCAAGACGACGGTGTTCAACTGCCTCACCGGCTTCTACCGCGCCAGCACCGGGAGGCTGACGCTGCATCGCGGCGCGCGTGATTTCCTGCTGGAGCGGCTGGACGGGTTCCGCATCGCGCGCGATGCTGGCATCGCCCGCACCTTCCAGAACATCCGCCTCTTCGCCGGCATGAGCGTCTTGGAGAATCTGCTGGTGGCGCAGCACGCGCCGCTGATGCGCGCGAGCTTCTGGAGCATCGCCGGGCTGCTGGGACTGCCGGGCTTCCGCCGCGCCGAGGCGGCGGCAGTGGCGCGGGCGCGGCGCTGGCTCGAGCGCATCGGCCTCGTCGAGCGCGCCGACGATCCCGCCGGCAGCCTGCCCTATGGCGCGCAGCGCCGCCTCGAGATCGCGCGCGCGATGTGCACGGAGCCGGCGCTGCTCTGCCTCGACGAGCCCGCCGCGGGGCTCAACGCGCGCGAATCCGCCGAGCTCAACGCGCTGCTGCTGGCGATCCGCGCCGAGCACGGCATCGGCGTGCTGCTGATCGAGCACGACATGAGCGTGGTCATGGGCATCTCCGACCATGTCGTCGTGCTCGATTACGGCCGCAAGATCGCCGCGGGAACGCCGGCATCGGTGCGCCGCGACCCCGCGGTGATCAAGGCCTATCTCGGCGAGGAGGAGAGCGCGGCTCTCCCGCCGGAGATCGCCCGCGATCTCGACAGCAAGAGCTAGCATGGCGTTTTCAAGTTCATAACATGCGGGGATAGATGAAGGTGATCACCACGGAGACACGGAGGACACGGAGAAGAAAAAGTGAGTCTTTCTCATGGCGGCGTACTGAGCGAGCGCATCATCAAGATGGCGATCGATGTGCATCGGCAGCTCGGACCGGGGTTACTCGAATCGGCCTACGAGGCATGCCTGTGCTACGAGCTGGAGCAGGGCGCAATCGCCTATGCCCGGCAAGTGCCGCTCACGATCGTTTACAAGACCGTCCGGCTGGATTGCGGGTATCGGATGGACATCGTGGCCGAAAGGGAGCTCCTCATCGAGGTCAAAGCGGTCGAACGGCTCCTGCCGATCCACGAAGCTCAGATACTGACCTATCTCCGCTTGAGTGGCCTCAAAGTGGGCCTGTTGATGAACTTCAACAGCGTCGTGCTCAAGGACGGGCTGCGCCGCTTCGTGCTCTGAGCCATCCGTCTCTTCTCCGTTACCTCCGTGCCTCCGTGGTGGAAATGACTACGGCGCAACCGATCGCTTCTTTGGGAGTGACGTGCTAGCCATGGCGCTGCTCGAGATCGCGGGACTGCACAGCTTCTACGGCACGGTCGAGGCGCTGAAGGGCGTCGATGTCGAGGTCGCCGAGGGCGAGATCGCGGCGCTGATCGGCGCCAACGGCGCCGGCAAATCGACGCTGCTGATGACCATCTGCGGCCGGCCGCGGGCGGCCGCAGGGCACATCCGGTTTGCCGGCGAGGAGGTGGCGCATCTGCCGACCCATGCCATCATGCGCCGCGGCATCGCGCATGCGCCGGAAGGCCGCCGCATCTTTCCGCGCATGACCGTGCTGGAAAACCTGCAGATCGGCGCCACCACCGCGGCGCGCGGCGAATTCGCCGGCGATCTCGCCCGAGTCTTCGCGCTCTTCCCGGTGCTGGAGCGGCGCCAGGCGCAGCGCGGCGGCACGCTGTCGGGCGGCGAGCAGCAGATGCTGGCGATCGCCCGCGCGCTGATGAGCCGGCCGCGCCTGCTGCTGCTCGACGAGCCGTCGCTGGGGCTGGCGCCGCTCATCGTCAAGCAGATCTTCGAGGTCATCCGCGAGATCAACGAGCGGCAGAAGGTGACGGTGCTGCTGGTCGAGCAGAACGCGTTCCATGCGCTGAAGCTGGCGCACCGCGCCTATGTCATGCAAACCGGCCGCATCACGCTCACCGGCAGCGGCGGCGAGCTCCTGGCCAATCCGCAGGTGCGCGCCGCCTATCTCGAGGGCGGGCGGTGACGGCGGCAGCGCTGCTCGGCGCTTCGGCGGAAAGCTTCCTCGGCTTGACAGTGCTGCTGTTCGGCGCCGCCGCGCTCGCCACCGGCCGCGCGCTGGCGCTGGCCTGGCGTCCCGCTTGGCAGGCGCTGCCTTACGCGTTGCTGCTGGGATTGGGCGACCGCTTCCTGCTCTACGCGCTGTTCGACGGCGAGCTGTTGTCGGCAAGCGGCTATGTCGTGGGCTCGACGATCCTGCTGCTGCTGGTGCTGGCGGGGTATCGCCTGACGCAAGCGCGGCTGATGCTGCGGCAATATCCCTGGCTCTATGAGAGCGCGGGGCCGCTGTCGTGGCGCGAGCGTCGGCAATCGCCGCCGGGCTGATGGCGCGTCCAAGCCTGCTCTGCCGGCGCTATCGATCAAGCCGAGCAACGTGCTTCTCGAGCTCCTGCAACAGACCTCTAGCAACAAGCGGATTCAGGGAGACGGGCCCGAACACCTCCGTGCGCGTCGCAAAAGCCACCGCAAACAGATCCGGTGCAACGGGCCGCACGCTGAAGCTCAAGACCTCGCCGCCATGGTATGAATAGGACCGAACGGCCTGGTCTTCGGTAAATGTCGGCAGGTATTTCTGGAAGTCGGTTTTGCGGGTTCCCATCGTTTCGCCCCCGGGTTGGCTGATCCCTCCGAGGCTAACGAAAGGTGGAACCGGAGGCGAGTCCGCTTCGACCGTGCGGTCATATAGACCCGCGCGCCCGCGATCTTCCTCGCCCTCAACGGGACGGGCTGCGCGCCGCGGTTGAAAGCGGCGCGGTCGGCGCCGGCGCGAAGGCGATGACGGCGGCCCATGCCGCCTGCTAGACTCCGCACCATCGCGTGACGAGGAGCAGCCAATCCATGAAGAAACTTCTTGCGCTGGCGGTTGCCGCGGCGGCGCTGGCCGCGGCGCCGGCCCGGGCGGACGATCTCAAGGTGGCGGTGGTGGGGCCGATCACCGGGCAATATGCCGCCTTCGGCGAGCAGATGCGGCGCGGCGCCGAGATGGCGGTGAAGGACATCAACGCCAAGGGCGGGGTGATGGGCCGGAGGCTCGCGCTCCAGGTCGGCGACGATGCCTGCGATCCCAAGCAGGCGGTGAGCGTCGCCAACCAGCTGGCCAATGACGGCGTGCTGTTCGTCGACGGGCATTACTGCTCGGGCTCGTCGATCCCGGCGTCCTCGGTCTATGCCGAGAACGGCGTGCTGGAGATCACGCCGGCCTCGACCAACCCCGCCTTCACCGACGATGCCGCCAAGAAAGGCTGGAACAACGTCTTCCGCGTCTGCGGCCGCGACGATGCGCAAGGCCGCATCGCCGGCAAGTACATCGTCGAGCATTTTCGGGGCAAGAAGGTGGCGATCCTGCACGACAAATCGCCCTATGGCAAAGGCCTTGCCGACGAGACCAAGAAGGCGATGAACGCCGCCGGCATGCAGGAGGCGATGTACGAGGCGACCAACGCCGACGACAAGGATTTCTCGGCGCTGATCAGCAAGATGAAGCAGGCGCAGATCGCGCTGATCTATCTCGGCGGCTACCACACCGAGGCCGGCCTGCTGGTGCGCCAGGCGCGCGAGCAGGGGCTCACCGCGCCGCTGCTGGCCGGCGACGCGCTCGCCACCGACGAGTTCTGGAGCATCACCGGGCCGGCGGGGGAGGGCTCGCTCATGACCTTTGCGCCCGAGCCGCGCAAGCTCGCGACGGCGCAGGCGGCGGTGAAGGAGTTCCGCGACCAGGGCTACGAGCCCGAGGGCTATACGCTCTTCACCTATGCGGCGATGCAGGTCTATGCCCAGGCGGTGGCGCTGGCGAAGTCGGACAAGCTCGACGCGGTGTCGAAGGCGATGCACGCCAACAAATTCGACACCATCATCGGCATCGTCGGCTTCGACGCCAAGGGCGACGTGGTCGGGCCGGACTATGTCGTCTATGCCTGGCACGACGGCAAGCGCGAGGAGCTGACCAGATAGCACTGTTCCCGCTGCAGTGGCGACGGTGCGTCCTTCGACAGGCGCGCTGCGCCAGCTCAGGATGAGGTAAGTTTTTGGTGGCACAAAGAAAATCGCCTCATCCTGAGCGCGAGCGGAGCGAGCAGTCGAAGGACGCAGGGAGCCGGTCCAGGCGAAACCTGCTCTGGGCTGCGCCGCGCTTATTACCTCCCGGGTAATTGTTCCGCGCGCGGCGGCGCGACAGACTGAGGCGCAACAGGCCCGGGAGGACGCCATGGACGAGCTCGAGCGGCTGCGCCAGACGCCGCTGCCTTTCGCGACATTGCTCGGCCTCCGCTACACCGGCGCCGGCAAGGACAAAGTGACCGCCGAGCTGACGGTGCGCGACGATCTCTGCACGCGTCCGGCGGTGCTGCATGGCGGCGCCATCATGGCGTTCGCGGACACGCTGGGCGCAGCGGCCACGGTGCTCAACCTGCCCCAGGGCGCCGGCACCACCACGATCGAAACCAAGACCAATTTCCTCAGCCCCGCGCCGGTAGGGACCACGATCCTCGGCGAGACCACCCCGGTCCATCGCGGCCGGCGGACGATGGTGTGGCAGACCCGCATCACCACCGCGGAAGGCCGGCTGGTGGCGCTGGTGACGCAGACGCAGATGGTGCTGGAGAAGACGTGACGGCGGCGCCCCTCGGCTTCGGCGAGCGGCTGCGGTGGTGGCGCGCGCGGCGCGGGTTGTCGCAGCTCGACCTCGCCGGCGCCGCCGACACCTCGCAGCGCCATGTCAGCTTCCTCGAATCCGGCCGCACCGGCGCCAGCCGCGAGATGGTGCTGCGGCTCGCTTCGGCGCTCGACCTGCCGCTGCGCCAGCAGAACGCGCTGCTGCTCGCCGCGGGCTTCGCCCCGGCCTGGGGCGAGAGCGACCTCGCCGCGCCCGAGCTCGCCAAGGTCAACGCCGCGCTCGAGCACATGCTGGCGCAGCAGGAGCCTTACCCCGCCTTCGTCGTCGACCGCCGCTGGGGCCTGCTGCGCGCCAATGACGGCGCCTTGCGCCTCGTCGCCTTCCTGCTGGGCGCGGCGCCGCAGGGGCCGGTCAACCTCGCCGAGGCGCTGCTCGCGCCCGACGCTCTGAAGCCTCTCATCGTCAATTGGGACGAGGTGGCACTCTATCTGCTGCGCGGCGTGCAGGCCGACGCCATCGCCGACGGCACGGAAGAGACGGCGGCGCTGCTGCGCCGGCTGCTCACCTATCCCGGCCTGCCGGCGCTGTCGCAGGCGATCCCGCCGGCGGAGCCGCGCGCGCCGGTGCTGACGCTGCATTTCCGCAAGGGCGAGACCTCGCTGCGCCTCTTCACCACCATCGCCAGTCTGGGCACGGCGCATGACGTGACCTTGCAGGAGATCCGCATCGAATGCTTCTTCCCCGCCGATGACGCGACCGGCCGCCTGCTGCGGAGCTGGGCGGGAGCACCGTAGCGCGCGGGGCTATTGCGGGTTCACCACGGAGGCACGGAGGGCACGGAGAAGAGGAGACTGGCGCGCCCCACCCCCACCGACCACCGCCGTCCCCGCGCAAGCGCGCGCATGCGGGGACCCAGGGCGAGCGCCGCGCGGTTGCTCCTGGGCCCCGGCTTTCGCCGGGGCGATGGAGACGTTTCCACGGTTTCTTCTTCTCCGTGCTCTCCGTGTCTCCGTGGTCCATCCCAGCGGCTTGACGGCACGCCGTAGCTCGGGCAGAGGTGCGGCTTGCGAGCCGGGCCGCCGGGGGGCCCACGGCATTGACACTGCGACGCGCAAGCTGCCACAGTTCCGGCAAGAAAAAAGTGAATTCGGGGAGGGGCGCGGGTGAAGATCGGCCTGAACCTGCTCGTCGTCGGCGGATTCATCGGGCCCGGCGACCACGCGACACTGAAGCGCATCAGCGATGCCGGCTATGACGGCGTCGAGATCCCGGTGTTTTCCGGCGATCCCAGCGACTATCGGGCACTGGCGGGGGTGCTCGACGATCTCGATCTGGCGCGGACCGCCGTGACCATCATCCCCGATGTCGAGCACAATCCGGTCAGCCCGGACCGGGCATCGCGCGCTCGGGCCCGCGACCGGCTGCGCTGGGCGGTCGATTGCATCCACGCGCTCGGCGGGTCCGTGATGGCTGGGCCCTACCACTCACCGCTCGGCGTGTTCACCGGCAGCGGCCCGACCGAGGACGAGCTCGCGCATGCGGCCGACATCCTGCGCGACGCCGCGGACTACGCCGAGGCGGCGGGCATCCGCCTCGCCATCGAGCCGCTCAACCGCTTCGAATGTTACGTCCTCAACACGCTGGAACAGGGATCGAGCCTGCGGCGGCGCGTCGGTCATCCCAACTTCTCCTTCATGTATGACAGCTTCCACGCCAATATCGAGGAGCGCGATCCCATCGCCGGCATCGGCCGCCATGCCGGCGAGATCAGCCATATCCACATCTCGGAGAATGATCGCGGCATTCCCGGCCGCGGCCATATCCCCTGGCCCGCGGTCTTCGACGCGATCAAGGCGAGCGGCTATGACGGCTGGCTCACCGTCGAGGCCTTCGGGCGCGGCGTGCCCGAGCTCGCCGCGGCGACGCGCGTGTGGCGCGACCTGTTCCCGGACCTGCCGACATTGATCCGGGAGAGCATCGCGCTGATCCGGGGCGAGCTCGAGCGGATATCGGCATGACCGAGGCGGCGCCTCGCCTCGAGATGCGCGGCATCCGCCGCAGCTTCCCGGGCGTGGTCGCGCTCGACGATGTCAGCTTCTCCTGCGCGGCGGGCAAGATCCATGCGCTGTGCGGCGAGAACGGCGCCGGCAAGTCGACCTTGATGAAGATTCTCGGCGGCGTCTACCAGCCGGAGGCCGGCGAGATCCGCATCGACGGCGTCCCCGTTCGATTTCACCACCCGGTCGAGGCGCGCCACCTCGGCATCAGCATCATTCACCAGGAGCTCAGCCTGTTGCCGGACCGCACCGTCGCGGAGAATATCTTCCTGGGCATGGAGCCGGGACGCTGGGGCATGCTCGATCGGGCGGCGATGATCGCGGGAGCGGAGCAGCGGCTGCGCCGCCTCGGCGCGACCATTCCTGCCGATCGACCCGTCCGCGGTCTCGCCATTGCGGAGCAGCAGATCGTCGAGATCGCCAAGGCGCTGATCTACAACACGCGCATCCTGGTCATGGACGAGCCGACCGCGGCGCTCGACGATACCGAGACCGACCGCCTGTTCGCTCTGGTTCGCCAGCTGCGCGATGAGGGCGTGGCGATCGTCTTCGTCTCGCACCGCATGCCGCAGGTGTTCGCCATCGCGGACGAGATCACCGTGCTCAAGGACGGTCGCCGCGTCGGCGCAGGCAAGCGTGACGAGCTCGCCGTCGCCGACGTCGTCAGGATGATGGTCGGGCGCGAGCTCAGGGAGTATTACCCGCCGCACCGGCCGTCGCGGGGCGCGCCGCCGGTCGTGTCCGTCCGCGGCGGCGGCAACGATGCCGTCGACGGCATCGATTTGGAGCTTCATGCCGGCGAGATCGTGGTCGCGGTCGGCCTCGAAGGCTCGGGCAAGGGTGAGCTGGCGCGGGCGCTCTTCGGTGCGGCACCGTTCACCCGCGGCGTCATGACCGTGAACGGGCTGACCTGCCGGCCGACCGCGCCGCAAGAGGCGATCCGCGCCGGCATCGGCTACATCTCCGACGACCGCAAGGCCGAGGGTCTCGCACTCCATCAATCGGTGATCGAGAACGCCTTGCTGGCCTTGCGCGGTCTCGAAGGCCTCTTCGCCGCGCCGGCATCGGCGAGGCCGCGCGCGCAGAGCATGGAAGACGTCCTGCGCGAGATCGACGTTCGCGCCGCGAGCTACGAGCAGCAGATCGGACTGCTCTCCGGCGGCAATCAGCAGAAGACCGTGCTGGCGCGGTGGCTCGCGCTGTCGCCGGCGATCCTGCTCTGCGCCGAGCCGACGCGCGGCATCGACGTCGCCGCCAAGACGGCGATCTACCATCTGCTGCGCCGCTACGCGGATTCCGGCAAAAGCGTGCTGGTGATCAGCTCGGACCTGCCGGAAGCCATCGGCATCGCCGACCGGCTGGTGATCATGCATAGCGGCCGCATCGTCGGCCACCTCCCGGCGGGGGCCAGCGAGGAAGAGGTCATGGCGCTCGCGACCGGCCATGTGATGCGTGCGGAAGCCGCCCGTTCCGTGGCCGAAGCGGTGTCGGGATGACGGACGTTCCGGCATTCGCGGCCCGGCGCAGCGCTCTTCAACCGGTGACGCTCGCGCCGTTGATCATCGTCGCCGCCTCGCTCGCCGCCTATGGCGTCGTCGCGCTCGCCACCGATCAGGCGGGGCAGATATCGCTGCAGGGCTTGATCGGGGTGCTGCAGCGCACCGTCGCTCTCGGCATCGTGGCGCTCGGCCAGACGATGGCGATCCTGGTGGGCTCCATCGACCTCTCCGTCGCGACGCTGGTGAGCGTTGCCGCGGTGATGGCCTCCTGGCTGATGCAGGGCGATCCCCGCATGATGCTGCCCGCCTGCGCGCTTGTCCTGGTGCTCGCGGCGGCGGTCGGGATCGTCAACGGCCTGCTGGTGACCAGGCTCAGGGTCAACGCGCTCATCGCCACCTTGGGCACCGGCCTCATCCTGCAGGGCGTTCTGAGCGCGAGCTTCAACAATTTCGCCGGCTCCGTCCCGGCGGAGTTCCAGATCCTCGCCTATGGCACGATCGGGCAGCTGCCGTTCTCGGTGCTGTTCCTGTTCGCGCTCGCCGGGCTCGGCTGGCTCACCCTAAGCCGTACCCGCTTCGGCGCCCATGTCTACGCCACCGGCGGCAGCGTCGACGGCGCCAGGCTCGCCGGCATCAAGACCGAGCGCGTCATTGTCATGGCGCATACGCTGTGCAGCCTGGGCGCCGGCGTCACCGGCCTCTATCTCGCGAGCCGGCTGCGCTCGGGCGCACCGTGGATCGGCCGGGACGGGGTCTACGACCTCGAATCGATCGCCGTCGTGGTCATCGGCGGCACGGTGCTGGCGGGGGGCAAAGGCGGCGTCTGGGGCACCATCGCCGGCGTCATCCTGTTCGGCTGCCTCGACGCCATCTTCACCATGGCCGGGGTCGACGCCTATGTGAAGCAGGTGCTGCGCGGCGTCATCGTGGTGGCGGCGGTCGCCGCCTATGCCTTCCGCACCGCAGGATATGTGGCATGACGGTGGCGGCGAAAGCGCCGGTCGCGCGACCCATCCGGCTGATCGGGCGCATCAACCCCTCCTACCTGGTCTTGCTGGCGCTGCTCGTGGTGATCGCGTTCATCACGCCGGGCTTTCTCGAACCCGCGGGCTTCATGAACTTCCTGCGCCGCGGCGCGCCGCTCGCCGTGGTGGCAACCGGACAGCTCTTCGTCATCGTCGTCGGCGGCTTCGATCTCTCGGTCGGCTCGCTGATGACGCTGACGGTGATGGGCAGCGCGCTGCTCATCGACAACGATCCCGACAAGACCTGGTGGGTAATCGCCGCGATGTACGGCATCGGGCTTGCCGCAGGCCTGGTCAACGGCCTGGTCGTGAGCTTTCTCAAGGTGCCGTCGATCATCGCCACGCTCGGCGCGCTGCTGTCGATCAAGGGCATCGCGCTCGCATGGTCGGGCGGCTCGCCGCAAGGCTATCTGCCCGACAATTTCCGCCAATTCGGTCGGCTCAGCCTGCACGATCTACCGCTGATCGATGTGCTGCCGCTCGCGGTCATCGTGCTGGTCGTCATCGTCGCGCTCTTCGCGTGGCTGCTGCATCGCACCAATTTCGGCCGCCTCGCCCTCGTCATTGGCGACAATGCGCGCGCCGCGGCGCTCGCCGGCGTCTCGGTACGCTCCGTCCGGATCCTCGCCTTTGTGCTGTCGGCGCTGAGCGCGGTCACCGCCGGCATATTGCTCGGCGGCTTCTCGGGCGTATCGACGGATGCGGGCGACGGCTTCGAGCTGCAATCGATTGCCGCCACCGTGCTGGGCGGCGCGCAATTGCTGGGCGGTCGCGGGACGGTTCCGGGGGCGGTGTCCGGCGCCTTCACGCTGACGGCGCTCTTTACCCTGCTCAATCTGCTCGGCCTGCCGAAGCCGCTACGCGATGCCGTGCAGGGCGTCATCCTGATCGCCGCGGTGGCCTATGGCATGCGGCGGCAGGGATGGCGACGGTAGGGTCGATCAGCGGCAAGGCCGGGCGGCAAGCCCGGAGGACAACAACCAGGGAAGGATACGCCAATGCTCGCAAGAACTGCTCTGATGGCCGCGGCTCTCGTCATCGCCGCGACGCCCGCCTTCGCGCAAAGCTTCGATGACCCCAAGGAATTCGCGCACCAGCGCGAGCTCATGAAGATGACGCCGCAAGGCCCCGCGGACAAGCCGTGGGAGCAGCATCTCGGCGGCGGCATGATCGACACGACCAAATACAAGAAACCCGGACCCTATCGCATCTGCTTCTCCAATGCCGGCGTCGGCAATCCCTGGCGCGTGGTGGGATGGAATACGATGCAGGCCGAGGTCGACCTGCATAAGGCGGACATCGCGCAGTTCATCGTCGCCGACGCCGAGAGCAAGGACGACAAGCAGATCTCCGACATCAACTCCATGCTTGCCGGCCAGCGCTGCGACATCCTGGTGGTGTCGCCGAACACCACGGCGGCGCTGACCCCGGCGATCGAGCAGGCCTGCCAGAAGGTGCCGGTCATCACCTTCGACCGCGGCGTGCTGACGAACTGTCCCGTGACCCATATCGTGCCGATCGGCGGCTACGCCTTCGGCATCATCGGCGCGGAATTCATCGCGGCCAATGTGCCCGCCGGGGCAAAGGTGGTGGCGCTGCGCATTCTGCCCGGCGTCGACGTGCTCGAGACGCGCTGGTCCGCCGCCAAGCACATCTTCGACGAGAAGGGGATCAAGGTTCTCGGCGCCGAATTCACCGACGGCGACCGCGCCAAGACCAAATCGATCATCTCCGATTACATCGCCCGCTACGGCCAGATCGACGCCGTCTGGATGGATGCGGGGGCGACGACGACGGCGGCGATCGAAGCCTTCGAGGATGCCGGGAAGAAGTACCCCGTGATCAACGGCGAGGATCAGCAGGACTTCCTGCAGAAATGGAAGAGCGCGAAGCTGACGGCGATCGCGCCGACCTATCCCACATACCAGTGGCGGACGGCGATCATCGCGGCGCTCGCCGTGCTCAAGGGCGAGTCCGTGCCGGGACCGGTGTGGGATCTTCCCGATCCCGCCATCACCCAGGCCAATCTCGACAAATACGTCAACCCGAAGCTGCCGCCGCTGCATTACGCCATGTGCGGCTGCGAGACCATGCCGAACTATCCGCAGCGCTGGGGTGGAAAGTAGGGACGGAAAGGGAGGTTCACCACGGAGACACGGAGGACACGGAGAAGAG
>JBKQTR010000057.1:0-11533 GCA_052143095.1 Allostellaceae bacterium
CCACGCCTCTGCCTCCTCGTAGTAGCCGCGGTTCATCAGCGCAAAAAGGGTGAAAGTCGCGTCGCGCAGCCAACAGTAGCGATAGTCCCAGTTTCGCGACCCGCCCAGCAGTTCCGGCAACGACGTCGTTGCCGCGGCGACGGTACCGCCGCTCGGCCGATACGTCAGTGCTTTCAGCGTGATGAGGGATCTCATGACCGGCTCGGACCATTCGCCTGACGGTTCAGCGCGGCTTGACCATTCCTGCCAGAAGGCCTCAGTGTCCGCGAGCGCCGTTAGCGGATCGATCGGTTCCGGAAGTGGCAAATGTGACGGGCCGTAGGTCAGCACGAAGGGGATCGTCTGGCCGGCCGAGACCGTGAACTCGCCGACATGTGCTCGATCTTGGGGCTGTAGCGGCGCGGGGGTCCGCAAAACGACCATGTCCGGCCCGCCGATCGCGCGCAATGACCCGTCTTCGAGGCGGGTGACCCAAGGCACCAGGGAGCCGTAGTCGAAACGGATGATCAATTCGACTCGAATCGAGACTTTCCCGCGTTTCCCAAGCACCAAGCGCACGACATCCGATGCCTTGCCGCGTGGCGGCATGAAATCGACGACGGTCGCCGCGCCGTCCGCGGTTTCAATGTCCGTTTCGAGGATGAGTGTACGATCTCGATAGCGTCGCGTGACCCTTGCGTTCTGGTCGGCGGCTCCAATCAGCCACCTTCCGTTGTCGGCCGTACCCAACAGCGCCGCAAAGCACGCACCTGCATCAAAACGCGGCCAACAGAGCCAGTCGACCGAGCCATCCCGTCCGATCAATGCTGCCGTCTCGCAGTCTCCAACCATCGCATAGTCCTCGACTTTTGAAGCCATGGCGAAACTCCCGCGAGGTTGCTGAATTGCTTTCCTGTTTGCCCGAGATCCAGCCGAAAACCGACGTTACACCGTTTAAGTAGCTAAGGTCCGTCCGCAAGAGTTATCCAGGGCCAGACAGTGTATATTATGACGAAGCCGGACGAACTCTGCCGGGATCTCGGCGCGGTGCGGTTGCCGATCAATTCTAGTCGCCGGCGGCGGCGGCTTGCGCCGGCGCGGCCTCGAGCACGCGCTGGCGGCGGCCGAGCCAAAGCCCGTTGACAAGCCAGAGCGCGGCGAAGCCGATGGCCACCAGCGCCGCGCCGCGCGATCCCAGCCCGCCCAGCAGCACCACCGACCAGGCGCCGACCTGGTCGCCGAGGCGGTAGACCACCGTGTCGATGAAGCCCTTGCTCTTGTAGCGGTCCTCGCGCGAGAGAACCGTGAACAGGACTTCGCGGGTCGGTCGCGCGATCGCGTAGTCGCCGGCGCGGCGCACCACCTGGAACAGAGCGACCGCTCCCAGCGTCGGCGCCAGCGCCAGCGCGCCGAAGCCGATCATGGTCAATGCCGGCACGATCGCGAGAGCGAGCGAGACGCCGAGCCACAAGATGATGCGGCCGGTCAGGAACAGCTGGACGACAAGCGTGAGCACGTTGACGCTGAGATCGATGGTGGCGAAGAACGCGGTCTGCGCCCCGCGATCGCTGAAGCTGTGGCTGACGATCGCCGCCTGCTGGAAATAGAGGAAGGTCGAGGTAATGGCGTAAAGCAGCAGGAAGCCGCCGACGTTCAGCAGGTAGGGCGAGCGGAGCGCGTGGCTGATGCCGGCGACGATGCTGCCGCCGACCGGCCGCTCAAGCGACTTCTCGATGGGGTCCGCCTTCGGATGCCGGTGCAAGACGGGCGAGAGCCTCGCAAGCCGTCCGACGCTGAACACCGCCACCTCCAGCAGCAGCGCCGCGCCGATCAGCAGCAGCGTGGGCGAGACGTGACGCGCCAGGCTCGCAGTGATGGCGGCGCCGACGATCGCGCCGACCGTCGCCCCGGCGGCGACAAAGCCGAACAGCCGCTTTCCCTGCTCGGGGCTGAAGAGATCGACATTGAGCTGCCAGAAGATGGAGACGACGAACAGGTTGTAGACCGAGATCCAGACAAAGAAGATTCGGCCGATCCAGATCGTCTGCGCGGGACCCGCCACGGCGAGCGCGACCGCGAACAGCAGGATGTTGGCGGCGAAGAAGCGGTAGGTGAGCGGAATGAAGCGGCTGCGCGGCAGCTTCTTGACGAGATAGGCGAAGGGAAGATTCAACAGGACCATGCTGCCGAGCGTGCCGGCAAACAGCCAGGGAAGATTGTTGACGCCGCCGGCGATCCCCATCTGGTCGCGGATCGGCCGCATGATGTAATAGGAAGACAGGACCGCGAAGATATAGAGCCAGCACCACAGGACGGCGCGCACTTCCTCGGGCCGCACCGCGACCACCCGCTGCAACAGCCGATAGGCAAGCGGCTGCGCCGCCGCAGGCTCGGCGGAGGGATCGGACCCGGTCAAATCCGGCCTGCGCTGTCGGTCATTTCAACGTGGCGGCGATCTGCCTGATCTCGGCCGGCGTATGCTCGCCGGCAAGCGCCGTTCCCGGCACGAGATACTTGCCCATGGCCAAACCGCCGACGAGCACCGGCTCGAACCCCACTTCGGTGATCAGGCCCGTCGCCAAGGCGATCGCGTTCGGGTCGTCGCCGGCGATCGGGACGCCCACGGGGGTACCCGGGCGGTGGGCGTCCTGGACCAGCGTGCCGGAGCCGATTGCATTGAACGCCCGCACCAGATGGGCGCCGGGCAACAATTTCGCCGTGGCGAGGCCGGCGCCGCCCTGCTCCGCCACCCATTTGACGATGTCGTCGCCGTCGCGTCGCGCTATCGGGTTGGAGACATCGAGGACGAGTTCCTTGGCGGCAAGCGCCTTGCCGTAGTCCCGACCGATCTGCTCGAGCGCGGTATAGGGAACGACGACGAGGACGACGTCGCCGAACGCGACCGCCTGCTCGACCGTACCCGCCTGCGCCGTCGGTCCGGCATTGGCGACGAGCTCCTTCAGCTCCTCGGGATGGCGTGAGGAGAACATCACCTTGTGACCTTGCTTGGCGAACAGCGTGCCGAGCGCGCCGCCTTCGCGTCCGGCGCCGATCGTGGCGATTTTGAGCGACGCGATACCGGCGCTTTGCGCGGCTGCGATCCCCGGCCAGGCGGCAAGGAAGCCGGCGACCACGCCGGACGACCCAACCTTCAGAAACGCGCGACGGCCGAGCTCGGGTGCTGGATCATGCGCCATGACGGGATCCCCTGCAAAGCTGAGCGTCGCACACCATAGGTCGGCACAGGAGCTTCCGCACCTCACGATTTCGCTAGCGCAGCCGCTGAGCATACGCCACCCGTTGCGTCCGACGCGGGTCAGGCATTCCGTTTCGCGAGAACGCCGCCGCGCTGCGGCAAAGCCGTACCGGCGGTCGCTATTTCGGGATATGGTTGGGGACGGATGAGGACGCGAATGACAAAGCGCAGCAGCGTCTCGCGCGCGCGGTTCTTGCGCGGGCTCTGCGGCGCCGGACTCCTTCTCGCGGGAGGACCGGCTGTCGGTGGCCAAGCAGCATCGCCGCAACCCTTGTCGAGCGACGGCACCATGAGCAAGCTCTCCATGACGACGCGTCCGGTACCGCGGACGGGTGAGGCGATACCGGTCATCGGCCTCGGCACCTGGCAGACCTTCGACGTGAGCGACGACGCGGCGTCGCGGCAGCCCCTAACCGAGGTTCTGCTGCGCCTCTTTGCCGCGGGCGGTCGCGTGATCGACAGCTCGCCGATGTATGGCCGGCCCGAGGCGGTCACGGGAGATCTCCTCGCCACGATGGGCGCGCGACCGAAGGCTTTCCTGGCGACGAAGGTGTGGACCACCGGCCGCGAGCGCGGCGTCCAGCAAATGCGGCGCTCGGCGGAGCTGCTGCGGACGGAGGTCATCGACCTCATGCAGATCCATAACCTGGTCGACTGGCGCACGCATTTGCCGACGCTGCGAGACATGAAGGCAGCGGGCCGCATTCGCTACATCGGCATCACCCACTACACGACGGGCGCGCTCGCCGATCTCGCCGGCATTCTCGAGCGCGAGCCGGACATCGACTTCGTTCAGCTTGGCTATTCGATTGCCACGCGCGATGCCGAAGCGCGGCTGTTGCCCATCGCCGCGGCGCGCGGCGTCGGGGTGATCGTCAATCAACCCTTCGAGGAAGGCGCGCTGTTCCGCGGCCTGCGCGGCCGCTCGCTGCCCGCCTGGGCCGAGGAGATCGGCTGCAAAAGCTGGGCGCAGTTCTTCCTGAAATATATTTTGGGCCACACCGCCGTCACCTGCGTCATACCGGCGACCGCTGATCCCGCGCACATGGCCGATGACCTTGCCGCCGGCGCCGGCCCGATGCCCGACGAGGGCCAGCGCCGGCGCATGCTCGCGGCGTGGCAAACATAAACAACCGCGCCCCCCGCGAGCGCACTTGCGCTCGTCGGGCGCGGGCATCAGCGGTTGCGCAGCAACCGCGGGAGCCCCAGGCAAACTCCCGCAGGGAGTTTGTCCGCGGCGGGCGGCAGCGATTGCACTTGCAATCGCGAGAGCCCGCACGGTGCGGAGTAGCCTCCCCTACGCCGCCCTAGAACGGAATCTCGTCGTCCAATTCCTGCACCGGCGCGCGCCGCTCGGCCCGCGGCGGCGCGCTGCCGCCACCGCCGCTGCCCGCCGTGGCGAAATCCTCGGCCGGCGCCTCTTCGCCATAGCCGGCCGCGCCGCCCCCGCCGCTGCGGCCGTCGAGCATGGTGAGCTCGCCACGGAAGCGCTGCAGCACCACCTCGGTGGTGTAGCGCTCCTGGCCGGAATTGTCGGTCCATTTGCGCGTCTGCAAGGCGCCTTCGATATAAACCTTCGCGCCCTTCTTGAGGTACTTCTCGACGATGTCGACCAGGCGGTCGTTGAAGATCACCACCCGGTGCCACTCCGTGCGCTCCTTGCGCTCGCCGCTGGCCTTGTCGCGCCAGCTCTCGGAGGTGGCCACGGAAAAATTGGCGATGCGGATGCCATCCTGGGTCGAGCGGATCTCGGGGTCGCGGCCGAGATTGCCGATCAGGATCACTTTGTTGACGCTTCCGGCCATGATGCCTGCCTTCGGTTGATCTGCTGTGAGCAAGACGGCTCTGGCGCGCCGGCCTTGCCATCTTAACCGCCTGCGGCCCCGACGCAACGAGCAAGGCCTAGGCGCGCGGTCGCAGGATTCCTATGTAGAGCCTCATCCCTGCAACCAGCCGCGCCTGCGGCCTCAGAAGGCGGTGCCATGAACGCCATCTCGCCAATCAACATCCTAGAACATAAAGAGAACGAAAGCAACAGCTCCGAGGCCGGCCCGGCCGCGGATCTGGCGCTGCTCGACGCCTATTCGCGCGCCGTGACCGGCGCCGTGGATCAGGTCGGCCCGGCGGTGCTCCACCTCCAGGTCGAGGCCGCCAATGGCCATGGCGGTGCCGGCTCGGGCGTGGTCTTCACCCCGGACGGCTATGTCCTCACCAACAGCCACGTGGTTTCCGGGGGGAAGCGCCTCCAGGCCACCTTCCCCGACGGCCGCACCATGGCGGCGAGCCTGGTCGGCGACGACCCCGATACCGATCTCGCGGTGCTGCGGCTCGCCGGCGAGGCGCCCGCCTTCGCCCGGCTCGGCGATGCCCGCAAGCTGCGCGTCGGCCAGCTGGTCATCGCCATCGGCAACCCCTTCGGCTTCCAGGCGACGGTGACCGCGGGCGTGGTCAGCGCCTTGGGCCGCAGCCTGCGCGCGCGCTCGGGCCGGCTCATTGACAGCGTCATCCAGACCGATGCCGCGCTCAACCCCGGCAATTCCGGTGGGCCGCTGGTGACCGCCGCCGGCGAGGTGGTCGGCATCAACACCGCCATCATCGCCATGGCGCAGGGTATCTGCTTCTCGATCTCGGCCAACACGGTCGAGTTCGTGGCCGCGCGCCTCATCCGCGACGGGCGCGTGCGGCGCTCCTATATCGGGCTCTCCGGGCAGAACATCGTGCTGCCGCGCCGGGTGGTGCGCTTCCACGCGCTCGAGCGCGACAGCGGCGTGCGCGTCGAGGCGACCGCCGCCGACGGCGCCGCGCGCCTGGCGGGGCTGCTCTCCGGCGACATCATCGTGGGCTTTGCCGGCGACCCCGTCGGCACCGTCGACGAGCTCCACCGCCTGATGACCGAGGAGCGCGTGGGATTGCCGGCCCAGGTGACGGTGCTGCGCCGCGCGGAAAAGCGCGAGCTGTCGGTGACGCCGCGTGAGGTGCCGCCGCGGGGACGGTGACGGTGAGTTGTGATCGCGGTCACAGCCGACGCGGAATAACCTCAAAAGATAGAAATTCGTATTGCAGTTATCTCTAAGGTTGCCGTAGCCTTGCTCATCAGGCGCAGGCTTCTCGCGGCTGCGCGGATCCGCGGCCGCAATATCGGACATTCGGTCGGCATTCCCGCATGGGCGGCGCTTCCGAGGCAGCTCCCGTGACGCCGCTTGAGAAGCTGAAGCCATGCGTCGAAGGGCGGGACCGACCTGTCGGGCGTCGGCGAACCCCGTCGCGACAAATTCAGTGCGGGAGGACAAGGCAATGCATGCGCCCATCGACCGCCGCTTCCCGTGGATCGTCCTCCTCATGATGGCCCTCGCCGGATGCGGCCCCGACGCCTCTCTCCACAAGGCCGAAAAGCAGTTGGGGGTCGAGACGACCTGGTATGACAGCGATCTCAGGATTTGGCATTCCGCCTTGTTCAAGCCGCGCGGCGAAGGGCTGCGCAGCCCGGGATACGTTCTCGGCATCGAAAAGGTCCATCCCGCCGCGGCGATCCCTGCCCGCCTGAACGGCACGCCGCTGCCGCGGGACACCGGCTTCTATATCACCCATGTCGTGCGATACGACGTGATCGCCGGCGGCGGAAAAGCGTCATCGCCGATGAGCACCTCCTGCGCGCTCTTCACCATGATCGACACCGAGCCGCATGCCGTGGGGTCCGGCGCCGCGGACGCGGATTCCGCGCGCCATGTCTTCGACCTCTGCGCGAATGCGCGCCTGACCCGAGTGTCCGGTGCAAGCGATTCCTCCGGCGCGCCTGCCGATCTCACGCCGAACGCCTTCACCGCGCTGGATATCGACCTCCCGGAGTTCCTGCGGTCGGGGCAATTCACCGACATCATCGTCATGGTGATGGGCTGGAACACCGAGGAGGAACAAGCGCTGAACAATTTCAGCGCGCTCGCCGGCCACATGATGGATGAGGCGCAGCGGCTGGGCGAGGACTTTCACCCGCTGGTCATTGGCGTGAGCTGGCCGTCGGAATGGCAGCTCGATGATTGGTCCGTCGTCCCCGATGCCGTGGTGCGTGGGCTGAGCTTCCCGTTCAAGGCGGTGGAAGCCGACGAGGTCGGCACCCACGTCATCAGCTACGTCGTTCAGGAAATCCTGGAGATCCGCCAGGCCCAGGCAAAACCGCTGCGCGTCGTTCTTCTTGGTCACAGCTTCGGCGCGCGGGCGCTGGTGAACGCCGTCAAGGCGATCGAGCCGGCGGCGCCGGCACACTTCAACGACCAGGACCGGCTGATCCTGTTCGAGGGCGCTTTTGAGATCTACACGCTCTTTACCGATTCCGCCGACAAATTCCGTGACGACGCCGGCACTCTCGACGAGCATTTCGGCAGCGGAAAGCCGCGCCTCACCCTCACCTCGTCCTATTATGACTCGGCCGTGTCAGCGGCGATCTGGGGCCGGTACGCCGGCGACGTCGCAACCTTCAACGATGTCTGCCGGGAAAATTCGCAGGTCTGGACGCCCTTTCTCCGCCATCCGCTCACGGTGTCGCAGATCGGCTGCGCCTTCCCGGGAAAGGACGACGACAAGAGCCCCTACGGGCTCAGGAACTGCGGCTCCAAGAACCTCAGCGACTATGACCCGAAGCTGCCGAACCGCTCCTTGTATGAGGAACCGCAGCCCGGCGGCCCGCCTGATCCGAAGAAATCGAAGCCGGTACGCTATTTCGACGCCAGCTACATGATCAATTGCAATGAGCCCTTCACCGGCGGCGGGGCGCACAGTGATATCTTCCGCGACGAGACCGCCCGCTTCCTGTTGGACGAGATTGCGCGGTAGCGGCGGGGCGTACCGCGGTGAGACGCGGGGCGGATCATCCGTCGAGCGCCGCTCTTCCCGTACCCTCGGCGGGCGGCTCCTGGAGGTCGGGCGCTACCATTCCGCCCTGCCCGCCAGATGCGACCCATGGCGCGGCCGGCCGGCAAGCGCGCTTCTCGCACCGGCGTCTCGCAATCCGCCGCGCAATCGCCATCTAAGGACGGCGCCCCCGGCATGGCGTTCCCCCGCCGATGGGCTATAGTCATCCTCCGCTCCCTCGGTCGATCCCGGCAATGCAAGATATCAAGGTTCGCGGCGCGCGCGAGCACAATCTCAAAAACATCGACGTCGACATGCCGCGCGACAGCCTGGTGGTGATCACCGGTCTGTCCGGGTCCGGCAAGTCCTCGCTCGCCTTCGACACCATCTATGCCGAGGGGCAGCGGCGCTATGTCGAGAGCCTCTCGGCCTATGCCCGCCAGTTCCTCGAGCTCATGCAGAAGCCGGACGTCGATACCATCGAGGGCCTGTCGCCGGCGATCTCGATCGAGCAGAAGACCACCTCGAAGAACCCGCGCTCGACCGTCGGCACGGTGACCGAGATCTACGACTACATGCGCCTGCTGTTTGCGCGCATCGGCATCCCCTACTCGCCCGCCACCGGGCTCCCCATCGAGAGCCAGACCGTCTCCCAGATGGTCGACCGGCTGCTGGCGCTGCCGGAGGGCACGCGGCTCTATCTGCTGGCGCCGATCGTGCGCGGCCGCAAGGGCGAGTACCGCAAGGAGCTCGCGGATCTGCAGAAGCGCGGCTTCCAGCGCGTCAAGATCGACGGCAAGATGGTCGAGATCGACCAGGCGCCGGCGCTCAACAAGAAGCTCAAGCACGACATCGCCGTGGTCGTCGACCGCGTCGTGCTGCGCGACGGGCTCGGCAACCGGCTGGCGGAATCGCTGGAGACCGCGCTCGAGCTCGCCGACGGCATCGCGATTGCCGAGAATGCCGATAATGGCGAGGAGACGATCTTCTCGGCGAAATTCGCCTGCCCGGTCTCGGGCTTCACCATTTCCGAGATCGAGCCGCGGCTGTTCTCCTTCAACAACCCCTTCGGCGCCTGCCCGACCTGCGACGGGCTCGGCACCAAGCTGTTCTTCGATCCCGAGCTGGTGGTGCCGGACGAGCGCCTCAGCCTGCGCGAAGGCGCGGTGGCACCCTGGGCGAATTCGAGCTCGCAATATTATTCGCAGACGCTCGACAGCCTGGCGCGGCACTACAAGGTCAGCACCAACGATCCCTGGAAGGATCTGCCGGAGAAGGTGCGCCACGCCATCCTCTTCGGCTCCGACGGCGCCAACATCGCCATGAAATACGATGACGGGCTGCGCGCCTATACCACGTCGCGGCCGTTCGAAGGCGTCATCCCCAATATGGAGCGGCGCTGGAAGGAGACCGACAGCACCTGGCTCAAGGAGGAGCTGGGGCGCTACCAGAACACGACGGAATGCGAGACCTGCCGCGGCAAGCGGCTGAAGCCCGAGGCGCTGGCGGTCAAGATCCGCAGGCTCGACATCTCCGAGGTGGCGGAGATGTCGATCCTGGCGGCGGCCGAATGGTTCGGTTCGCTCGATCAGGAGCTGACGCCGAAGCAGCGCGAGATCTCCAAGCCCATCCTCAAGGAGATCAACGAGCGGCTGGGCTTCCTCAGGAATGTCGGTCTCGAATACCTGACGCTGGCGCGCGGCTCGGGCACCCTCTCGGGCGGCGAGAGCCAGCGCATCCGTTTGGCCTCGCAGATCGGCTCCGGCCTCACCGGTGTGCTCTATGTGCTGGACGAGCCCTCGATCGGCCTCCATCAGCGCGACAACGAGCGGCTGCTGCAGACGCTCAAACGGCTGCGCGACCTCGGCAACACCGTGATCGTCGTCGAGCATGACGAGGATGCCATCCGCAACGCCGACTACCTCATCGACATGGGGCCGGCGGCCGGCATCCATGGCGGGCATGTGGTGGCGGCGGGGCTCCCCGCCGCGGTCCTGCAAAGCGCCGACAGCATCACCGCGCAGTATCTCACCGGGCGCAAGCGCATCGAGGTGCCGGCGACGCGCCGGCGCGGCCATCCCGGCCAGAAGCTGCGGATCGTCGGCGCGCGCGCCAACAATCTGCAGGACATCACCGTCGAGGTGCCGCTCGGCACCTTCGCCTGCGTCACCGGCGTCTCCGGCGGCGGCAAGTCGACGCTGGTCATCGACACGCTCTACAAGGCGCTGGCGAAGAAGCTGATGGGCGCGCGCGAGCATCCCGGCGCGCATGACCGCATCGAGGGCGCCGAGCATCTCGACAAGATCGTCGATATCGACCAGTCGCCGATCGGCCGCACGCCGCGCTCCAACCCCGCCACATATACCGGCGCCTTTACGCCGATCCGCGACTGGTTCGCGGGCCTGCCCGAGGCCAAGGCGCGCGGCTACGGGCCCGGCCGCTTCTCGTTCAACGTCAAGGGCGGGCGCTGCGAGGCCTGCCAGGGCGACGGCGTCATCAAGATCGAGATGCACTTTCTGCCCGACGTCTACGTCACCTGCGATGTTTGCAAAGGAAAACGCTACAATCGCGAAACGCTCGACGTGCTGTTCAAGGGCAAGTCCATCGCCGACGTGCTCGACATGACGGTCGAGGAGGCGCTGGAATTCTTCAAGGTGGTGCCGCGGGTGCGCGACGTGCTCACGCTCTTGCACCGCGTCGGCCTCGATTACATCCATGTCGGCCAGCAGGCGACGACGCTGTCCGGCGGCGAAGCCCAGCGCGTCAAACTCGCCAAGGAATTATCCAAGCGCGCCACCGGCCGCACGCTTTATATCTTGGATGAGCCCACCACCGGCCTGCATTTCCACGACGTGGCGAAACTCCTCGAAGTGCTGCACGAGCTGGTCGCGACCGGCAACACCGTCGTCGTCATCGAGCACAATCTCGAAGTCTTAAAAACCGCCGACTGGATCATCGACCTCGGCCCCGAAGGCGGCGACGGCGGCGGCGAAATCGTCGCCGCCGGCACCCCCGAAGACATCGTGCGCGAGAAGCGCAGCTATACCGGGGCGTTTCTCAAGCCGGTGCTGGCGCGCGCCGCCGAGAGCGCGGGCGGGCGGCGAAGGAAGCGGATCGAGGCGGCGGAGTAGCAGCTCCGCCGCGCTCCAGACAGGCGTGTTCGGCTGTAGAGCACGACGCGCGACGACTATTTCTGAAATCCATTGTTTACTAGGCTAAAAAGCTTAATCAAAGTGAGAACGGTGAGCTCAAGAGCTTCACGCGAGAATTCAATGTACTCGTAGTCACCTTGAATGCCACCGATACTACTCACACCTTGCTCTTTGAGAGCCGATCCGAGAAGTTTGGATTCATGACGAGCGGCTTGCGGCAAGCCGCCTGAGCATGATGCGGATCATGGCGAGGCGGATGAACGCAGCGACGGTGGTGGCATAGCGTTCGAAGTCGCGCGCC
>JBKQTR010000058.1:0-14785 GCA_052143095.1 Allostellaceae bacterium
GGCCAAATAGTGTCGCGTGACCACCTCGTCAGCGCGCAGCCCTGCCGGGGTGCCTCCAGTCCACCCAGGGCAATCGCATATGCCGCCGAGCCGCTGGGCAGGAAGGATTGACCACGGAGACACGGAGGACACGGAGAAGCGAAGAATGGCGCGCTTCGCGCGCCCGACACCTCTTCTTCTCCGTGCCCTCCGTGTCTCCGTGGTGAACCCCATGTGCGCATATGCGATAGCCCTGGGGCTGACGCGGGCGCCGGGCCGGCGCGGCTTTACCATCCGGCCGCTTTCCCCTATTGATCCCGCCTCTCTCGTCCCGCGAGGCAGACCATGAGCTTCACCATCATCGACAATGCGCGCGCGCGCCTCAACCGCAGCGAGCTCGCCGTGCCGGGCAGCCAGCCGCAATTCTTCGAGAAGGCGGCGAAGGGGCCGGCCGACATCGTCTTTCTCGATCTCGAAGACGCGGTGGCGCCCGACGAGAAGGAGAAGGCGCGCAAGAATATCGTCGAGGGCCTCAACACGCTCGACTGGCGCGGCAAGACGCTGTCGGTGCGCATCAACGGGCTCGACACGCACTATATGTATCGCGACGTCGTCGACGTGGTCGAGCAGGCCGGCGACAAGCTCGACCTCATCATGATCCCCAAGGTCGGCACCGCCGCCGACATCTACGCGCTCGACATGCTGGTGACGCAGATCGAGACGGCGAAGGGTTTTAGGAACCGCATCGGCTTCGAGCTCATCATCGAGACCGCGCTCGGCATGCAGAACGTGCACGCGATCGCCGGCGCCTCCAAGCGCATCGAGTCGCTGCATTTCGGCGTCGCGGATTACGCCGCCTCGACCCGCGCGCGCACCACCAATATCGGCGGCGCCAACCCGGACTACGCCATCCTCACCGACAAGGACGAGCACGGCGGTCGCGAGACCCATTGGGGCGATATGTGGCATTACGCGCTCGCCCGCATGGTGGTGGCGGCGCGCGCCAACGGCATTCGCCCGATCGACGGACCCTTCGGCGATTTCTCCGATCCCGAGGGCTACAAGGCCGCGGCGCGGCGCGCGGCGGTGCTGGGCTGCGAGGGGAAATGGGCAATCCACCCCGCGCAGGTGGCGCTCGCCAACGAAACCTTCACACCGTCGGCGAAGGAGGTCGAGCGCGCGCGTCGCATCCTCGCGGCGATGGAGCAGGCCACGCGCGAAGGCCGCGGCGCGGTAGCGCTCGACGGCCGCCTCATCGACATCGCCTCGATCCGCCAGGCCGAGGTGCTGGTGAAGAAGGCCGCGGCGATCGGCACCGGCTGAGGTCGCAGTGGCATCGAACCGGTGCCTGTGGTAGAGCCTCGGCGATGCGTCACTTCCTCGATTTCGAGAAGCCGCTCGCCGAGCTCGAAGGCAAGATCGAAGAGCTCCGGCACCTCTCCAACGGCAATGACATCAATATCGCCGACGAGGTGTCGCGGCTTGAAGCCAAGGTCGACCGGCTGCTGCGCCAGACCTATGCCAAGCTCACGCCGTGGCAGAAGGTTCAGCTCGCGCGCCATCCCGACCGGCCGCACGGCTCCGACTACGTCAAGGAGCTGATCACCGAGTTCACGCCGCTCGCCGGCGACCGCAGCTTTGCCGAGGACCGCGCCATCCTCGGCGGCATCGGCCGCTTCCGCGGCCGCAGCGTCGTCGTGCTGGCGCATGAGAAGGGCGCCGACACCGAGGCGCGCCTCAAGCACAATTTCGGCATGGCCAAGCCCGAAGGCTATCGCAAGGCGCGCCGGCTGATGGCGCTCGCCGAGCGCTTCGGCCTGCCGCTGCTGACCTTTATCGACACCCCCGGCGCCTATCCCGGCATCGACGCCGAGGCGCGCGGCCAAGCCGAGGCCATCGCGCGCTCGATCGAGGCCTGCCTGCAGCTCACCGTGCCGATGATCGCCACCATCATCGGCGAAGGCGGCTCGGGCGGCGCGCTGGCGCTCGCCGCCGGCAACAAGGTGCTGATGATGGAGCATGCGGTCTATTCCGTCATCTCGCCCGAAGCCTGCGCCTCGATCATCTGGCGCACGGCGGAGAACGCGCAGGACGCGGCCGAGGCGCTGAAGCTCACGGCGCAGGATATGCTGAAGCTCGGCGTCATCGACGGCATCGTCGCCGAGCCCCTGGGCGGCGCGCATCGCGAGCGCGAGATGGCGATCGCCGCGACCGGTGACGGCATCGAGGCGGCGCTGCGCCCGCTGGTCGCGCTGGACGGGCCGAGCCTGCGCCAGCAGCGCCGGGAGAAGTTCCTCGCCATGGGCAATCGCGGCCTGTGACGAGCGCGTGACCGCCCCTTGCGGCGCGGCGTGCGCCATCCGATCTTAGCAGCACCCCTTTCGCCATCTCGAGGCCGCCCATGACGCCGCAGGAACGCGATCTCGTCACCGCCCTTCTCGCCCGGCTGAGGCAGCAGGGCAACCAGCCCAAGGATGCCGAGGCCGATGCGCTGATCCGCCAGGCCATGGCCGAGCAGCCCGATGCGCCCTATCTGCTGGCGCAGACGGTGCTGATTCAGGACATGGCGCTGCATAGTGCCGAAGGCCGCATCGCTGAGCTCGAGCGCCAGCTGGCGGCGAAAGCCGCAGCGGCGCAGCCCGCGGCGACGAGCTTTCTCGGCGGCGCGCGCGGCAGCGTGCCGGCGGCCGGCGCCTGGCCGCAAGGCGCGGCGGCCGCGGCGCCGGCGTCGGAGCTAGGCGCACCGGTCTGGACGCAATCGCGGCAGCCCGGCGCGGCGGCGGCGCAGCCGAGCGCGCCGAGCACGCCGCAACTGCTGTCGGGTTCGGGGTCGGGCTTTCTTCGCCAGGCGGCAACGACGGCGGCCGGCATCGCCGGCGGCGCGCTGCTGTTCGAGGGGATCCAATCGCTGTTCGGACCGCATCTCGGCGGCGGCTTCCTCGGCGGCACCGCGATGCAGCCGGGCCTGAGCGAGACCGTGGTCAACAACTACTACGGCGACCAGGCCCGTCCGGAGACGAGCCAAGCCGACGCGGCGCCCGATCAGGGCGATCTCCGGAGCGCCGACCTGCCGAGCGATCCCGGCCAGGACTACGCCTCCGATCAGGACATGTCCGACACCGATATCGCCGACACGTCGGATTTCAGCGATGACGGCAGCAGCTATGACGTGTGAGGCGATGGCGCGCCGGTAGGCAATCGCTATCCCGGCGCGCGCAAGGTGTAGCCGGCACCGCGAACGGTGTGCAGCAACGGCGTGGCGAACCCCTTGTCGAGCTTCTGGCGCAAGCGGCTGACATGCACGTCGATGACGTTGGTCTGAGGATCGAAATGATGGTCCCAGACCTTCTCCAGCAGCATCGTGCGGGTGACGATGTGGCCGGTATGCCGCATCAGGTATTCCAGCAGCCGATACTCGCGCGGCAGCAGGTCAATGGCGCGGCCGGCACGGGTCACGGCGCGGGTCAGCAGATCCATCTCGAGATCCGCCACGGTGAGCCGCGTCTCGGCATTGCCGCGGCGCGTCAGCGCCTCGAGCCGCGCCAGCAGCTCGACGAAAGCGAAGGGCTTGGAGAGGTAGTCGTCGCAGCCGGCGCGCAGGCCCTTGACGCGGTCCTCGACATCGCCCAGCGCGCTTAGCACCAGCACCGGCGTCTGGTTGCGCGCCGCGCGCAGCGCCGCGACGATGGAGAGGCCGTCGACGCCGGGCAGCATGCGGTCGATGATCACCGCGTCGAAGCTTTCCTGAGTCGCGCGCTCGAGCCCGTCGCGGCCTTCCTCGGCAAGCGACACGCGGTGCCCGCTCTCGGTCAGCCCCCTGACGAGATAGGCGGCCGCCTCGCGATCGTCTTCGACGACGAGAATGCGCATGACGTCGACCGGAAGAAAAAGTGGCGGGACCGGCGCAGCGCGCGACGGTCCCGCCACGACCGGATCAGCCGTTGTCGCCTTTGCTCATCGACAGCGCCAGGTACTGGTTGGTGCCGTGGCGGTTGATGAGCAGCAGCACGTTCTTCTTGGCGGACTGCGCCTGCTTGAGCATCTCCTCGGCCCGCTGCGGCGTCGTGACCGCCTCCTGGTTGACCTGCTCGATGACGTCGCCGGGCTGGATGCCGAGCTCGGCCAGCGGGCTGTTGTCGGCGATGGCGGTGACGACGACGCCCTTGACGTCCTTCGACACGCCGGCGCGCTGGCGCAGCTGGTCGGTGAGCGGCGCGAGCTTGACGCCGAGGGCGGTGGCGTTCTCGTCCGTGCCCTGCTCATCGCCGCCCCGGCCGTTCTGCGCGACTTGCAGGTTTTCCGGCATCTGGGCGATGGCGATGTCGAGATGCTCGTCCTTGCCGTTGCGGAACACGTCGACCTTGGCCTTCTCGCCGACCGGGGTCTGCGCCACGACGATGGGCAGGTCGCGCACCTTGGCCACCTCGTGATCGTTGAAGGACAGGATGACGTCGCCCTGCTTGAGGCCCGCCTTGGCGGCGGGGCTGCCCGGGGTGACGTCGGCGACGAGCGCGCCTTCCGCCTTGGGCAGGTTGAGGCTCTTGGCGATCTCGGGCGTCACCTCCTGGATCTGCACGCCGAGCCAGCCGCGCTCGACCTTGCCGTGCTCGCGCAGCTGGTCGATCACCGGCTTGGCGAGGCTCGAGGGAATGGCAAAGCCGATGCCGACCGAGCCGCCGTTGGGCGAGTAGATCGCGGTGTTGATGCCGATGACCTGACCGTTCAGGTTGAAGGTCGGGCCGCCGGAATTGCCGCGGTTGATGGCGGCGTCGAGCTGGAGATAGTCGTCATAGGGGCCGGAATGGATGTCGCGGCCGCGCGCCGAGACGATGCCGGAGCTGACCGTGCCGCCGAGGCCGAAGGGATTTCCGACCGCCAGCACCCAGTCGCCGACCTGCTCGGCGTTGCTGTCGCCCCAGGCGACATAGGGCAGCGGCTCCTTGGCGTCGATCTTGAGCAGCGCCAGATCGGTCTTGCTGTCGCGGCCGAGCACCTTGGCGGGATGCTTGCTGCCATCCTGGAAGATCACCGTCACCTTGTCGGCGTTGGCGACGACATGGTTGTTGGTGACGACATAGCCGGCGGGATCGATGATGAAGCCCGAGCCGAGCGCAACGCGCTGCTCCGCATGGGGGGTGGGGCGCATCGGCATGCCGGGAAAGCCCTGGCCGTGACCCTGGCCCTGCTGCTCGAAGAACCGGCGCAGGAATTCGTCGAAGGGCGAGTTGGGCATGCCCTGCTGCGGGCCGCCCTGGTCGTTATCCGCATCCTGCTCGTCGTCGGCGGGCGTGCCCGCCTTCTCGGTGACGGAGATGTTGACGACGGCGGGCATCACTTTCTTCACCAGCGGCGCAAAGGTCGGCAGCTGGGCGGCGGCACCCGCGCCTTGCGGCGCCGGCGTTGTCGTCTCGGCCCAGACCATTGGTCCCAGTGCCAGGCTGAGGCCGACGCTCGTGGCGAGCGCTGCGGCGCGGACCCGCCGGAACGCCGAGGCTTTCGGGCGGGCGGAGATCGGGGAAAACATGACAATACCTCTTTTGTGCTGAAGCGGTGGCGTAGCGCTAACGCCTGCCCGAAGGCTTGGCGCTCGTGAGAAGATAATGGGACGTCCGCCATTACGTCGCCCCTTCGACCGGATTAATTCGATGTAACCTCCCCCTGGAACCGCGGGATGCAAGGTGCCGCGGCGGTTGCGCCGGTGCAGCACGCCAGCGCCGTGCGGAGGGGAACCGCGAGCACGGGCGGCGTCAACCGACGGTAGCGCGATCGCTGCAGTCCCACGCGTCAATTCCAATCGTGGCGGTGCCTGTCGTGCGGCGTAGGAAAAACCTTTTGTAATATCAAAACGTTAATATCTGTGGTTTCTTGCGGTGCAGATCTTGCGCAGCGCCGACTTGAAGCCGCTTGCGGCTTGAGGTCCAATTGCCGGAATACGCGACCTTTTCGCCTGCAGCGCCAGTTTTAGGACGATGACGCTGGGCTGCGGAACGCGAGGTCTTCGAAGAGGGCAAACAATGGCAGCCCGTAGAAACCGACGAAAGCCTCGCGCCGCTGGCGACCATGAGATGGCCGCCTTGCACAAATACTATCTGCGAGCGGAGACGATGCGCGCCCACTACGACAAGACCGTCGAGATTCTCAAGAGCGTCTATGGACCGACGGAATGGATGAAGGACAAGCCGAACACTGTGCACTTCGAGGCGCGCCTCTATCTCGATTACTGGCTGGCAGCGTTGTACGTCGTGGTCGAAGGCTTTGAAAAGCTATCCCTACACAACGCCGCTACAGAAAAACTTCTCAAATCCCCGCTGCGATCGAAGCTGAACCAGCATCGTGGCGGAACGTATCATTTTCGTGAGCAATATTTCGACGCCGACATTTTGGCGCTGGTGACGGCGGAAGGTGGCGCGCAATGGGCGGCTGCGCTGCACGGGGCGCTGGGAACCCACCTGCTGGCAACGCTCAAGGCACGGCAAGAGAAAATCGAAGCGCAGCGCCTCAAGAAGGCGGAGAGGGGATAGCTCAACGGCGCGCTCCTGCAGGACGACGCCGGATGACGCGGCGAGCGTCTTCACAGCGTTCGCGGACGTCGCACCCGAGATCCCGGTCAAGCTTCGCTCGTATTTAAATCTTGCCGTGGCAGTGCTTGTATTTCTTGCCGGAGCCGCAGGGGCAGGGCGCGTTGCGCGGCGTCTTGGCCCAGGGTGCCGCGACGGCGGTGGCGGCAGCGGCGCCGTTGCCGGCCGCCTCGGCGAAAGCCGGATCCTCGCGGCGCTCGACCATGACGCGCGGCCGCGGCGGCGGCGGCACCACCTCCTCGGGCGTTTCATCGCCGCGCTGGACGCGCAACTCGACATGGGCGAGCACGCGGGTCACCGTCTCGCGCAGCTCCACCAGCATGCCGCTGAACAGCTCGAAGGCCTCGCGCTTGTACTCGTTGACGGGATCACGCTGGGCATAGGCGCGCAGATTGATGCCCTGGCGCAGATGCTCGAGCTGGACGAGATGCTCCTTCCAGTTCTGGTCGAGGACCTGCAACAGCAGGCTCTTCTCCGCCATGCGCATGATGTCGGCGCCGTAATTTGCCACCTTCTGCGCCATCTTGGCGTCGGCCGCCTGGCCGATGCGCTCCTTGATCTCGGTATCGCCGATACCCTCTTCCTTCGCCCAGTCCTTGACCGGCAGGTCGAGGTTGAAGATGCGCAGGCAATCCTCGCGCAAGGTATCGACATCCCATTGGTCAGGCAGCGCGTTGTCGGGAATGAAGCGCGCGACCATCGCCTCGACCGTCTCGTGGCGCATGTCGGCGATGGTGGCGGCGACGTCCCTCGCCGCCATGATGTCCTTGCGCTGCTCGTAGACCACTTTGCGCTGATCGTTCATGACGTCGTCGAATTTGAGAACGTACTTGCGCGCCTCGTAGTTGCGCGCCTCGACCTTCTGCTGCGCCTTCTCCAGCGCCTTGTTGATCCAGGGGTGGATGATCGCCTCGCCCTCCTTGAGGCCGAGGCGCTGCAGCATGCCGTCCATGCGCTCGGAGCCGAAGATGCGCATCAGGTCGTCTTCGAGGGAGACGAAGAATTTGGAGGCGCCGGGATCCCCCTGGCGGCCCGAGCGGCCGCGCAGCTGGTTGTCGATGCGCCGGCTCTCATGGCGCTCGGAGCCGATGACGAACAGCCCGCCCGCCTGGCGCACCGCCTCGCGCGCCGCCTCGATCTCGGCGCGGATCTCGGCCTTGCGCTCCTCGCGCTTCGCCTCGTCGACGATCGACGGCAGCTCCTGGCGCAGCCGCATGTCGAAATTGCCGCCGAGCTGTATGTCGGTGCCGCGGCCGGCCATGTTGGTGGCGATGGTGACGGCGCCAGGGCGGCCGGCCTGGGCGATGATGTAGGCTTCCTGCTCGTGATAGCGCGCGTTCAGCACCTGATGCGCGATCTTGCGCTTCTTGAGCAGCGCCGCGAGCGCCTCCGACTTCTCGATGCTGACGGTGCCGACCAGCACCGGTTGTTTGCGCTCGTGGCACTCCAGGATCTGCGTGATGATCGCCTCGTACTTCTCGCGCGCGCTGCGGTAGACCTCGTCATCGTTGTCGATGCGCTGCATCGGCACGTTGGTCGGCACCTCGACGACATCGAGCTTGTAGATGTCGCCGAACTCCGAGGCCTCGGTCATCGCCGTGCCGGTCATGCCGGCGAGCTTGGGGAAGAGGCGAAAATAGTTCTGGAAGGTGATCGAGGCGAGCGTGACGCTCTCCGGCTGGATCTCGACCGCCTCCTTGGCCTCGAGCGCCTGATGCAGTCCCTCGGAGTAGCGCCGCCCCTCCATCATGCGACCGGTGAACTCGTCGATGATGACGACCTTGCCGTCCTTGACGATGTAGTCGGTGTCGCGCGCGAAAAGCTTGTGCGCCCGCAGCGACTGGTTGACGTGATGCACGAGGGCGACGTTGTGGATGTCGTAGAGCGTGCCGGCGGTGATCAGCTCGGCCTCGCGCAGCATCGCCTCCATCTTCTCGACGCCGGATTCCGTGAGCACCACCTGGCGCTGCTTCTCGTCCTTCTCGAAATCCTCGGCCGCGAGCCGCGGGATGAGCTTGTCGACCGAGCGGTACATCTCGGAGGAATCCTCGGCCACGCCCGAGATGATCAGCGGCGTGCGCGCCTCGTCGATGAGGATCGAATCGACCTCGTCGACGATGGCGAAGTTGAACGGACGCTGCACCATGTCCTCGAGCCGGAACTTCATGTTGTCGCGGAGATAGTCGAAGCCGAACTCGTTGTTGGTGCCGTAGGTGACGTCGGCCGCGTATTGCTCGCGGCGCTCGGCATCGTCGAGCCCGTGCACGATGCAGCCGACGTTGAGCCCGAGGAAGCGGTAGATCTGCCCCATCCATTCGCTGTCGCGCCGGGCGAGATAGTCGTTGACGGTCACGACATGCACGCCCTTGCCGGCGAGCGCATTGAGATAGACCGGCAAGGTCGCCACCAGCGTCTTGCCTTCGCCGGTCTTCATCTCCGCGATCATGCCGCGGTGGAGCACGACGCCGCCCATGAGCTGGACGTCGAAATGACGTTGGCCCAGGCTGCGCTTGGCCGCCTCGCGCACCGTGGCGAAGGCGTCGGGGAGGATGTCATCGAGCGTCTCGCCCGCGGCCAGGCGCTCCTTGAGTGCCGGGGTACGCGCGCGCAGCTCCTCGTCGGAGAGCCGGACGAGCGCCGGCTCCACCGCATTTATCTCGTCCACGAGGGGCTGCAGGCTTCTGACGTATCGATCGTTTGCTGAGCCGAACAGTCGCCGAGCCAGGGCGCCGATCATCCAAACCTCAAACTGGAAGCGGGAGGGGTCAAGGGCCGCACGGATCCCGGGTGACAGATAGGCGGATCGGGAGTGAGTGTCAATTCCGGCGGGCGCGCCAAAACGCCCGCCTATTGGCGTTGCCTCCTTCCCTGCGATGTGCTTTATCAGCGCCCGACGGCGCCACCCGGCGATCGGGGAGGCCCGTCCGGCGCCGGCGGTCGGCCGCGCCCGCTGTCAAAAAAGGAACTCAAATGACGTTTCGTGCGATCCTTGCGCTTGCTCTCATGCTCCTCGCCACCCCGGTCTGGGCGCAAGCGAAACCGACGCCGCCGGCGATCGTCAGCGACCCCGTGGTGGCGCGGGTCAACGGCGTCGAGCTGCACCGCTCCGACATCGAGGAGGCTGCCCGCAGCCTGCCGCCGCAGATGCAGCGGCAGCCGCCGGACAAGATCTATATGGCGCTGCTCGACCAGATGATCGCCACAACCCTCATCGCGCAATCCGCGCGCAAGGTTAAATTCCAGGACGATGCCGAGGTGAAGCGGCGCCTGGCGATCGTCCAGGACCAGGTCGTCGCGCAGCTTTATGTCAATCGCCTGGTCGAGAAGGGCGTCAGCGAGCAGAAGCTCAAGGCCGAATATGACAAATATGTCAAGGATGCGCCGCCGCGCGAAGAGGTGAATGCGCGCCACATCCTCGTCGCCAGCGAGGACGAGGCCAAGGCGGTGATCGAGCAGCTCAAAAAGGGCGCCGATTTCGCCACGCTCGCCAAGGAGAAGAGCACCGATCCCGCGGGCAAGACCTCGGGCGGCGATCTCGGCTGGTTCACCAAGGACCAGATGGTGCCGGAATTCGCCGATGCCGCCTTCAAGCTGAAGAAAGGCGAGTTCACCGAGACGCCGGTCAAGACGCAATTCGGCTGGCATGTGATCAAGCTCGAGGATCGCCGCACCGCGAGCGCGCCGAGCTTCGAGCAGATGAAGCCGCAGCTCACCGACATGATCGGGCGCGAGATCGTCGGCGAGAAGATGAAGGAGCTCAAGGCCTCGTCCAAGATCGAGGTGTTCAACGCCGACGGCAGCCGCCCCGGCGCGCAGCCCGGTCCCGCCCCGGCCGCGGCGCCCAACCTCGCCCCTCCGGGCGCCGCTGGCCAGGCCCCGGCGCCCGACGCCCCGGTGCTCTCGCCGGCGACCAAGCCGAAGGAGTAGCGGCGGCGCGCCTGCCGCCGCAACCCGCCATGGCCGCGCTGTCGCCGCTCGCCCCCGCCCGCCCGCCCGACCTGCCGCCGATCGCCGGCGTCCGGCTTGGCGCCGCGAGCTGCGGCATCCGCTACCAGGGCCGCCCGGACCTGATGGTGGCGCTGCTCGAGCCCGGCACGACGGTGGCCGGCGTGTTCACCCGCTCGCTTACCCGCGGCGCGCCGGTCGATTGGTGCCGGGCCGCGCTGCCGCGCGGCAAGGCACGGGCGATCGTCGTCAATTCCGGCAATGCCAACGTCTTCACCGGTCGCGCCGGGCGAAAGGTGGTGGAAGAGACCGCCCGAACCATGGCGACCCTCGCCGGCTGCCACCCGCGCGAGGTCTTTATCGCCTCGACCGGCGTCATCGGCGAGCCGCCGCCCGGCGAGAAGATCATTGCCGGGCAGGCCGCCGCGGCGAAGACCGCGTCGGAGACCGGCTGGATGGCGGCCGCGCAGGCGATCATGACCACCGACACCTTCCCGAAGCTCGCCACCGCGCGCGCCGAGATCGATGGCGTCGCGGTGACGATCAACGGCTTCGCCAAGGGATCCGGCATGCTCGCGCCGGACATGGCGACCATGCTCGCCTATCTCTTCACCGACGCGGCGATCCCGGCCAAGGCGCTGCAGCAGCTGCTCAGCGCCTCGACCCGGCGCTCCTTCAACTCGATCACCGTCGACGGCGACACCTCGACCAGCGACACGGTGCTGCTGGTGGCGACCGGCAAGGCCGGGCACAAGCGCGTGACGCGCGCCGGCGACCCGCGGCTGCGCGGCTTCCGCCGCGCGCTCGACCAGGTGATGATCGACCTCGCCCAGCAGATCGTGCGCGACGGCGAGGGCGCGGAGAAATTCGTCACCATCGAGGTGACCGGCGCCGCCTCGCCGGGGGCGGCGCGGCGGATCGGGCTCGCGGTCGGCAACTCGCCGCTGGTCAAGACGGCGCTGGCGGCGGGCGATGCCAATTGGGGCCGCATCGTCATGGCCGTCGGCAAGGCCGGCGAGAAGGCCGACCGCGACCGGCTCGCCATCAGCGTCGGCGGCGTGCGCATCGCCGAGAAGGGCGGACCGGTGCCGGGCTATGACGAGGCGCCCGTCGCCAAGCACATGGCCGGGCGCAACATCCACATGGCGCTCGATCTCGGCATCGGCAAAGGCCGCTGGACGGTGTGGACCTGCGATCTCACGCATCGCTACATCGACATCAATGGCAGCTACCGGAGCTGAGCCGCCCGTCATCCTGGTCGTCGCCGCGGCGCTGGTCGATGCCGACGGGCGCGTGCTGCTGGCGCAGCGTCCGGAAGGCAAGGCAATGGCCGGTCTCTGGGAGTTTCCCGGCGGCAAGGTGCAGCCGGGCGAGGCGCCGGAGGCCGCGCTCATCCGCGAGCTCAAGGAAGAGCTCGGCATCGACGTCAGCGCGGCCTGTCTCGCGCCGCTCACCTTCGCCTCGCATCGCTACGAGCGCTTTCACCTGCTGATGCCGCTCTATGTCTGCCGCCGCTGGAGCGGCATGGTCGCGGCGCAGGAGGGACAGAGCCTCGCCTGGGTGAGGCCGCAAAAGCTCGACCACTACGCCATGCCGCCGGCGGACAAGCCGCTGGTGGCGGTGCTGCGGGATCTGCTGTAGCCGGTCAGCCCCGGTCGGCGGCGGAAACCTCCCGCTGGCGCCGCAGCACGAAATCGATCGGCGTGCCGTTCTCGGCGGTCCGGAAGGCGACGGGCGTGCCGTTGTCGTCGAGCCAGACGAACTGGCGTTTGTCGCTGACGATCTCGTATTGATGAAGGCGCAGCGTGCTGCCGGCAAGCGCCACCGGCTCTGTCTCGCCACCGCTGACACGCACCGGCAGGATCTGGCCGGTGCGGGTCGACATCATGACGTTGGTGTTGAGCACCATCGCCGACCAGGGGTTGGAGGGATGGACGCTGGCCGGCGCCAGGACGGTGCCGGCGGGGGTGGTCACGGCGAAGCCGCCATCGCGCGCCTCGCCATGCACCTGGATCCGGTCGCTGTTGGTGACGGTGACGCTGTCGAAGGCGACGAGCTGCTGGCCTTGCCAATGCTCGCTCCGCCGCGCCTCCTGGCGATAGATGACGATACCGAGCAGCCGGACGGCGATGCGCAGCTCGCTCGTCACCTCGGTAGCGTCACCGACACGCTCGACCAGGTTGGTGTAGGTGCCGATATCGCCATAGGTGGGATGGAGGACGCGGTACTCGTAGCTCTGCGGCGACGCCGACGCCGACCCTGCCAAGACCGCTGCCAGCAGGCAGGCGGCGAGGAAGGTGATGGGTCGGCTCATGGCACGCTCGGTTGCTGCACACCGCAGAAGCGGCGGCAGTCTACGGCAAACCGCGGCCCGAGGCTACCGGCGAGTCAGCCGGCGATCCAACGCCGCATCTCGTGCTCAACCAGACGGTCGGCGGGCAGCGTGAGGCGCACCGTGGTGCCCTCGCCGGGGACGCTCTCGAGCTCGAGGCTGCCGCCATGCAGCACGGCCAGGGCGCGCGCCAGCGGCAAGCCCAGGCCGGTGCCCTCGTAGCGCCGGCTCAGGCGGCTGTCGACCTGGCCGAAGGGCGACAGCGCGCGGGCGATATCCCTGGGCGCGATGCCGATGCCGCTGTCACGCACCTCGATCACGACGCCGCGCGCGCTGTCGCCATAAACCCGGACGATGATGTCGCCGCCGGCCGGGGTGAACTTCACCGCATTGGACAGCAGGTTCATCAGCACCTGCTTGAGCTTGCGCTCGTCGGCGCGCAGCAGCAGCAGCGCATCGGGCAGCTCGACCTTGAGCATCAGCCCCGCGGTCGCGACGCGCTCGCGCAGGAGCAGGACGACGCTTTGGACGACGCCCCGGATGTCGACGATCTCCTCGACCAGCTCGAGCCGCCCGGCCTCGACCTTCGACAGGTCGAGAATGTCGTTGATGATGCCGAGGAGATGCGTGCCCGAGCTGTGGATGTCGTTGGCGTATTCGGCGTAGCGGTCGGCGACCGGTCCCAGCAGCCGGTCGCGGATGATCTCGGCAAAGCCGAGAATGGCGTTGAGCGGCGTGCGCCGCTCGTGGCTCATATTGGCGAGGAACTCGGATTTGGCGCGGTTGGCCGTCTCCGCCTGTTCCTTGGCCTGCTGCAGCGAGCGTTGGGCCAGCACGTCGCGCGTGATCTCGCTGCCGGTGCCGCGATAGCCCGCGAACGCGCCGAGATGGTCGTAGACCGGCGCCCCGCTCAGCGACCAGAACTGCTCGCCGCCATCGGCGCGGCGATAGGAGTAGGAGAAGTCGCGGAACGGCCGGCACGCCGCGACAGCCTCGAGCTGGCGGCGCCAGCCGTCATCGGCGGCATCGCCGCCGGCAAGCTCGATCAGCGTCTTGCCGATGAACGCGGCGGGGTCGCCCATGCCGCCATGAGCGGCGCGGCCGGAGAGATAGGTGAGGCGATTCTCGGCGTCGGTCTCCCAGAACCAATCCGATGCCACCTTGGCGAAATCGCGGAAGCGGTGCTCGCTGCGCGCCAGGCGGCGCTCGGCCAGGATGGCGATGCGGAAGGTGCGCCAGGCGAGCGAGATGCCGACCGTCCACAGCAGGGCGCTGCCCAGCACCAGCCCGAGCATCGCCAGGTCGCGCGCGGCGCGGGCGGCCTCGCCCATATGCGCGGAGAAATCGTCCTCGAGGCGGGTCAAGCGGCCGTCGAGCTCGTTGATGTCGGCAAGAAAGGCGTCGCGCCGGGCGTCGTCGAGCGGGCCCACAGCCCGCGCGGCGGCGATCTCCTCGGCGAGGCCCGCGAGCTCGTCCACCAGCCGGTCGCCGGTGCGCCAGTCCGCGATCGCGCGATCGAATGGTCCCCACCAGGAGAACCGGACGAAGAGCCGCGACTGCGACGGGATGTCGCGGGGATCGTTGCGGCCTTGGACGAACCCCATGAAGGCCTTTTCGAGGTCGGGCGGCTGCGCCTCAAGCGCCTCGCGGCCGATCCGGTCGCCGACGGGCACGGCGATGTCGCGGCGGAAATCCTCGAGATTGATCGGCTGGCCCCAGACGACGTAGCGGCGCAGATCGAGCGCCGCCTGCTTCTGCGCCTTGGTGTAGGCGTCCTCGCCCGCAACATAGGCGCGCGTCGCGTTGATCCCCTCGATGGTGACCAGGCAGAGCGCCAGAATGATCGCCTGGATGGCGGCAAAGATGACGATGATCAGCGCGAAGCGGCTGGTCATCGAGCGCGCCGACGAAGGCTCCTCGCCACGGCGCGGGCCGCGGCGGGGCAAAGAAC